>NZ_KV822063.1:0-36421 GCF_001815825.1 Staphylococcus sp. HMSC068G11
TTTGTGATTTTCTCTTCTTTGTCTTTTTTCGGTGTTTTTGTGTCTTCGTCTTTCTCGTTTTTGGTAATTTGTGTATTTGTTACCGAAGTATTTGCTTGATTTTGTTCTTTTCCATTCACTTCATCTTTATTTTGATTGGTTGTTTCAACAACTTCATTTGTATTATTATCTTGTTGATTATTTTCAACCATAGGTGATTGTGCAGTGCTAATTTTACGATAAATAAACTTAGTAATTCCGTCACTCACAGAAGTTCTATAATGTTGGTACCCAGGAATTTTCACCGGTTGCCTTTCTGAAGCAGGGGTTTTAGCATCTTCCACAGCATCTTTAATAATATTTCCTTGATCATCTAGCCAGACAGTTACATAAAGAATTGGTAGTTCATATGACGCATCGTATTCTTCTTCATCATTATTATTTTGATCTGTTGTTACGGCTGTTGCATCTGTATTTTCATTATTATTTGTAGGTGCTGTCTGTGAAGTTTTTGGTGATGTTCCTTGATTTGCAGTATTTTCATCCGCATACACAGTTACGTTACTGTTAAATAAATAGAGTGCCAATGTTAATGCACTTGCTGTACCATATCTTAAAGTTTTCTTACTTAAATATGTTTGTATTAATTTCGAATTATTAGGTTTGATGTCTTTCATAGTTGTATGTGCCTCCTAATTTTTGATTTAAATTAAACTTCGATATCATATGCCTATGATACTGATTTACAGTGTGAGTATAATCGAAAAACATACACAATACGTTATTTAATTTATAATATATCATGTATTTTAATTTTTTACAATTTAAAATTACCGAATAATACTAAAGACTTTTTATTACTTTCAACATTGAGATAACACTTTTATAACTGTATTAAAATCCTTGATTTCTCAGAGCTTTACTGACTAAACATTATAACTTTACTATATAGTGATATATCTGACGTTTTTAGTAATTACGATAATTTTAGCTCATACCTAAAAAAGCCTCTCAAAAGTCTATTCAACTTTTAAGAAGCTTGTTAGTAATTTAAATTAAATATTTATATTGAAGGCTAAAATCAATAAAATATCTACATCATACCTGGCATGCCACCCATTCCAGGTTGTTCATTATTTTCTGGCTCCGGAATACTAGCAACGACTGCTTCAGTTGTTAAGAACATAGCAGCTACACTTGCTGCATGTTGTAACGCTGAACGAGTTACTTTAGTTGGATCTACTATACCTTCTTCTAACATATTAACCCATTCATTTGTTGCTGCATTGAAACCAACGCCCGCTTCTGCATGTTTTAAACGTTCAACAATAATTGAACCCTCTAATCCTGCATTTTCAGCAATTTGTCTAACTGGTGCTTGTAATGCTTGTAAAACAATATTAACACCTGTTTCAACATCACCTTCTGCTTTAATTTCACTTACTTTTTGATATATATTGACTAACGCAGTACCACCACCAGCAACGATACCTTCTTCCACCGCCGCACGTGTTGAATTTAATGCGTCTTCAATTCTTAGTTTACGTTCTTTAAGTTCTGTTTCACTTGCAGCCCCTACTTTGATAACAGCTACGCCACCAGCTAGTTTTGCTAAGCGTTCCTGTAATTTTTCTTTATCAAACTCTGAATCAGTTTCTTCAATTTGCGCTTTAATTTGACCTACACGAGCATCAATATTATTTTCATCACCATTACCATCTACGACTGTTGTGTGATCTTTAGTCACTTCAACTTTATTTGCAGTACCTAGCATATCAAGAGATGCATCTTTAAGTTCTAAACCTAAATCATCAGTAATGACTTGAGCACCAGTTAATATTGCTAGGTCTTCTAACATTGCTTTACGTCGATCACCAAATCCTGGAGCTTTAACTGCTACAGCAGTAAATGTTCCGCGCATACGGTTTAAAACAATATTAGTAAGCGCATCACCTTCTACTTCATCCGCAACAATTAAAATTGGTCGACTAGACTGCACAACTTGTTCTAATAATGGAAGAATATCTTGGAATGATGAAATTTTCTTATCCGTTACTAATATATATGGACGTTCTAATTCAGCTATCATTTTATCTGAGTCAGTTACCATATATGGTGATTGATAACCGCGATCAAATTGCATTCCTTCAACTACTTCTAATTCTGTATTAAATCCATTTGATTCTTCAATTGTGATAACGCCATCGTTACCTACTTTATCCATTGCTTCAGAAATGTAGCGTCCTATTTCTTCATCTGCTGCTGAAATAGCTCCAACTTGCGCTATTTCGTTCTTATTTTCAACCTTTTGAGAAATCTCATGAAGCGCTTCTATAGCCACTTGCACTGCTTTGTCAATACCTTGTCTTAAGCCTACAGGATTTGCACCACTTGTAACATTCTTAAGACCTTCCTGAATCATTGATTGCGCTAATACTGTTGCTGTAGTAGTACCGTCCCCAGCAATTTCATTTGTTTTATTCGCAACTTCCTGCACTAATTTTGCACCCATATTCTCATATGGATCTTCTAACTCTATTTCCTTAGCAATTGTTACACCGTCGTTTGTAATTAAAGGTGTTGTATAATCCTTATCTAGAACAACATTTCGTCCTTTAGGTCCAATTGTAACCTTTACAGCGTTTGCTAATTTATCAACGCCACGTAACATTGCTTGACGTGCGTCTTCAGAGAATTTAAGATCTTTTGCCATAGTCTAAACAACCTCCACTTATTAAATCATTTAATTAATATTTAAAATTCGCACTTTATTCTATAATAGCTAATATATCTTCTTCATTTAAAATTAAATATGTTTTGTCGCCACGTTTCACTTCAGTACCTGCGTATTGTTGGAAGACGATTGTGTCACCTTCACTGACTTGAGGAGCAACTTGTGTGCCATTGTCTAATAAACGACCTTGTCCAACTGCAATGATCACACCTTCATTTGATTTTTCTTTAGCGCTATCTGTTAAAACGATGCCACTTTTAGTTGTTTGTTCTTGCTCTTTCTTCTCAATAATCACACGATTTCCTAATGGTTTAAGCATGATTGTTCCTCCTTCATTTACATGTGATTTAGCACTTTGATATATAGAGTGCTAATCTGTTTTTAATATTAATCAAAATTGGTCAATATATCAAGCAATAAGGACTATTAATTTTGTACTTAACCTTTATTTACGATAAAATATATAATATACATATATAGATGGAGGGAAATTATGAAAAGGTTATGGGTATCCCTATTAACCGTTCTATTCTACGGTTTAGCTCAAATATTACCTGGTTTGGTTTTAGGTAGCCATTTACTTGGAGATATGTCTAAAATGCAAACTGCCCAAACAATGATTATCATGCAAGTATCTATCTTCATCATCGCTGCATTGTTAATCATTTTCATGCAAGCAACCATTAAAAATCCTACTCAATTAGAACAAGGACATAAGGAACCTAAAAGATATATTATCGCCTGGGTTCTATTAGGATTTTGTATTGTGATGATTTACCAAATCATCATCAGTATAATTTTATTTGCCATCAATGGAAGTCCCCAAAGAAGTCCGAACACCGAAAGGTTAATGGCTATTGCTAAGCAAATGCCGATATTTATCGTTTTAATATCCATCGTAGGTCCCATTTTAGAGGAATACGTTTTTCGTAAAGTTATCTTCGGAGAATTGTATAACTTTATAAAAGGATCACGTGTGGTAAGCTTTATCATTGCATCTGTAGTAAGCTCTCTAATATTCGCTTTAGCACATAATGACTTCAAATTTATACCAGTATATTTTGGAATGGGAGTCATTTTCTCACTTGCTTATGTTTATACAAAACGAATTGCAGTGCCAATAGGTATACACATGCTTATGAATGGTTCGGTTGTATTAACTCAAGTTATAGGTGGAGATTCTATTAAAAAATTGCAAGAACAAGCAACATTTATATTCCATTTTATATTTTAAAAATAAAAGCATCTCATCATGTATAAATTAATTATCATACATGGCGAGATGCTTATTTTATTATCCTTTTCTTCTAAAGATATATAGTCCAGTGACTCCTAGAAAAATTCCAATTATTGCAATACTTAATGATAAAAGACTTCGATGCATTTTCTTTTTCTTATCATAATCTTTGGAGTGTTCGTCATTATTTGTTGTTATTTCATCTGCACTATGGTTTTTGAAGGCGCTGTGATTTTTATCTTCTTTATCCGTAGGTTTTTTAAGTTCTGGCATTGAGCCAATTTCTCCTGTAATTAAAGCTAAAACCTGATCGTCTAAATTTTCATAGTATTTACTAGAATTAAGTGGATTAAAATATTGAAATCTGAAATAGCTTGTCCCTTTTTGTAATGAATTTAAATATTCATTTCCTCTAAATGATTGCTTTCTAAACAAGCTATAAATGTCACTATCTGTCACCTTTCCATCTAATTGATTCAAATTTTTTACTTGATTAATCAAAAACGGATTGTACTTATAGGCACCCGTTGCTAATTGTCTAAATCTGCTAATTAATGAATTGGTATTATCACTACTATTCATTCTATGTTCGATATTATTTTGAGATTTAAAAAAGCCATTTTTATTCCATATAAATTGATTTATATTATTTTGATTTCTATGACCTGAGCTAGAATGAATAATATTTTGTCGAGGTTTATATGGCGCACCGTCTCCATTAGTACGTGTATGATTAATATTATGGTCTATATTGTTTTGATTTGTTTGATTGTATTTAGGCCTTTGGGGTTGATTCGTATGACTTTGAGAAGGTCTATTTGTATTTCCTTTAGTATTACCAGGTTTTTTTCCGGTATGTGAACCCTTACCTGAACTTGTATCAGAGTCTGAATCACTATCCGAGTCACTGTCTGAATCGGAATCACTATCTGAATCCGAGCCGCTATCTGAATCCGAATCACTGTCTGCGTCTGAGTCGCTGTCTGCATCTGAGTCACTGTCTGCATCTGAGTCACTATCTGAATCCGAGTCACTGTCTGCACCTGAGTCGCTATCTGAGTCTGAATCACTGTCTGCATCTGAGTCACTATCTGAGTCAGAGTCACTGTCTGAATCTGTGTTACTATCTGATTCCGAATCACTATCTGAATCGGAATCACTGTCTGCACCTGAATCACTACCTGAATCTGAGTCACCATCTGAATCTGAATCACTATCTAAATATGTGTCAATGTCTGAATCTGAATCACTATCTGAAACGATATCTGTGTCTAAATCATTATCCGAATTCATACTATTTCCTGTGCGACTAGTGTCATTCACTTCATTGATAGTATTGCTCTTAGCTGTATTCTTATCAATCTGGTCTTTAGAAAAATTAATGTCAATAGGATGACTACCCTCAGCATGTGCTTGGTGACTGAATAATGATGTAGTTACCATGAACGCAAAGCCCGTAAGCATAAATGAATGTTTAATGTTAAACTTTTTCATAGATTCAACCACCTCCCCATTACAATCTTTTGTTATTTCAAGTATATAAAAAAACTAAGCATTTTGCATTTAAATATGATTATTGAAAATTAATATTAATAAAGTTGAAACGTAAAAGTAACTATTTGTAAACAACAGAATTCATGAAATTTTTTATTTTAATTAGTACTTGATAATTAGATGTAAGCTAAAGCTTCACCCTAAGCCTAACAAAATTTCAAAATTTATGTTAGTTCAATATAGTTGTATGTATAGATTAACATGATTAAATTTTAGATATTTTAAATGAAATTTTGCCTTTAACTGGCAATTTTAGTATCTTATAACTAAAATGACAGGCGGGTGAATATATTGAAAATCCAAATACTTCAATTCAATGTAGAACGTGGAAATGTTGAAAAAAATATGCAAAATATCAAAACTAAGTTTAAGCAATATTTAGATAAAGATACCAGTGTCGTCGTGCTTCCAGAAATGTGGAATAACGGTTATGCTTTAGAAGAATTAGAACAAAAAGCTGATAAAAATCTTAAAGACAGTTCTCTCTTTATAAAAGATTTAGCACATACATTTAATGTGGATATCATTGCAGGTTCAGTTTCAAATATAAGAGAAAATCATATATATAATACTGCTTTTGCAATCAATAAAAACGGAGAATTGATTAATGAATATGACAAAATACATCTCGTGCCAATGTTACGTGAACCAGAATTTTTATGTGGTGGACATGTAGTCCCTGAACCTTTTTATTTATCTGATCAAACACTTGTTACACAAATCATTTGTTATGACTTACGATTTCCAGAGATATTACGCTATCCAGCTAGAAAAGGTGCTAAAATTGCTTTTTATGTAGCACAGTGGCCTAACTCAAGACTAGATCATTGGTTATCATTACTAAAAGCGAGAGCAATCGAAAATGATATTTTTATTGTAGCTTGTAATAGTTGTGGTGATGATGGTCACACCAGTTATGCTGGAAATTCAATTGTCATTAATCCTAATGGTGAAATTTTAGGCCATTTAGATGATAAAGAAGGTGTACTAACAACACATATCGACATAGACTTAGTAGATCAACAAAGAGAATATATTCCAGTTTTCAAAAATCTAAAACCACATCTTTATAAATAGCATAGTTAAAGCCGTGAGCTTGGGAGAGACTCACGGCTTGATAACTTATTATTAAGGGAATGTTTTTACAGTTATTTTTTCAATCTATTTTTTGGGGATGTTATTAATTATGAAAAAATTTTAGTGAATTTATCTATTTAACATGATAAATTGAATGTTGTTTACGATAGCTTACATGCTAGAAATAATTACCTATTTAAGGTAGCTAAGAATAATACGTAACACTGAGTCCAAGGAAACTACAGCTACTAGCAAATGCTTCTCACTTGCTTAGTTTATATTAGTAAATTATTAAGTCGGGATGGCTCAACAACTCACTAATAGTATTAATTATACGAAGAAAACAAAGTTACAAAAGTTACAATAGACTCATTCAAAAATTATTTTTTGAATTTATTAACTGTATCGATAATCCATTTTACTAAATCACCGATTGTAGAAATGATATCTGCTGCCATTATAACTTCACTCCTTTCGAATTAAGGTAATGGATACGAATGAATTTAACATTCACTCGACTAGATTAAGCAAATTTTTCAACTATCTTTCAATCACATCTCTGTGATATGAGTCTATTAAAACATGATTTTTCCATTTAAAGATTAAAATTTCGTAAATAGCAATATTTAGTACTCAACTGTAAAACTAAATATGGTAAAATATCTAATAGCACTTAATTAAAACACTTAGGTATATTTTTTTAACAGTTAGGCATGTTTTCTAAAAAATGTTGCGCAAAATTGTATAATGACACTTGAGGAGAGTAGAAAACAAGTGAAAATCATCGATAAAAAAATTGAGCAATTTGCTCAATTTTTACAACGTAAAAATAACCTAGATCACATTCAGTTTCTAAAAGTTCGTTTAGGGATGCAGGTCGTTGCTGGTAATATTGAAAAAACAGTGGTTCTATATGGAATATCTTATTTTTTTGATTTGCTCATTTTTACATTTTTAACTCATATTAGTTACTTTCTATTAAGACTATTTGCTCATGGTGCACATGCTAAAACATCTCTTCAATGTCATATACAAAATATTCTTTATTTTATATTTATACCTTGGCTAGTGCTACATTTTCCTCTTAGTACAAATATATTTTATTTTTTAGCCATAATTAGTTTTTTATTAGTAATATCTTTTGCACCGGCTGCAACAAAGAAACAACCTATACCTAAACATTTACTTAAGAAGAAAAAAGTACTCTCCATATTAAGTTTTATCATAATCATAACAATCGCTTTAACACTAGAAGAAGTATTCAAAAAAATTGTAATCTCGGGTGTTGTAATAGAGTCTATTACACTTTTACCAATATTTTTTCCTAAGGAGGATTAACAGATATGAATTTATTAGGTGGCTTACTTTTAAAATTATTTTCTAACTTTATGGCAGTAATTGGTAACGCAGCAAAATACAACCCTTGTGCTAGTTATCTCGATGAGCCACAAGTGCCAGAAGAATTAACTAAACTAGATGAGTAGAATTTAGTAGAAAGAGTGTATTCAATTGGATGAGCTTAACTTTTTATCATTTGCAGCTATACAGATATTTCTTTTGGTTTGGGTTATAAAAACTATTGCTAATATTAAATTTGTAAGAAAGGATTATATTTTCATTACTGGAATTATAATCCTTTCTGCAATATTATATAATGTTTATTCAAGCCAAGCACTTGTACTTGTAGTATTAATGATTATAATTTTCTTCTATTCAAAAGTCAGATGGTATTCTATAGTTATAGTGTTAATGAGCACTTTGTTGTCATATTTAACAAATTTTATTACAGTAGTCATCTCTTTATATACTGAAGATATAATACATAACATTTATTTATTTACTATCTTTCATTTATTAATTTATGTCATTTTATCTTTAATTTTGGCACATTTATTTAAACACTTATTAATTAAGCTTAGGTATATTTATTTATATATAAGCAAAAGATATTACTTTATTATTTCTTTTGTATTAGCTATTGCTTTTATATACTTCTATATAATTTCACAAACTAATTTACAAGAAAATAATAGTTTGAAATTTTATGCCATCATTTTTGTTTCTGTTATCGTATTTTTGAGTTTGGTTATATTATTGTTATCGGCTTTCGCACTACGTGAAATGAAATATAAACGTAAGCTACAAGAAATCGAAGCATATTATGAGTACACGTTACGTATAGAAAGCATTAACAATGAAATGCGTAAGTTCCGACATGATTATGTGAATATTCTCACCACTCTTTCAGATTACATAAGAGAAGATGATATGCCTGGATTACGTAAATATTTTGATGAACATATCGTGCCAATGAAAGATAAATTAAAAACTCGCTCTATTAAAATGAATGGTATTGAAAAATTGAAAGTGAGAGAAATTAAAGGGCTCATTACTACTAAAATTATTCAAGCTCAAGAAAAACGTATTCCAATTAGTATTGAGGTTCCTGATGAAATTGATCGTATCGATATGAATACTGTTGAGCTTAGTCGTATTATCGGTATTATAACTGATAATGCTATTGAAGCTTCAGAAAATCTTGAAGAACCACTCATCAATATCGCATTCATTGATAATGATGAATCTGTCACTTTTATCGTTATGAATAAATGTAGTGAAGATATTCCTAAAATTCATGAGTTATTTGAACAAGGTTTTTCTACCAAAGGCGATAATCGCGGTTTAGGTTTATCAACTTTAAAAGAACTGACAGACTCAAACGAGAATGTTTTATTAGAAACTGTCATCGAAAATGGTTACTTTGTACAAAAAGTCGAAATAAATAATAAGGAATCATAAGGATGTGTAGAATTAAATGAAAATTTTTGTTTGTGAAGATGATCAAAGACAAAGAGAACATATGGTATCAATCATTAAAAACTACATAATGATTGAAGAAAAGCCAATGGAGTTAGCTTTAGCAACAAATGATCCTTATGAGGTCTTAGAGCAATCAAAAGAACTTAATGACATTGGTTGTTACTTCCTTGATATTCAATTAGAAGCTGATATGAACGGTATTAAATTAGCCAGTGAAATTCGTAAACATGATCCTGTTGGTAATATTATATTTGTAACCAGCCACAGTGAACTGACTTATTTGACGTTTGTTTATAAAGTGGCTGCTATGGATTTTATTTTTAAGGATGATCCATCTGAATTAAAAATGAGAATCATAGATTGTCTTGAAACAGCACATACACGACTCAAATTATTATCTAAAGAAAGTAATGTAGATACGATTGAGTTAAAACGTGGAAGTAATTCAGTATACGTTCAATATGATGATATTATGTTTTTTGAATCATCTACGAAATCTCATAGACTCATCGCACATCTTGATAATCGACAAATTGAATTTTATGGAAATTTAAAGGAATTAGCACAGCTTGATGAACGTTTCTTTAGATGTCATAACAGTTTTGTGATAAACAGGCATAACATTGAATCTATTGATTCAAAAGAACGTATTGTTTATTTTAAGAATGGCGAAAATTGTTTCGCTTCAGTACGTAATGTTAAAAAAATATAATGAAACACCCATCTTTACGATATGAAATTGTAGAGATGGGTGTTTTACTTATTTCTTATATTTTAAATCAATAATAGTCTTTTATTTCTTCTTTTGTTGGCAAACTTTCAATAGCACCATGTTTCGTTGTTGTAAGTGCTGCAACACGATTACTAAACGCTAGTATATCCTTCCCTTTTTCCCTAAATAAATCTTTACATTCAGAATGCTGAGACTCGAGTATGCAATAAATAATAGCACCTATAAATGCGTCACCAGCACCAGTTGTATCAATTGCTTGTACTTGATACCCCTCATGATGAATACGATAATTATCTTTGGTAAAAATAGTTGCACCTTGTGCTCCTTGCGTATAAATCACTACATTAACTTGACCTCTAAATAAAGATTGAATTGCTTCATCTTCATTCTTCTTACCAGTAATAAATAATAATTCTTCATCAGATATTTTAACAATATGTGCTTTAGGTATGAACGCATTAATTGTACGTTGACATTCGAGTTTATCTTCCCATAAAGGTAAGCGTACATTAGGATCAAAAACAATGGTACCACCTACTGACTCGAATTTTTCAATCATTTTCTCATGGGCATATTTCATGTCACTCTCTATTAAATCTACAGAACAAAAATGTAAAATATCGTCTTGAAATACTTGAATATTATCAATATTTTCAGGTTGATATAACATATCTGCAGAAGGTTTACGATAAAATGAGAAATCTCTTTGACCATCATCTTGAAGGCTAACAAATGCCAACGCAGTATTTGCTTTATTAGTTCGCTTAATATATTGCGTACCTACGCCAAGTTGTTCAATTGTTTCTACAATGATATCACCAAACGCGTCATTTCCTAGCTGTGTTATCATTTCTGATTTTCCACCTAATTTACTTACTGTAGCCGCTACGTTACACGGTGCGCCTCCAACTTGTCGACTAAATTGTTCAACATCTTTTAATTTTGAATGTGTTACGTGTGGTATGAAATCAATTAATGCCTCTCCAATGGCAAATAGACGTCTCATTATAAATCACCCTTTTAATTCATATTTAGTGAATTTTAAATATACTTGACCAGATTCAGTCGAAGCTTTTATACCAGTAGCATCCTCATTTGGGAAAATACGTGAGGTTAAAACACGCTCACCATCATTACAAAATATTTCGATACTAGATGTATCTACAAAAATTTGTAACTGTTTTAATGGTGAGTCTAAAATGGTAGAACGCGTTGTTCCATCGACATTTGATGGTAGTTTCCCACTATCGGTACGATCTAAAGTGAGTTTATTTTCATGTTTATTATAAGTAATCAATGTAGATTCAGATCGAGAGCTACGCAATTCAAAATATATTTCTGAAGCATCATTTTCTAATATATCTATAATCATCTCATACTGTTTACCCTCATATGGATGTAATTTACGTTTGAATTTATTAGCATATCCCAAAGCTGTTTCTTTATTTGTTCTTAAATCTTCTAACTGCTTAAAAGGTCGTTGCTTAAGTTTTCCATTTTCAATGGTAAGCACTCGAGGAATAGTAAGGCAATGTGCCCACCCCTCTTTATCTGTAGGATACTCTGTATCTGGAAGTCCCATCCATCCTATTAAAATGCGTTGCCCTTCTGCATCAATAAACGTTTGTGGCGCGTAGAAATCAAAACCATTATCCAATTCTTGAAAACTTTCATGGTCGAAAAATAGATTATTAAAGTTTAAATCTCCTATCATAAACCCTGATTGATAGATATTTCTAAATTTATCTCCTTCAGCTTCAACACCTTGTGGACACATGAGTATGACATCTTTATTGCCTAGTCTAAAATAATCAGGGCACTCCCACATATAACCAAATTGTGTCAGACTAGTTTTAATCTCACCCTCAAAATGCCAATCAACAACATCTTGACTACGATATAAAAGTAAACGCCCCAACTCATTTTCATTTTGAGCACCTAGAATAGCGTACAGTTGATTATTTTTTTCAAATACCTTGGGATCCCTGAAATGACTTGTATACCCTTCAGGTTGTCCATAAATCACAGGTTTAGGAAACTTCTCTATTTTTCCGTCTTTGTTCATTCTGGCAATCATTTGACTGGAAATTCTATTCCAATGTTGATCACGATGATTACCTGTATACATATAATAAAGGTGATTTTGATATTCAAAAGCACTTCCACTATATACGCCATGACTATCATACTTAGTATCAGGTTTAAGAAGTGTTCCTTGAGGTTCAAAATGTAATAAATCTTTGCTTTTATAATTAAACCAATATTTTAAACCGTGCACAGCACCTAACGGAAACCATTGATGTGAAATATAGTAGTATCCTTCATAATAAATGAGTCCGTTTGGATCATTCAATAAACCCATTTCAGGTTGGATATGAAATGTTTGTCTATATAAAGATGTATCCACTTGGTGTTTCAGTTGCTCAAGATATGTTTTATCAACATCCTCAATACGTTGGTATCTCTCTTCACGAGTCCACTCCACTATGTTCTTCCTCCTACTACAATTATTTATATATTAATAACTCTATTATTCTAACATATTGATTTAGAGAAATATGTTAATAATGTCACTGTTTGATATGTTTAAATTCAGGCTTATTAATATCCAATTGATACCAGTCAACATATAATTAATTATTTCATTTAACTATGTTTTCACAATAATTATACCAATTTGATTAGCAATTATCATTATATGTGGTATCGGTTCCATTTTAACTAAAACAAGCTTGTTGTGCATGTTAATTCAATTGGATAGGAATTTTTATTTTTAATGCTGTTTGTTCACCTTTTAATAGTTGGTTAATTTCTTTTAATGCTTGCTCTCCTGCTTCAAAGTAATTATAGCTAACCGTTTGAATGACAGGTGATACTATTTGAGTCATAGGGTCTCCACCAAATCCATATATTGAACAATTGTAAAACCTTTGTTGATGATCAGAGCAATATTTATGGATTGCAAAAGCAATGGTATCAGTTGCTCCAACTATCGCATCAGCATGATGTACTCTTTTAAGTTGCTGACTTACATCTTTAAAAGCTTGTTCATGCTTAAATGTTGTCTCATAAATTTTCGGACTTATGTGATAATCATTCAGCGCTTGAATAACTCCCAGCTTACGTTGAACACCAACTGCAATATCTTCTTCACTTACACCAAAGAAATGTACATTTCGACATCCTTTTTCACCAATGAGTACTCCAATTTTATATCCAGCTTCATAATCATCGTGATATATACTATATAGTTGATCATGTTCTTGTCCTACTATAATGACAGGAACATCTATTTTCTCAATGACTTCAATATGCGCTTCAGTAATATGTGTTGCCATTAGCACGATTCCATCAACTTTACTACGTGATAATGTTTTTAGTGCCGAAATTTCACCGTCTATTTCTAATCCTGTGTAATTTAATAATAACTGATATCGATGTTTACTACATTGGTGTACCAAGCCCTTAATTGTTTCATCAACAGCGTATGAATTCATACGTGGAATAATTGCTCCAATCAAATTGGTACGTCGAGCTCTTAAGCTTTGTGCAAATTGATTAGGTTGATAATTATTTTCTTCTATTATTTTAGTTATTTTTTCTTTTGTTGCTGGACTTACAGATCCATTATTTAAAAAGCGTGAAACAGTACTTTTCGATACTCCAGCTAGTTTTGCTATATCTGATATATTTTTCATAAAAAATCACCTATCACGTCATCCATCATTTCTTTTTATTTTATCATATGAACCAACGCTTTAAATAGTTGAAATTATTGTTTAGAATACGATTAAATAAATTGACGTGTTAGGTGATTGTCATTTATATAATTTTAAAACTTAATATGACGATTAAACTTATTTAGCTCTCCATAGAAATATGCTTTCTCACCGTGTACTATAACATCGAGTCCGGTTTTATCTTCTTCTTGAGTTGTAGCTAAAGGAGTAAAAATTTTAATAAATCTAGCAATCAAAAATGTGACTATTGCGCTAAAAACGACAGTCGCAATTGCCGCGCCAAGTTGAATAACTACTATTTTAAAATCACCTGTATAGATAAAACCATTCTGCACCGCACTATTAATTTGATGTGATTGAAAAACTCCTGTAAACACGGCTCCTAAGATACCACCTACACCATGAATACCAAATGCATCAAGTGCATCATTATATTGGAGTTTTACTTTGATTAAATTTATAACGATATAGCAACCTATGCCACCAATTATTGCAATAATCATAGCACTCATATAGCTGACGTATCCTGCTGCTGGTGTAATAGCGACAAGACCAGAGAGTGCTCCAGATAAAAGACCTAGTAAGCTTGTAGTCTTTTTCAAGATATATTCAAAGATTAACCAACCGAAAGCACCTGCACTTGCACCAATAACTGTATTCACAAACGATATCATGGCTATGTGATCGAATGTAAATGCACTGCCCACATTAAATCCATACCATCCTAACCATACTAATATACCACCTATAAGTGTAATTAATAGATTATGGGGAGTATGTTTTTCTTTCTTTTTACCTATACCTATCATTATCCCAAGAACCAAACCAGATACACCTGATGTTATATGAACTACTGTTCCACCCGCATAATCTATTGCTCCAATTTTACTAATCCAACCACTACCCCATACCCAGTGGGCAACAGGGCTATAAATTAATAGAACCCATAAACTCACAAAAATCAGATAAGGAATGAATCTCATTTTCTCGGCTATCGAACCTGATAAAATAGATACCGCAATTGTACAAAACATCATTTGAAACAACATAAATAATGAGAGAGGGATATGAGGACTCAAAGTTTTTGAAGTTTCAAAACCAACATGATGAAGACCCAAAAATTTCAAACCACCTATCCATTGATTACCTCCATCAAAACTTAAAGAGAAACCAATCATTATCCATATAAATGTGACAATGACAATGGCAACCATACTTTGCATTACAGTATTTAAAGCATTTTTTGATTGTACGAGTCCCCCATAAAAAAGGCTTAAACCTGGTGTCATTAACCATACTAATAGAGTACATAAAAATAGAAATATTGTATCATTCATATTCATACTTACCACTTCCTTTAAAAACATCATAATGAGTGTTTTTTTAAAAAGCAAAATTAGGTAAGGTCATGTTACACAGTATGTCACTTTAAGTTACATTGTATATATAAGCGTAGTACTAAAAACAAATTACTTTCGTTACACCATGTTAGTAATGAGTATAATAAAAAGATAATCTTGATTTAGTTATCTCATTACAATAATAAATAAGCCTGGGACAATGATTGTTGTCTCAGGCTATCATAATTCTACTAACGAATTTCATTAAATTAAAAACAGTCTTCAAGTTTAGCTCTTTCTTTCAACGATATAGCTAATGGCTACTTAATTTAACTTTTTTCTCGTCAATTTAATCTATAATTAAATTTGCTTAATTTTCTATCCTTAAAAAATCTTTTTATCAACCTTATAACTATAAGTTTTTATGCCTTTTGAATAGTAATCGTCCATGATGCATCATCAAGTTGCTCATAGTTTGTAACTGGATATCCATTTTCTGCAGCCCAATTAGGTAATGCTTCGGTAGCCTGGGTGCAATCGAAATCGATTTTCAATTCATCCCCTTGATTTAAATCATTCATTTTCTTTTGTGCTTCTATTAAAGGAAATGGACAAACCATCCCTACTGTTCCTAATTCGTATACCATTGATATACCTCCTCATTCACTTTATCTAATGTCACATTTGAATAACCAATCTTAGCTTTGAGATACTTGTTGTAACTTTTTCATAGGTTTTACAAAAATAAAATAACTCATAAACCAAACACCAATAATCATAGAGGCTAAAGCAATCCATCCTTGCCAACTCATTGTAGCTGTCTCTACTAAACCATTACCGATAGAGCAACCACCTGCAACTGAAGCACCAAATCCCATAAATATGCCACCAAGCGCACTATTGCGAATTGTCTTAATATCTGGCAATCTCCATCTAAATTCTTTAGACCCTTTTGCAGCTATATAAGAACCTATGAATATACCTAGTACCAAAAGCACACCCCAATCAATAAATTTTAAATCTCCTGAAATAAGATAATTTACAAGATTTGCAGATGGTGTTGTTATACCTAAGCCACCCATTCTCCCAGTAGATTCACTCATAGGCCAAGCAAGTAGAGCAATAAAACCTATTGCAATGCCAGCAACAAATGGATGATATCTTTTTTCAAATAGATAATGTCTAATACCACTATATTTTTGTTTAAGTTGGGGCACCATTATTTTAGGCTTTCGAATTGTTTTTACAACTAAAAATATTGTAATTACAGTTAATAACGTTACGAGAATCCATTGTGGTATACCAGTTGTACTTGTCATACTTGTGCTGACTTGTGTCGGTTTATTTATTTGATTCATTATTGGAAGAAGTACCCCAGTTTTAGTTACGGCTGAAGTCAATGCATAAAATATTAATGCCACCCAACTTCCAATTAACCCTTCACCAGCCCTATACCAAGTTCCAGTCGCGCATCCTCCAGCTAATACTATTCCTATTCCAAAAACAAAGGATCCCAAAATAGTTCCTATAACTGGAAATGTTTCTGCTGGAACCTCAATAATATTCAAGTTCTTTAGAATAAGTAAACCAATACTTTGGACTGTAATAGCAATAAGCAATGCATAAAACATTTTGTTACTCTTTTGAACGTACATATCTCTAAATCCACCAGCTAAACAAAATCTTGTTCTCTGCATTACAAATCCTAGCAATATGCCAACGACTAGTCCGCTTATAATTGTCCAAACCATTTTATCACCTTTTTCCGATATAAATACTAGGGTATTATAGTAGAAAGGACAATATTTTGCAAATTCTTAATTTTCTTTATTATTTTTTAATATAAATATTTTGTGAGTTTGTTTAAGTCATTTTTAGATAAGTTACTAAATTTATACCACTCTCGATCAGAATAATAAATAAACAATTTATTTCCTAATAAACCTTTAGATATTCTATACCGCACAATGCTAGAGAGTTCGAATTGGATATTGAATGGATTATTGTTTTGATTATATGCCTGAAACTCCAACTTATTTTCACGTATCAACAATATACCAGGAACTGTCATTATTCTAGGAATATGTGGTTTGAAATTACAATTTATTTCTTGAGTCACTTGTTTCAATCTCCCATTTCAATAAATATCAACTTACAATTTTTGTTAAAAAAGTTTCGTATTTATAATCTATTGTAACTGTTTAATATAAAAAAAGCACTCTCAATTGAGAGTACTATGTTAAAGTGATTTTTATTAATTATTTACTATAATTTTTCATGAAGAACAATAATGATTGTAACTCTATACCAAAGTCAATATGATGTACTTGGACATCTTGGGGTGTTTTAATTCGACGTGGTGTAAAGTTTAGTATACCTTTAACACCGGCTTTCACAAGTTCATCAGCAACTTGTTGTGCTACATTATCTGGTGTTGTTAAAATGACTACATCAATATCTTCTGATTCTAATGTCGTTTTGATATCATCGCTATGTTTTACCACAACGTCACCAATATTTTCACCTATAATATCTGATCTAATATCAAAAGCTTCAGTAATTGTCATCTCATCATGTATTGAAAAGTTATATGTAAGTAATGCACGCCCTAAATTACCAATACCTATAATGGCAATTTTAATTTGATCGCTCTCACTTAATTCTGATTTAAAGAATTCAAGCATACTATCTATATTATATCCATATCCTTTTTTTCCTAATTCACCAAAGTATGAAAAGTCTCTTCTTATTGTAGCTGAATCAATTTGTAGTGCTTCACTTATTGTTTTAGAATTAACACGATCTATACCTTTACCTTTCAAAATACTGACAAATCTGTAATATAAAGGTAAACGTTTTAATGTAGCGCGAGGAATTTTAAAATCATCTGACATATATCTAACCCCCTTTTTCACGTATATTATGCATATATCTTTAAAATCAGTAAATGAGTTAAAACATATGTTGAATGTCATCTCATAATACAAATAATTGTCTACAACGAATACTTAAACATTATACATTATTAATTTTTAAAAATAAATATCCTAGTTTCATGTGTTCTATGAATACTGTAGAATAGAGGTAATTGAGTTTAACATCATTTCAAGACAACGTACGCAATTTATTTTTCTATTTAAAATTCGATAATATAGAATTAACAAAAATTTAAATATTTAAAAACAAATACTTTATATATAGTTTAAACCTATTTCAAATACATAGAAAGGTGAGAATCGAATGATACTTTTACAACTTAATGACATCTCCAAATCGTTCGATGGTGAAGATATCTTCACAGATGTTAATTTTGAGGTGAAAACTGGCGAAAGAATCGGCGTAGTAGGCCGTAATGGAGCTGGTAAATCGACATTAATGAAAATCATAGCAGGTGTCGAAAATTACGATAGTGGTCATATATCAAAAATCAAAAATTTAACAATGAGTTATTTAACTCAGCAAATGACACTCAATTCAGAAGCTACTGTCTTTGAAGAAATGTCTAAGCCCTTTGAACACATTAAAAAAATTGAAAATTTAATTAAGGATGAAACAGATTGGCTTGCACGAAATGGACAAGATTATGAATCCGATGAATATCAATCACATATTGAAAAATATGAAACTTTAACTAATCGTTATGAGCAATTAGATGGTTATCAATATGAAAGTAAAATTAAAACAGTACTGCACGGGCTTAACTTTACAGAAATCGATTTCAACAAGCCTATTAATGATTTTAGTGGTGGTCAAAAAACACGTCTTTCTCTTGCTCAAATGTTACTTAAAGAACCCGATCTACTCCTTCTTGATGAACCAACTAACCATCTAGACATGGAAACAACCAAGTGGTTAGAGGATTACTTAAAGTACTTTAAAGGAGCAATTGTGATTATCAGTCATGATAGATATTTTTTAGATAAAATTGTAACTCAAGTTTATGATGTTGCTCTAGGAAATGTAAAACACTATGTAGGAAACTATGAGCAATTTATAAAGCAACGTAATCAGTATTACGAAAAGCGCATGCAAGAATTTGAAAAGCAACAAGAAGAAATCAAGCGTTTAGAAACCTTTGTAGAAAAAAATATTACTCGTGCATCTACAAGTGGCATGGCTAAGAGTAGACGTAAAACATTGGAAAAAATGGAACGTATTGATAAACCTATGATAGATGCTAGAAGTGCAAATATACAATTTGGCTTCGACCGTAATACTGGTAATGATGTGATGCATATTCATGATTTAAAGATTGGTTACGACTCACCTATTACACGACCTATAAACCTCGAAGTCTTTAAAGGGGATCATATAGCTATCATTGGGCCAAATGGTGTTGGTAAAACAACATTGATAAAAACAATTGCTGAAAAACATCCAAAACTAGGTGGTCAAATTATCTTTGGTGCTAATTTACAAATTGGATACTATGATCAAAAACAAGCTGAATTTAAATCAAATAAAACCATTCTCGATTATGTTTGGGATCAATATCCACACATGAATGAAAAAGATGTACGTGCAGTATTGGGGCGTTTCTTGTTCGTTCAAGAAGACGTTAAAAAAATTATCAATGACTTATCCGGCGGAGAAAAAGCACGATTACAATTAGCACTTTTAATGTTACAACGTGATAATGTTCTTATCTTAGATGAACCGACTAACCATTTAGATATTGATTCTAAAGAAATGCTTGAACAAGCATTGAAAGATTTTGAAGGCACGATTATTTTTGTATCACATGATCGTTATTTTATTAACCAACTTGCAAATAAAGTTTTTGATTTAAACCTTAATGGTGGCCAAATGTATTTAGGAGATTATCAGTATTATATTGAGAAAACTGAAGAAGCTATTGCTATCAAAGCACATGAAACAGAAATTCAAAATAATTTTGAAAATAAAGAGATAAATCAAGACGCAAATACTTCAACCTATTTCAGTCAAAAACAACAAAAAAGACAACAACGTAAATTAGAAAGACAAATTGAACATTGTGAAAGACAAATCGAAGAATTAGAATCACAAATATCACATATCGAAGAACAGTTAACACAGCCTGAAGTATTTAACGACCCTCTAAAAGCTAGTAAATTTGCCAATCAAAAATCCGAAACCGAACAAAAATTAGAACAAATAATGTTAGAATGGGAAAAATTACAAGAAAAGCTCTAATTTCCAACATAATGACAAGACACCTAAAAGTCGAATATATGACTTTTCGGTGTCTTTTAGTATGTTTTTACACAAATATTATTAACAGCATGAATTACTTTCATAATCAATATCCACAGAGTTATCCTATTTATCCACAAGTAAATTGACACTTTTATGCTTTAAAATTAACTTATTTATTTACATATCCACAAACAACTTAACTACTTACCCACAACTTACTCACATTTTGTTGATAAGTACGCACGTTCCCTATTGACAACTTATTTTCCATTTTTAATTGTTTCAGATATTCATTTATGAAATAATTTATTGAGAAAGATAAAGGAGAACTAAACTTCATGACGAACAATCAAACCTTAGTACTAATTATATTAACTTTCATCATCCTAATTACACTTGTAAATGTAATTATATCTATAATAGAGAGACGTAAACAGATTGCTAAAATAAATACTTTATGGGATAACAAATTAAAATTAGAAAGTTTTATACGTCCTAATTCACGATTCGATGCCCAATACCGTACTTACCGTGATCATTATAATAAGCAGTCATTTATCGACGATAAGACTTGGTCAGACCTAAATATGGATACGTTATTTCATAAAATTAATTTTAATTTCACTGCAATTGGTGAAATGCGACTATATGCAACTTTAAGAGGTATGTTTAAGGTAAATCAAACCTCATTAATAAACATGTTTAAAGATAATAAAGTATTTCGTTTAAATGTATCTTACATTCTTTCTAAAATTGGTAAAAATGTATACCCTTTGTTTCCAGATCAAATGTTACCCTCTAAGCGTAATATTTTATTAATGTTTTGTCCGTTGTTACCATTTATTGGGTTCGCATTCATTTTTTTAATTCCTTCAAAAGGTATATTAATATGTCTTACTTTTATGATTTTAAATGCAATATTATCTTTCAAACTAAAAAAATCTTATGACCAAGATTTAAAATCAGTTTTTTATACTGCTAATGTTATAAAGCAAAGTCAAGCTTTAAGTAAGATTGAGAGCACGCCAGCGATAAGTGTTGATTTTACTCATTTTAAAGCTTCACGTCGTTTTAGCGGTTTATTAGCTAGAGTAGAATCACAAGATATGGTGAGTAGCATAATTATGTTTATTAAATTAGTATTCATGATAGATTTTGTTTTATTTCATTTAATACAACGTAGCTACTTTAAGTATCAAGAAGAAGTTATGGCATGTTATGTATAAGTATATTAGATAATCATTACTCTATAGCTATGTATCAACATACTTTGACACATTATTGTTATCCTAAAATCAATAACAATATTAATGGCCTTCAAATGAAATCAATCATTCATCCTCTGCTAGATGAAGAAAATGCGATTGCTAACACCATTGACATTTCAAATCATATATTACTCACAGGCTCTAATGCATCAGGAAAATCTACATTTATGAAAGCAGTTGCACTAAATTTGATTTTAGCTCAATCGATACAAACTGCAACAGCTCACTCATTTATTTATCAACCTGGCTATGTAATGACATCAATGGCAAATGCGGATGACGTTTTAAGTGGTGACAGTTATTTCATGTCAGAACTCAAGTCTATTCGTAGATTATTTAACACTTATCAGTGCAATAAGATATATTGTTTTATAGATGAGATTTTTAAAGGAACGAATACAACTGAACGTATTGCCGCTTCTGAATCAGTATTATCGTATTTAGATAATCAAAAAGCATATCAGGTTATCGCTGCGACACATGATGTTGAACTATCAATATTATTAGAAAATACATATAATAATTATCATTTTAATGAATCTATTCAAGAAAATAGCATATTTTTCGATTATAAAATTAAACCTGGTAAAGCCAATACACGTAATGCAATTGAATTACTGCGTATTACACAGTTTCCTATCGATATTTATCAGCGTGCTCAACAAAATATTCGAAACCTCTATAATTAATTAGTTTAATATTTATAAAAAAGTTAAGCGCCTATCTAAAAGTAGTCACTCTTAGATAGGCGCTTTGAAATATTATTTAAACAGAAAAAGTTTCAATATCAATATTATTTTGTCCATTTAAGGCTAAATCGCCACGCAAACCTGCTTGATATAAATAATATCCAGCAGCACCAATCATCGCTGCATTATCAGTGCAAAGAACAGGACTTGGAATAGTAAGGTGTATGCCTTCTTTTTTACATGCTTCACTTAGTGCAGCTCTTAATCCTTTATTACTAGCAACACCACCTGCAACAATTAAGCGATTAACATGATAGTTTTTACAAGCATGAATAGCTTTATGTGTTAAAACTTCTACAACACTATTTTGGAAACTTGTTGCAACATCTTCAGCTACAATTTCAATATTTTTCTGTCTTAAATTGTGCAGTTTATTTATTACAGCACTTTTAAGACCACTAAAACTAAAATCATAACTATCTTTTTCGAGCCACACTCTTGGAAAATCGTATATATCTTTACCTTTAGCTGCTAATCGATCAATATGCGGTCCACCAGGATAAGGTAGATTGATTGTTCGAGCAACTTTATCATAAGCTTCTCCTACTGCATCATCTCTCGTTTCACCAATCACTTCGAAATCTAAATGATTTTTCATATATACCAGTTCAGTATGACCACCAGATACAATCAATGATATAAGTGGAAACGTTAAAGGTTGTTCTAAGTGATTGGCATAAATATGACCAGCAATATGATGTACTGGAATAATAGGCTTATCATAAGCAAATGCCAATGCTTTAGCCGCATTAATACCAATTAATAAAGCTCCTATTAATCCAGGGCCTTGTGTTACTGCAATAGCGTCAATGTCTTCCATTTTCACTTTTGCACTCACTAATGATTCATCTATAGTTGCTGTTATCCCCTCAACATGATGTCTACTAGCAACTTCAGGTACAACACCACCAAAACGTTTGTGACTATCTATTTGACTTAAAACAGTATTAGATAAAAGTTCAGTGCCATTCTTTATTACACTTACACTCGTTTCATCACAACTTGTTTCTATTGCTAAAATTAATGTATTATTTGTCATTTCAAATTCACCCACATGACTAATGCGTCCTCGCCTTCTCCATAATAATTCTTTCTTTTTCCACCATTTTGAAATCCTAAATTTCTATAAACATGTTGTGCAACATCATTATCTATTCTTACTTCTAAACTCATCACATCACAAGAAAAACGTGCATAGTTCATTGCATATTTAAGTAAAAGTTGACCAAGACCATAGCCTCTAAATGCCTTTGATATAGCTATCGTTGTAATTTGTGCTTGATCAACGACTAACCATAAACCAACATACCCAATTATTTTGTCACTAAATTCTATCACAAAATATGTTGCAAATTCGTTGTTTTCTATTTCATGATAAAATGCATCGATTGACCACGAACTGTGTGAGAAACTATCTCTTTCTATATCAAAAACTTTAGGTACATCTTCCACACTCATTTTCCTAATATTCAATTGTTCTCTTGTTGGTTTAACCAATTTCGTTCCGCCTCTGATAATTTATGGTATTTAGGAGTAAATGAATGTATATTTTCTGGTTTTTGAATTAATTGCTTCATACTTGAAGCTTTTGGTAACTGTTCTATGATGTCACTGTCTAATAAATGTTTTATTTTTTCGGTATGATATCCTACAAACACATAAGGTTGGTTTAGTTGATGAAGTTTTTCAATAAGTTCAAAAATAGGTATATAAGTATCATCAATAATGGTTATTAATTCATTGTCCTGATATTGATAAACACCTGCATAAACTGCTTCTCTTCTAGCATCAAAAATGGGTACTAACAACTTCATACTGTCTTTGACTGTGCTAGCAAGTGCTTTAAGTGATGAGACACCATATAAGTTAGTGTTTAATGCATAAGCTAATGTTTTAGCAACAGTAACCCCTATTCTAAGACCGGTATATGAACCTGGACCTTCCGCTACCACGATATCAGTTATTTCTGCTTTATTTATTTTACTTTCTGAAAGAATTTCTGCTATTTCAGGCATGAGTTGCACTGAATGATTCTTTTTGATATCAGTTGTTTTTTCAGCAATCACTTCATTATCTTTCATAATAGCTACTGATAAAGGTTGGTTTGACGTATCAATTAGAAGATAGTTCATTTAAAATTGCCTCCTTTACTAATGCATAATGTTGTCCATGTGTTTCAATGGATACTTGTCTCTCATTCGCATTTTTGACATTTATATTAATCGTTAAGTGATTAGGAGGAAGGAAATCTTTGATAAATTTACTCCATTCTATAACTATGATGGCATTGTCTTCAAAATATTCATCGAAACCTAAATCATCTTCCTCACCTTCAAGTCGATAACAGTCCATATGATGTAATCGTATGCTTGAACCTGTATAAGATTTGATTATATTAAATGTTGGTGAGTTTATCGTTCTTTTAACACCTAACGATTTTCCTATAAATTGTGTTAATGTAGTTTTCCCTGCTCCTAGGTCACCATTTAGTAAAATCAAGTCCTTAGCACTTAAATGTTTTACAAGTATTTGAGCAAATTTATCCATTTCATTTAAATTGTGAATAGTTATCAATTTTTACTCTCCTATATATGATTATTTAAAATCAATTTATCTCTATATTTAAAGATATATATACATTTCTACATGGTTTATTAACTTAATCATTGTAACAAATTTTAATTCAAATTTCTTCGTAAAATATTTAAGCTTGTCCTCTATAAATTTTTAGAAAATTCTAAATTTATTATTGACACAATTCATCACATGTAGTAAATTGAATTTATCAAATTTTAAAACAATTCAAACTATTAAGAATAAATGACCATTCAACGAAAGGAGTATAATAAAATGACTTATCTATCTACGCTAGACCTACCAACAACTCAACAAGCTATTATCATTTTATTATACTCGTAAGGACTCGAACTTTAGAAAGGTTTTAACTTCTAAATGTTTAAGTCCTATTTCTAGTTGGATGGGACTTAACAACGTCCCAATATTCATTGGGACGTTTTTTTATTTTCTAAATAATTATATGGGGGAATGATATATGCGAAGTGATATGATCAAAAAAGGAGATCACCAAGCTCCTGCAAGAAGTCTTTTACATGCGACTGGCGCTCTTAAACAACCTACAGATATGAATAAACCTTTCGTAGCAATTTGTAACTCTTATATTGATATTGTTCCTGGCCACGTTCATTTAAGAGAATTAGCAGACATCGCAAAGGAAGCTATTAGAGAAGCAGGTGCTATCCCATTCGAATTTAATACGATCGGTGTTGACGATGGAATAGCTATGGGACATATTGGCATGAGATATTCTTTACCTTCAAGAGAAATTATCGCAGATGCAGCTGAAACAGTTATTAACGCTCATTGGTTTGATGGTGTATTTTACATTCCTAATTGCGATAAAATTACGCCAGGAATGTTACTCGCAGCAGTTAGAACAAATGTACCAGCTATCTTTTGCTCAGGAGGCCCAATGAAAGCTGGTCTTTCCGCTCAAGGTAAGGCATTGACACTATCTTCAATGTTTGAAGCGGTTGGAGCTTTTAAAGAAGGAACAATCTCAAAAGAAGCATTTTTAGACATGGAACAAAACGCTTGTCCTACATGTGGTTCATGCGCCGGTATGTTTACCGCAAACTCAATGAACTGTTTAATGGAAGTTTTAGGTTTAGCCCTACCATATAATGGTACAGCTCTAGCTGTGAGTGACCAACGTCGTGAAATGATTAGACAAGCTGCATTCAGACTGGTTGAAAATATTAAACATGATATTAAACCTCGCGATATTATCACACAAGATGCGATTGATGATGCTTTTGCTCTTGATATGGCCATGGGAGGTTCTACTAATACTGTTCTTCATACTCTTGCAATTGCAAATGAAGCAGGTATTGACTACGACTTAGAACGTATTAATGAAATTGCTAAAAAAACACCTTACCTTTCTAAAATTGCACCTAGTTCTTCTTATTCTATGCATGATGTTCATGAAGCAGGTGGCGTGCCAGCTATCATAAATGAATTAATGAAAAAGGATGGTACTTTACATCCAGATAGATTAACAGTTACGGGTAAATCCTTGAGAGAAAATAATGAAGGTAAAAACATCAAAAATTTTGAAGTTATTCATCCTCTTGAAACCCCTTATGATAAGCAAGGTGGATTATCTGTCTTATTCGGAAACCTCGCACCTAAAGGAGCGGTAATCAAGGTCGGTGGAGTTGATCCTTCAATTAAAGTATTTACAGGAAAGGCAATTTGTTTCAACTCTCATGATGAAGCTGTTGAAGCCATTGATAATCATAAAGTAAGAGAGGGACATGTTGTTGTTATTAGATATGAGGGACCTAAGGGAGGTCCTGGAATGCCAGAAATGCTAGCCCCTACGTCTTCCATAGTGGGCAGAGGATTAGGTAAAGATGTTGCATTAATTACGGACGGTAGATTTTCGGGTGCAACTAGAGGTATTGCAGTTGGACACATTTCACCTGAAGCCGCTTCAGGTGGACCCATTGGCTTAATAAGAGATGGTGATAAAATTACGATTGATCTAATCAATAGAACTCTAAACGTAGATCAATCTGAAGAAGAACTGTATCGTCGTAAAAATCAGCTTGAACCATTTAAAGCAAAGGTTAAAACAGGCTACTTAGCTAGATATACTAGTTTAGTCACAAGCGCTAATACTGGTGGTATTATGCAAGTTCCGGAAAACCTTATTTAATTAGGAGATGATTAAAATGTCAAATCAAAAATCAATGGTTTCGCCTCACCCTTCTGTGCATCAAACAAAGAATTCACAACCCTTAATAACACGCAGTGGTTCTCAATTATTAGTTGAAGCACTTCAGCAAGAAGATGTAGATTTTATCTTCGGTTATCCTGGTGGTGCTGTCTTACCTTTATACGATACATTTTATGACGGGAAAATCAAACATATTCTTGCCCGTCATGAACAAGGTGCTACACATGCTGCTGAAGGATATGCGCGTGTCTCTGGTAAAACAGGAGTCGTTGTTGTAACAAGCGGACCTGGTGCAACAAATGCCATTACGGGTATTACTGATGCATTTAGTGACTCTTTACCACTAGTCGTTTTTACTGGTCAAGTTGCTACACCTGGTATAGGTAAAGATGCTTTCCAAGAAGCTGATTTACTCTCGATGACCACACCTATTACAAAACACAATTATCAAGTTAAAAAGATCGAAGACATTCCAAGAATTGTTCATGAAGCCTTTCATTTAGCGAACACTGGAAGAAAAGGCCCTGTAGTGATTGATTTTCCTAAAGATATGGGTGTTCTTAAAACTGATGTTGAACTTACGCAAGAAATTAATATTCCTGGCTATGAAGTTAATAGTAACCCTAATAAAGAGGATATTAATAGGTTAATATATATGATTAAAGAATCTAAGAAACCTCTTATTCTTGCAGGTGCTGGTATTAATCACTCTAAATCTAATCATTTATTGACAGAATTTGTGACAAAACATCAAATCCCTACTGTCACAACTCTCCTTGGACTTGGAGCAATACCTTATCATCACCCCTTATTTTTAGGTATGGGTGGCATGCATGGATCTTATGCAAGTAATATGGCATTAACAAATTGTGATTTACTTATCAACTTAGGTAGTCGATTCGATGATCGTCTTGCAAGTAAGCCTGATGAATTCGCACCAAATGCAAAAGTTGTACATGTCGATATCGACCCTTCTGAAATAAATAAAGTTATTAATACAGATTTAGGTATAGTCGCTGATTGCAAACTTGTGCTTGAGAATTTATGCCATGAGCAAGTTTTAACATCCACCCACGAAGAATGGAACGATTATTGTATTAATAACAAAAGTAAATATCCATTTAAATATGATGATAATGATAAAACATTTTGTAAACCACAAAAAGCAATTGAATATATTGGTAAAGTTACCAATGGAAATGCAATTGTTACAACTGACGTAGGACAACACCAAATGTGGACAGCACAATTCTACCCATTTAAAAATTATGGCCAATGGGTAACAAGTGGCGGTTTAGGTACTATGGGATTCGGAATTCCGTCAGCAATAGGAGCACAATTAGCTGAACCTGAGAAAACAGTTGTTTGTTTTGTAGGAGATGGTGGTTTTCAAATGACGAACCAAGAAATGGCTTTACTTCCAGAATATGGACTTAATGTCAAAATAGTACTTATTAATAATGGAACTTTAGGTATGGTCAAACAATGGCAAGATAAATTCTTTAATAAACGATTTTCTCATTCTGTATTTAATGATCAACCTAATTTTATGAAAATGGCGGAAGCATACGGCGTTAAGGGATTCTTGATAGATTCTCCTGATAAATTAGAATCTTCAATTGATGAAGCATTTGCATATCATGGACCGGCACTCATTGAAGTTAGAATCTCACCTGTAGAACCAGTTAATCCAATGGTACCTAGTGGCAAATCAAATCATGAAATGGAGGGTTACTAATGGAACGAACAATTCATTTTACATTAGTTGATCAAGTGAGTACTTTGAACAGAATTACTAGCGCCTTCGTTCGCTTACAATGTAATATTGATGAACTTCATGTTAAACATTCAGACAAAGAAGGAATTTCTAATATGAAACTCAAAGTCAATATTAAAGATGATGATACTTTTAAAATTGTTCTTAAAAAACTATCACAACAAGTAAATGTACTAAGTGTAAAAAGTGAGTAAACGTTTTGATGCGCTAGTTAAAATGAAAAATCAACTAAACATAACTAACATCATGCACCTTTTACGCACATATTATTTTGAAAATTCAGAACTTTCGATAAAATGACTGGAGGAATTTATTATGACAAAAGTATATTACGATGAAACAGTAACTCAAGATGCATTACAAGCTAAAAAAATTGCTGTCATTGGTTATGGCTCACAAGGACATGCACATGCACAAAATTTAAAGGACAATGGTTATGATGTAGTCATTGGTCTACGTCCAGGACGATCATTTAATAAAGCTAAAGAAGATGGATTTGATGTTTATACGGTAAGTGATGCTACACAACAAGCTGATGTAGTGATGGTACTATTGCCTGATGAAATTCAAGGTAAAGTATATAACGAGGAAATTAAACCACATTTAGAAAAAGGAAATGCTTTAGCATTCGCACACGGTTTTAATATCCACTTCAGTGTTATCGAACCACCTAGTGATGTCGATGTCTTTTTAGTAGCACCTAAAGGACCCGGTCATTTAGTTAGACGTACATTTGTTGAAGGAAGTGCCGTACCAGCATTATTTGGTGTTCAACAAGATGCTACAGGCCAAGCAAGAAACATTGCTTTAAGCTACGCAAAAGGCATTAGTGCTACTCGTGCCGGGGTCATTGAAACGACATTTAAAGAAGAAACTGAAACAGATTTATTCGGTGAACAAGCTGTTCTTTGTGGAGGAGTTTCCAAATTAATTCAGAGTGGATTCGAAACACTTGTAGAAGCAGGTTACCAACCTGAATTAGCTTATTTTGAAGTCTTACACGAAATGAAATTAATTGTTGATTTAATGTATGAAGGCGGAATGGAAAACGTTCGTTATTCTATCTCTAACACTGCTGAATTTGGCGACTATGTTTCTGGACCAAGAGTAATTACACCTGATGTTAAAGAAAATATGAAAAAAGTACTTGAAGATATTCAAAATGGTAACTTTAGCCGTAGATTTGTTGAAGATAACAAAAATGGCTTTAAAGAATTCTATCAATTACGTGAAGATCAACATGGTCATCAAATTGAACAAGTTGGACGTGAATTAAGAGAAATGATGCCATTCATTAAATCTAAAAGTATTGAAAAATAACAACAGTAGAGGGGTGTTTTTAATGGAAGAACATATTCAAATTTTTGATACATCACTTAGAGATGGTGAACAAACGTCAGGAGTCAATTTTAGCTTTGATGAAAGATTGAAAATTGCCAAGCAACTAGAAAAATGGGGAGTAGATGTACTAGAAGCAGGTTTTCCTGCTTCTAGTACTGGTAGCTTTAAATCAGTAGAAGCTATAGCCAAAACTTTGACTACAACAGCAGTGTGTGGATTAGCTAGATGTAAAAAATCTGATATTGATGCTGTATATGAAGCCACTAAAGAAGCTGTAAAACCTCAAGTACATGTATTCATTGCAACCTCCCCTATTCATTTAGAACATAAATTAAAAATGACTCAAGATGAAGTTTTAACTTCAATCAAAGAACACGTTTCTTATGCTAAACAATTTTTTGAAGTCGTACAATTCTCTCCAGAGGATGCAACAAGAACTGAAATTCCATTTTTAATTGAATGTGTTCAAACTGCGATTAACGCAGGAGCCACAATTATCAACATCCCTGATACAGTTGGATTTAGTTATCCTACTGAGTATGGTGAAATTTTTAAGCAATTAACACAGGCCGTTAAGTCAAATTCTAAAATTATCTTTAGTGCACATTGTCATGATGATCTTGGAATGGCAGTTGCTAATAGTTTAGCAGCTATTGAAGGTGGAGCTAGACGTATTGAAGGTACAGTGAACGGTATTGGTGAAAGAGCAGGAAATGCCGCACTTGAAGAAGTTGCTTTAGCTTTATATGTAAGGAAGGACCACTATGGTCTTGAATCTCAAATTAACCTTAAAGAAACTAAGAAAACATCTGACTTAATTTCAAGATATGCTGGTATCCGTGTACCTAGAAATAAAGCTATAGTAGGTCAAAATGCATTTAGTCATGAATCCGGAATTCACCAAGACGGTGTGCTTAAACATCGTGAAACCTATGAAATCATGACACCTCAACTCGTAGGTGTAAATAATACAGAATTGCCATTAGGTAAATTGTCTGGTAAACATGCATTTGCCGAAAAGCTTAAAGCTCTAGGGTATGAAATTAAATTGGAAGATCAAATTACATTATTTAAACAATTTAAGGAAATTGCAGATAAGAAAAAAAATGTATCCGATAGAGATATTCATGCAATTATACATGGCTCTGAACATGAACACAATGCTATTTTTCAACTTGATAACTTACAACTTCAATACGTATCTAAAGGTCTACAAAGTGCAGTAGTAGTTATAAAGGAAAGAAACGGACAAGTTAAACAAGATTCAAGTATTGGAACGGGTTCAATTGTTGCAATTTATAATGCTGTTGACCGAATTTTCAAGAAAGACGCAGAATTGATTGATTATCGTATTGACTCTGTAACAGAAGGTACTGATGCTCAAGCAGAAGTACATGTACGAATCATTATTAATCATATTGAAGTGACTGGCATAGGTATAGACCACGATATATTAAAAGCCTCATGTAAAGCATATATCGATGCTCATGCTAAATATATTTCAGAATATGAGTTGAAAGAAGGTATCCGTACATGAGTTATAAAATAGTTGCCTTACCTGGAGATGGTATAGGACCAGAGATTCTATCTGGTACATTAGAACTTTTAAAATTAATAAGTGAAAAATATCATTTTGAATACCATTTGGAAAGTCATCATTTTGGAGGTATCTCAATAGATAATTATGGTACACCTTTAACTAATGAAGCATTACAATCATGTAAAAATGCAGATGCTATATTATTAGGCGCGATTGGAGGGCCTAAATGGACAGACCCAAATAATCGTCCAGAACACGGTTTGTTAAAACTGAGAAAATCCTTAAATTTATTTGCTAATATTCGCCCTACATTTGTAACTAAAGGGGCTAGTCATCTTTCACCACTAAAACAAGATATTGTAGAAGGCACCGATTTAGTTATTGTAAGAGAATTAACGAGCGGTATTTATTTTGGTGAACCAAGCTATGTTAAAAAAAATGAAGCTTTAGACTCATTAAAATATTCAAGTCAAGAAATTGAACGTATTGTGAGAATCGCTTTTAATCTTGCAAACCGTAGACGTAAAAAATTAACATCTGTTGATAAGGAAAACGTTCTATCCTCTAGTAAGTTATGGCGACAGATAGTAAATGATGTAAAAAAGGATTTTCCAGAAGTAGAAGTTAATCATATGCTAGTTGATGCTTGTAGTATGCATCTTATCACCCAACCTACGCAATTTGATGTGATTGTAACAGAGAATCTTTTCGGAGATATCTTAAGTGATGAAGCATCTGTTATACCAGGCTCTCTAGGTCTTTCTCCTTCAGCTAGTTTTGGTCAAACAAGTACACGTCTGTATGAACCAATTCATGGTTCAGCTCCAGATATAGCTAATGAAGATAAAGCGAATCCATTTGGTATGGTTCTCTCTTTAGCACTTTGCTTAAGAGAAAGTTTAAATCAAATTGATGCGGCTAACGAACTTGAGTCAATTGTTTACTCGTTTATTCAATCTAATAAGACAACTGCAGATTTAGGTGGACAATATCGAACTTCAGAAATTTTTAAGTTGCTTAAAGAAAAATATTTATAAGAGGAGGAGAAAATTATGGGTCAAACACTTTTTGATAAAGTATGGAAAAAACATGTGCTTCATGGAAAAGAAGGTGAACCACAATTATTGTATATTGATTTACATCTCATTCATGAAGTTACTTCTCCTCAAGCGTTTGAAGGACTTAGAATACAAAATCGTAAACTTAGAAGACCTGATCTAACCTTTGCAACTTTAGATCATAATGTTCCCACAATTGATATTTTTAATATAAAAGATGAAATTGCCCATAAACAAATTACAACTTTACAACAAAATGCTAAGGACTTTGGCGTACATATTTTTGATATGGGTTCTGACGAACAAGGTATCGTACATATGGTTGGACCAGAAACTGGATTAACACAACCAGGAAAAACTATTGTTTGTGGAGATTCCCATACTGCTACACATGGCGCATTTGGTGCTATCGCATTTGGGATAGGAACAAGCGAGGTTGAACATGTATTTGCTACACAAACATTATGGCAAACAAAACCTAAAAATTTGAAAATTAATATAAATGGCTCTTTACCACCTGGAGTTTATGCTAAAGACATTATTTTATATTTAATCAATCAATATGGTGTAGATTTCGGTACTGGTTATGCACTTGAATTTACTGGGGAAACTATAAAAAATTTATCCATGGAAGCACGTATGACGATATGTAATATGGCTATTGAAGCCGGAGCAAAGTATGGTTTAATGCAACCTGATGAAACAACATTTGATTACGTAAAAGGTCGTCCTTATGCTACTGATTTTGATAGTTCTATGGAGTGGTGGAAAGAACTTTATTCTGATGATGATGCCTATTTTGATAAAGTTATTGAACTTGATGTAACAAATCTAGAACCTCAAGTTACTTGGGGAACTAACCCAGAAATGGGAGTTAGTTTTAGTAATCCATTCCCAGAAATTAAAAATGCAAATGACCAACGTGCTTATGACTATATGGGACTTCACCCAGGTCAAAAAGCCGAAGATATAAAATTAGGTTACGTTTTTTTAGGTTCATGCACGAATGCAAGATTATCTGATCTTATTGAAGCAAGTCATATTATTAAAGGACAACAAGTACATCCAAATATTACTGCTATTGTGGTTCCGGGTTCAAGAACTGTTAAGAAGGAAGCTGAAGCTCTGGGGCTAGATAAATTATTTAAAGATGCTGGATTTGAGTGGCGTGAACCAGGTTGTTCTATGTGCTTAGGTATGAATCCAGATCAAGTTCCAGAAGGAGTACATTGTGCCTCCACGAGTAATCGCAATTTTGAAGGAAGACAAGGCAAAGGCGCTCGTACACATTTGGTATCTCCTGCTATGGCAGCAGCTGCTGCGATTAATGGTAAATTCATTGATGTTAGAAAGGTGGTAGTGTAATTGGAAATCAAACCGATAACAATATATACCGGAAAAACTGTCCCCCTTTTTTATGACAATATAGATACTGACCAAATCATTCCCAAAGTGCATCTTAAGCGGGTCTCTAAATCAGGCTTTGGACCTTTTGCTTTTGATGAATGGCGTTACTTACCTGATGGTAGTGATAATCCCGATTTTAATCCTAATAAACCTGAATATCATGGTGCGTCAATTCTCATTACTGGAGATAACTTTGGTTGTGGTTCTAGCCGTGAGCATGCAGCGTGGGCCTTAAAAGATTATGGTTTTAACATTATTATTGCAGGAAGTTTTAGTGATATCTTTTACATGAATTGTACTAAAAACGCAATGTTACCTATATGTTTAAATCAGAAAGAACGAGAACATTTAGCTCAATTTGATGAAATAACTGTTGATTTACCTAATCAAACAGTGTCTACGGTGTCTCAGTCTTTTCATTTTGATATAGATGAAACCTGGAAAAATAAATTAATCCATGGCTTAGACGATATTGCTATTACTTTACAATTTGAAAATTTAATAGAAAAATACGAAAAAACTTTTTAAAGGTGTGAAAGACAGTGACAGTAAGAACTAAAGTTTCGACAAAAGATATAGATGAAGCATATTTACGTCTGAAAAATATAGTAAAAGAAACTCCTTTACAATTCGATCATTACTTATCTCAAAAATATAATTGTAATGTTTATTTAAAAAGAGAAGATTTACAGTGGGTACGATCCTTTAAATTAAGAGGAGCTTATAATGCTATATCAGTATTATCCAATGAAGAAAAAAATAAAGGTATTACTTGCGCAAGTGCTGGAAATCATGCTCAAGGTGTTGCTTATACTGCAAAAAAACTCAATTTAAAAGCTGTTATTTTCATGCCAGTAACTACACCACGGCAAAAAATCAATCAAGTCAAATTCTTCGGGGATAATAACGTAGAAATAGTACTAATTGGCGATACATTTGATCACTGCTTAGCACAAGCTTTAAACTATACGAAGCAACATAAAATGAATTTCATTGATCCATTTAATAATGTATATACCATTGCAGGACAAGGCACTATAGCTAAGGAAATATTAAATCAAGCTGAAAAAGAGGATAATACATTTGATTATGTATTTGCTGCTATAGGTGGTGGCGGTCTTATTTCAGGAGTGAGCACATATTTTAAGACACATTCCCCCCACACTAAAATTATCGGTGTTGAACCAACTGGTGCCAGTAGTATGTATCAATCAGTCATTATCAACCATAGTATAGTTACTTTAGAAAATATTGATAAGTTTGTTGATGGAGCTTCAGTAGCAAGAGTTGGTGATATTACTTTTGAAATTGCGAAAGATAAAGTGGATGATTACGTTCAAGTTGACGAAGGAGCTGTTTGCTCCACAATTCTGGATATGTACTCTAAACAAGCGATTGTTGCTGAACCAGCTGGTGCTTTAAGTGTAAGTGCCTTAGAGCAGTATAAAAAGCAGATTGAAAATAAAACAATTGTTTGCATAGTAAGTGGAGGCAACAATGATATTAATCGTATGAAAGAAATAGAAGAGCGTTCTCTTCTATTTGAAGAAATGAAACATTATTTTATTTTAAATTTCCCACAAAGACCTGGTGCTTTAAGAGAATTCGTTAATGATGTCCTCGGACCTCAAGACGATATTACAAAATTTGAATATTTAAAGAAAACATCACAAAACACTGGAACTGTTATTATAGGTATACAGCTGAAACATCATGATGATCTCATTCAGTTAAAAGATCGTGTATGTCAATTTGATCCTTCTAATATTTATATCAATGAAAATAAAATGTTATATTCATTGCTTATTTAAACTAATTTTATATCCAAGTCTCAAGGCGACGAGTATATTATTAATTCGTCGTCTTCATTTTAGTGTCTTACTGTAGAATGTCAGTTTAATTCCTCGGTTAAGAAGCTTTATCCATTTGAGATAAGCGCTCGCCTCTTGTTTCATTTTCAACTCTTGTTGATCCTTGTAGCTCGAATAATTTCATTGCTCTCGCTCCCTAATTCATGAGTTCAAAACGCTTTCTCTTCGTCGAGATCCTTACTTCTCATATCAAACACTTTCTTTTTAAAACTATTTTTGCATAAAAAAAGAGACCTTTCGGTCTCGATTAGGCTCA
>NZ_KV822064.1:0-3357 GCF_001815825.1 Staphylococcus sp. HMSC068G11
TTTTATTAAGTTCCCGTTTTAAGGGTTCAGTGCCCTAGGATTATAGGCTCTTTTGTTTATAAAGGTAATTGAACTAAAGTATTATAATTTCAATTCTTAATTAATGTTCCTATTTTACCGTCTAAAGCGTCCCCTAATCCTGCTAGAGATGTAATCAAAACACTGCCTTTAGTATTTTTTTCAAGAAATTGAAGTGCAGCTTCAACTTTTGGAAGCATACTTCCTTTAGCAAATTGACCATCAGAGATATGTTTTTTCATTTCATCCACAGACACTTCATCGAGACCTCTTTGGTTTTCTTTTCCATAGTTAATGTAAACATGGTCCACAGCAGTTAATATGATTAATTGATCAGATTGTAAATGTGCTGCTAATAAAGCACTCGTTTTATCTTTATCAATAACTGCATCAACACCTGTATAAACTTCATTTTCCTTAATTACTGGAATTCCACCACCGCCGGCAGCGATAACTAGTGTTCCATGAGTGATTAATGTTTCTATACTATCTAACTCAACTATACTTATAGGTTGTGGGGAAGGGACAACGCGACGATAGCCGCGTCCAGAATCTTCTACAAAAGTATAACCTTTTTCTTTCGTAAATTTATCAGCCTGCTCTTTTGTATAAAATAATCCAATTGGTTTAGTAGGGTTATTGAAAGCAGAATCATCGCTTGCAACTTGAACTTGTGTTACTAGCGTAACAACTTGTTTATCTATGCCCATTGAATGAAGTTCGTTTTGTAAACTTTCTTGCATCTGATAGCCAATATAAGCTTGACTCATAGCACCACATTCAGGGAAAGGAAAAGGAGGACCTTGTTTGTGTTCCGCCGCATAATTTAAACCTAAGTTAATACTTCCAACTTGTGGACCATTACCATGACTAATTACAATTTCGTATCCTTTATCGATTAAACTTACTAGAGATTTAGATGTACTTTTTAATAAATCTAATTGTTCTTTAGGCGATTGTCCTAAAGCGTTACCACCCAAAGCTACGACGATTTTAGACATATTTATATCCTCCTTTCATTTACTCTCCTAATGTTGCTACCATGACTGCTTTTATTGTATGTGCTCTATTTTCTGCTTCTTGGAAAACAACTGATTGTTCACTTTCAAATACTTCATTTGTTACTTCCATTTCAGTTAGACCATATTTTTCTTGAATTTGTTTACCGATTATTGTTTCAGTATCATGGAATGATGGTAAGCAATGTTCAAAAATTGTATGTGGATTACCTGTTTTTTTCATTAATTCTTTAGTTACACGGTATGGTTCTAATAATTTGATACGTTTTTCCCAAACTTCATCAGGTTCACCCATAGATACCCAAACATCTGTGTAAATTACATCAGATCCTTTGACACCTTCATCAATATCGTCAGTTATAAGGATTTCACCACCGTTTTTGTCAGCTATATCATTACACCGATTTAATAATTCATCAGTTGGATTTAGTTCTTTAGGACATACAAGATGGAAAGTCATGCCCATGATTGCTGCTCCTTGCATTAAGGCATTTGCAACGTTATTACGTCCATCTCCAACATATGTGAAGTTAATTTCATTATATGGTTTTTTCAATACTTCTTTAGCTGTTAAAAAATCAGCAAGTACTTGTGTAGGATGATCTTCATCTGTTAAACCATTCCATACGGGAACGCCAGAATATTTTGCCAAATCCTCAACTACTCTTTGTGAGAATCCACGATATTCTATGCCATCATACATTCCACCTAAAACACGAGCAGTATCTTTGGTAGACTCTTTTTTACCCATTTGAGAACCTGTTGGCCCAAGGTATGTTACATGTGCACCTTGATCATAAGCCGCTGTTTCAAATGCACATCGAGTGCGTGTTGAATCTTTTTCAAAAAGTAGAGCGATATTTTTACCTTTCATTTTTTGTTGTTCTATTCCTGCATATTTTGCGCGTTTAAGATCTTCAGATAAATTAAGTAAAAATTCCATTTCTTTTTGTGTGAAGTCTAACAAAGTTAAAAAGTTTCTATTTCTTAAATTTTTCATTTTGAATATCTCCTTTTCAATTAATATTTTATTCATGTTATTTTTTTATAATCCAATTTCTTTTATCTTGATATATAATATTTTCTATTTTTAATTCTCTGATTATTTCACCAGTAGTTTTTCTGTTAAGTCCAGATAAATTACTTATTAATTGAACAGTCATAATTTGTTTTAATTCATAGAATTCTCCATTATCATCCCCAATTGAAAGGCATAAAATTTGTAGTATTCTTTCAATTCTTTCTTTAGCTGAATTAGCTCTTAACGCCATAATATATTCTACTTGAAATTGAATAGTCTCATTAAGTTTCTTGAAGAGACTTTCAAATATTTCATTATGCTTTCTACATAAATACTCAAGTAAATCTTTCGGTAAAGTTAATATTTTACAATCTGTCAAAGCTGTACATATTTCATATGGTGCAGGGGTTTCATTAAATATGAAGTTCATTGGAAATATATTTTCGTCTTTACTTAATCTTAAATAATTGTCACCAGTAATATTAGAAGATTCATGTAAAATACAACCATTTACTAAAAAGTATACAAATTTTATTTGATCAGTTGAATGATATATGACTTGTCCTTTTTTATATTGATAAAGTGTTAAATCCTCTTTATAAGGTCTAACAATACTAACAGGAATATTTAAGTATGATGCTAATTGTTTAAGATTATTATCAAATTCATATTCTGAATTTTTAATATAAATATTTTCTTCATACATAACTATAAACCCCTTAAAAATTACTTAGTTTAAATCATAACTTAAAATACAGAAATATTACCTGTAATCAAACGAACTATTCCTATTATTGCAAGTACAATGATGAATATGAATAACGTATAATCCAATTTTGTCAAATGTTTGTTATTATCCCTTTGTACGTAGCTGTATACGAGTAATCCAGGTATATATAACAACATCGTTAATAGTAAATAATCTAATCCAGCTGCATAAACCAACCAAATTGTGTAAATAGATGCAATAATTCCTATTATCCATTGTTTTAAATTAGCTTTAGATTTATTTTGAATAGTATATTTAACCTGGTAAAAAGCACTGAGTGTATATGGAATTAAGATTGCACTTGATGCAAGTGAAAACGCAAACTGATAGGCACTATCTGTAAACAACATACTAATTAAAAATAACTGAACTAATATATTAGTAATAATTAAAGCGTTGACCGGAGCTTTATTCTTATTTTCTTTAGCAAACCATTTCGGGAAAAGTCCATCTTTAGCTACAATGAATGGTAATTCACCAGCTAGTAATGTCCATCCTAACCAAGCTCCTAAAACAGAGATAATTAAGCC
>NZ_KV822065.1:0-1184 GCF_001815825.1 Staphylococcus sp. HMSC068G11
GTCTAATGGTGAAGTCGGTAGAATTATAATGAAGATGCATTGAATATAATAGAATTCAAGTCATTCCTCCTCCTGATTTCTATGAAACGAATAACAATCTGAGGAGGAAGGTTACTGACAAATATTACATTTGCATTGTGACTGCCAATCTAATTGTATTTTTCCATTTCACATCTATATATTAGAAGATAAATATTTTAAAACTAATTACTAATAGTTTTTTTAGATAAAAAAAGATATAGGAGCATCCTTCACCGCAAAAGTGAAGGATGCTCTAGTTTTATTAGAATATAGTTTTCATTTTGATAGATAATGATTAATAATTGTTTGTAAATCATTGTTAAGTACCGTTGTAATAGAGTCATCATTTATAAACTATTCATAGATTTTATCAAGTATTTCCTCGTCATCGATGGCTGTGAAATGATGCACCAGACTTTTTACTATTGAAATGTAATTTTGTGATGCTAAACAATTAGCAACCGTTTGCCAATCTGATTGTGCGGTTTCATGATTCATAGATAATTCTCCTTTATTTTAGTGTCCATTTTTGACGAGCTTTAGGGTTCAGTGGATGCATCACTTCACTTGTTACTGGATTAATGAGCTTTTTTACTTTCTTTTTATGGGGTTTTAACATTTCCATCACTTGCTCAACACGGTCGATAACAACTGGTCGCTTCGCATAGGCACCATAAGCTAGAATGACTGTTTCGCTCTCACTAATCGCTTTCATCAAGTGAATATCTGTGTGCGCATCATAAGGCTCTTTGATATGTTTAAGGTTCTCTGGTGTTTTAATATTAGAGAAAAGATTAACGAGATAAACAGCGCCATATTGCTCAGAATTAGCTAATTGATTGAGGATGAGAACCGTAGTAAGATCGAGTGATAATACACCATCTAAATGAGGATACATCGTTATCACAGTACAAGCCGGTTTCTTGTCATCCCATATCTTTTTGAGTAAGTAGCGATGTTGTTCATCATCGCTAAATATCGCTTCTGTGTGTATCGTACTTTTGATTGTATTCATATATCGTCACTTCCTTTAGTATTCTTCTGGAAAAAGCATCACATAATAAAAAGCGTCTACATCATCTTCTCGGATGACGTAGACTTTCTTAGGTAATGCATTTTGATTTTTTATATAGTTTGTATAGTGATATTCCAATTTGTATGCG
>NZ_KV822065.1:1284-2113 GCF_001815825.1 Staphylococcus sp. HMSC068G11
CCAATTTGTATGCGGGTTGTTCTTGTTCATGTGTAATTGACAACATATTATCATCTTCTTGTAGTTTGAAAATGTGTAGGTAATCTGTATTAAGTTGATTGTCTCGATCTTTTACCATGTTCCAAAGTAAGATTTGAAGGTCTAGAGATAGTTGTTCACTAATGCCTCTTGTGATGTATCGATTGATTTTCATACTATTTTCCTCCATTTTGCTTTTCTTTCATGATGTCAATCACTTCGTTAATGACTGTAACAGATATTTGTGCCACTTTGATCCAATTATTCATGGTTATTCCCTCCTTCTTTTAGTAAATGACGTTCATCGATAATCGTATTTTTAGTATCTGTGAGGTATAGAAAGTCCATATCAAAATGATCCAGATAACCAATACTGATGAGTTGGTTATTAGAATACATTAGAAATGGATAGATACTTAGTTCATGTAGCTCATTATTATAGTAGGTATAAGTTTCAAGTATAAGATGTGCAAGTGGGGAATCATTAATAAAACGTTTGGGTAGAATATTTTCTGCCGCTTCCTCCAGTGTTTCACATTCCCATGTTTCATTGTTAGATAATTGGAATAAACGAGTCATATATTGTTTGAGTTCTTGAGTAGTTGTTTTCATATCATTGCCTCCCTAGATAGTGTGATAGTGATGTACTTCATATACATCATTGAGATAATATATATTTGATTTGTCATTTATTACTGATCCCGTTGACAATATGAGAAAATTCCATATAAAAAACCGCTACAAACCTTGGTATGACAAGGAAATCCCGAAATTCCGCCTATTTTGACGAACAATCAACTCATTATTTATA
>NZ_KV822066.1:0-204 GCF_001815825.1 Staphylococcus sp. HMSC068G11
TACCAACAGTAGTCATAGATTTAGTGGATCAATTAAAAGTAAAATATTCAATCAAATTGATACTAGAAGTATTAAACATACCTAAATCAACATATTACCGATGGAAAAACAAAACCCATAAAAATGATACCGTAACACAAAAAGTTATTGAATTATGTAAAGCTAACCACTATACCTACGGTTATCGTAAGATTACAGCATTGA
>NZ_KV822067.1:0-30066 GCF_001815825.1 Staphylococcus sp. HMSC068G11
TGTAGCGATTTTTTTCATTGTTAAATATCCTCCTAAAAATTTAAATAATTAATTTCATATAATGAATAGTCATGTGACTAAAATATTTACTTTGTTATCCTTGGCTTCGTTCTTTTTTAACGACAAGCATTACTTTATCAGAAAAATGTACGTTTGTGTGCGGTGTTATCATTTTGTAATGTTTACATAGAGTTGTTTTGTTAAATGAAGTCTGTAAATAGCGTAACGAAAGCATGTAACTAACAATATTTCATGTAACGTTTTAGAATTGTTATATTCTTGTAATAATAAATTTTGCTCTTATTACAACTTTAACTATGATGAGTTTAGTCTTTTTTTTAAATATTTAGTCAATAAAGAATATTTACTTGATGTAAATTTAATCTTAGATAACGCTAAGGTTATTCATAAAATTGATAAAAAATGAGGTGAGATAGAATTCGTATCGAATTCGTTATCCCACCCCATCACAATGGTGAACTATAATAATAAATACCATATACCCATTTTTGACTTAATTGTTTTTGTCATCTCACTAAATCATGACTAAGCAAACACATTGAATCTCACTCTAATTTCTAGTGATATATAGCGCTCTTATTTTTATTTTTGAATATTATTTTTCATTAACTTCTTTCATTTTCTTAATGATTTCATTAGATAATGCCTTAACACCACTATATTCCAAGTGAATACCATCATATGCAAAATACTCAGAATGACCCTCAGATGCTTTATACCAATCAACAATATGAACATTTTTATGTTTCTTGGCTACTTGTTCCATAATTTTATTATTAGTCGACTCGTAGTCTCTCGGTACTCTTACCTTAATTAAGTAAATATCTGCTTCACCTAAAGAATCAATTAATTCATTCATTTGATCTTTCGTAAACTCACCGTTCGTACCAAGTTCTATCACAACACTCTGACCTTTTTTAGTATAATCTTGGTACTTTTGATTGATTAAATCTTTACCCTCAATTAACTGTCGTCCAACTTTTCCATCAATATTAGCATGTGGCACTTTTTCACTAAAGACTTGACCGATATCTACCATTACTGAATCTCCCAGCAATAATGGAGACGCTTCTTTAGGATTAAAATGTTGTTGTGAAGACTTATCTTGATTATTTTCATCTGGCTTTTTAGGTTTTGCTTTCTGGTTCGTTTTAAAAGATTTTTGTTTCGCAGCTTGTTGTTTATCATGCTCTTTACCCAAACTATCATAGGCACCAAATACTATGAATGCAGAAGGAACAAGCAAAATTAATACAATGATCGTTCTTGAAAATCTTGTTAAATTTTTCGGTATCACTGTGAATGCTTTGAATCCATTTTTTCTAATAGGCGTTTCAATAAATTTATAAGATACTTCAGCCATGACAAACATAAGTATCACTTCACAAATATATACAAACCAAGGAATCTGACCTTGTACGAAATAACTATTCATAAAAATAATGATAGGATAGTGCCATAAATATAAACTATACGATCTCTTGCCTATATAAATAAATAACTTGAAACTTAGTATTTTCTTTAAGACACTTGATGGATGCACAACGCTTGCAATGACAAACAGTGTCAAGAACGAGATGGCATAAAATCCTCCACTATATATCCATTTATCTTGATCACTAACCACTACAAACAAATAAATGAGCACTGCCATTCCGACTATGCCTATTGCACTTATACTTGCTTTAGCACCTTTAGATATATCCTTTCTAAAAGAAAACGGTGGCCAAATAAATGCTAGTAAGCATCCTAATAACAACGTTTGTAAACGTGTGTCAGTTCCGAAATAAACTCTAGAATTGTTACCTGTATACATATGTATCGTTATCATTGCAGTTAATGATAATAAAGAGATGATTAATAGAATAATCATTGTAGTTCTCTTTTTGAAAAACTTTAATAACCCTAAAAGTATAAATGGAAAGAATAGATAGAATTGTTCTTCAATAGCTAATGACCATAAATGCTTTAATGGCGCTACAGCAAATTGATTAAAATAGTCTACGTCTTGTATGATATACCACCAGTTCGAAACATAGAAAAGTGCTGCTATAGCATCATGTTTTATACTAATAATTAATTCAGGTTTAAATAGTAATGTATATATTAAAACAACCGTGACAACAAACATCATTGCTGGTATTAATCGTTTAAATCTTCTAAGCCAAAAATTAACTAAATTAATAGAATTATTTCTATAGTACTCACTTAATAATAAACTAGTTATGAGATAACCAGAAATGACAAAAAAAGTATCTACTCCAAGGAATCCACCAGATAACCATTTCGTGTTTAAATGATAAATGATTATCCCAATGACTGCTATAGCTCTCAAACCATCTAAACCAGGTAAATAGTGCGGTTTATAAGTTTTGTTGAGACGTCTATAATTGTTCTCATTCATTCAATTACACTCCGTTTAATTTTTAAAATACTTGCTCTTAATATTATCACAATTACATCCTCAATTGCATTGACATATCATCTTTTTACTTAAATATTAAACTTTAACAAATTAAATAGGTATATATTTATTAAAACATCTTCATATAAGTTGTGTAGGTAAGCAATTTAAATGTATCTATATATGATATTAAACACACCATTTATATAACCATATCTTTTAAATAAATACAAACATAATATCATTTAACTTTATTATACTTTTCAGTCTAGATGTTATATTTTCACTTTGTTAACATCACTTTGCTATATGAATCATTTTAATTTGACTTTCAAATAAAAAAGAACCTAGAACACAAAGCGATGTGTCCTAGGCTTTTTAATATATTGCCTCGATAACTAAGATTAAAACTCCCTTATATATAAGGGAGTCAATTTTAGTCCTCGTTGCTGAGAGGACAACGAATGTTGCCCCACTCTTTCTAATTATATTATTAGATTTGGATTACATACCCCAAGCAGATAAACCTTGTGCTTTATATGCTTTATAAGCTGCATTGATTTGATCATTTACTGAACCAGTTGAACCCCAACCTGGCATAGTTTGGAATAATCCAGCTGCACCTGAAGCATTACGTGCATGTAATTGACCATTTGATTCTCTAGCAATAATGTGTTCCCATGTTGAAGCAGATACACCAGTACGTGCAGCCATTTGAGCAGCAGCATATGAACCTACTGAACCAGCAGTATTACCATTTGATAATCTTACTGAACTACTGTGAGAGCTGTAGTTATGGCTTGGTGCTGAGTATGAAGTAGTTGATGTGCTGTAGCTACGACTTTCTGAAGAAGTTGGAGCTGAAACAGCTTGTACATTTGTGTTACTAGATTGTGTATTTGCACTTACTTCTTGGTTAGATGATGATTCTGTGTAATCAGCATCTGAACCAGCTACAGTGTAGCTCCATGACCATTCTGAACCATTTGAAGTGAAGTTGTATTGGTATCCATTGTCTACGAAATGAATATCGTAAGCACCAGCTTGAACTGGTTTAGCATTTAATTCTTCAGGGTTATGTTGTGCTAAATCTACTAAGTGTGCTTTATCAACGTTTGTAGTTTCTGAAGCGTGTGCTTCATGTCCTGATAAACCATAACCTGCAATTCCTAAAGATACTGCTAATGTAGAAGCGATAACTGTTTTTTTCATGATATATAAATCCTCCAGATATAATTTAAAATTTGTTTGTTTTGTTATTTAAATGTTTTGAATTCGTTGTGCTATATTGAAAATGTTTTTTGTTAACTTTTGACGCTACCCACTATATCATAAAAATCACCTTTGTATATTACACGTTCCTTACAAAAGGTTACAATATCAACACTCTTTTGTAATCTTAAAACAGATATATTTCAGTTTGTAACATATAATTTCTTAATATTAGTTTCATATTCCATCTTAATTTAAGTAATTACATCGTGTTTCAAGCTGAAATACCATTATATTAAGTTATCTGTAAAATTACAGATTGCAATGTTGTTACATAAATGAAATAATTCTAACTATTTGATTCTAAGTATTATCATTTTTTATGAAGATTTGTTTATTTTAATGAGGTTACTTTTTAACTCTTATTCTTTAATAAACAAAATATAACGCTATGTATCAATTTGGAACTCAAAATATCTTTTGTATTAAACGACGTTACCTTTTTCTATATAGGTGAGTTATCCTTTTAGACTATATAATAGAAGAAACACAGTATTTTCATTCATAAACATTTCATTATATTAAAAAAGAGAGTCAGACCAATGAATAATGCTTCATCCACGGTCTCACTCTCGAGATTTTTATTTAAAATTAATACGTTTTAACTCCCCATAGTACTTCTTCACATTTCCTAATAATTGTTTTAAGTACTTCAATCCGACCCGTTTTTTTATGATCTGCCGGAACAATATACCAAGGGGCGTATGAAGTGTTTGTAGATTCAATCATATCATGACTTGCTTCTAAATATTCATCCCATTTTTCTCTATTACGCCAATCTTCTTCAGTAATCTTCCATTGTTTATCAGGATTATTTTCACGGTCTTTAAAACGTTTAAGCTGCTCATCCTTATCTAAGCTCAAGAAGAATTTTAAAATGATTGTACCTTCATCTGTCCACATCTTTTCAAATTGATTAATTTCATCAGATGCACGTTGCCATTCATTCTGGCTCGCAAAACCTTCTACACGTTCAACTAGTACACGACCATACCAACTACGATCAAATATTTCTATATGACCTGATTTTGGCATCTTTTTAGCAAATCTCCACAAATAATGATGATTAAGTTCGACATCCGTAGGCGCACTAATACCATTTACTTCATATCCTGTTGGATCTAATTTTTCTCTAATACGTTTAATATTGCCACCTTTACCGGCAGCATCCATACCTTCGAAAACTAAAACAAGAGGAATCTTTCTTTCATATAAAGCAAATTGGATTTCTCTCATTCTCTGTTGCAATTCAACAATGAGATTTTTATACGTTTTTTTGTCTACTTTTTCAAGATGATTATCAAATAAAGAAGTCGTGAAGCTTGGTGTGAACTTACCGTTGACTTTAGTTATTTGTTGTTCAACTTTTTTTATAGCTTGCTCAAGTCTATCTATTAAATGTAAGTACATTTTTTCAAAAGCATGCTCGCGCTCTGTGTAATCGATGACTTTCCAATCTTTATCCTTGTTGATGAATTGATGCATTTGATTTAGATAACTTTCTTGAGGTATAACATTTTCATATTCTTGAACTTTCCATCTAGTTAAGGGGTTATCTTTTGTCTGTTGAATATGTTCATTGCGTTTTTCTTCATTTATTTCTATGAAAAACTTTATAATTTCATAGTTATCATTCTTTAACATCGATTCAAAATGATAAATTTGATTGACTAAAACATCATAATTTTTATATTGATCATGCTTAATTTTGTTTTCTTTATAATCTAAAAAGTGTGAATACCAACTTCTAAAATAAATATTTATATTACCCTTTTGTGGTAACGTATTCCAATATTTTTGTAAAAATTGGTAACGTAAATCATTTGACTCTGGCGATTTAGTAGCTATAAATTGCGAATATTTGGCATCTAGGTGCAATAGTAATTCATTTGATAAACGTGTCTTCCCTGAAGCAGGAATCCCCTCAAATAATACCATAATTGGAATACCTAATTCATGAGTACGTCGACTTAATCGAGCTACTTTCAATTGTAATTCTTCTAGTTTCCCTGACATCGTTTCACCCTCTATATATGTTAAAGTTAGATACTATATTGTTATATTTTAACATAGAAAAATCTCTTCACCGTTCTAAACGTCGAAGAGATATGAAAGTTTATCCCATAAATTTAAAAATATCATTTTCATACAAATGAATAAATCTTCTAAGTATTAAATCTAAAATCCATGCAACTAGAAACGGCACAACAAAAAAGGCTATGACAATAAGTAATAAACTTAGCCATGCAGAATCAACATGCATAAATTTAAAGGCATTAATAGGTCCAACCATTCCGATAAAACCAAATCCGGCTGATTCTTTTGTTCCTGAAATACCAATAATTCCAGAAGCAATACCAGATATTGCCGCTGTCAAGAAAATCGGAATCATAATGACAGGGTATTTAACCATATTTGGCATCATCATTTTCACCCCACCGAAAAATATTGATAAAGGAATACCTACATGATTAACTTTGCTGGTACCAATCAATAATACAGCTTCTGTTGCTGCTATACCTATTGAAGCAGATCCTGCAGCAATACCTGATAATCCAATAGCAATAGCTATGGCAACAGTTGACAATGGTGATATGATTATAAAACTAAACACCATAGAGATTAACATACTCATAAGCACTGGTTGTAGTTCAGTAAAGCTATTAATCATGTTACCAATTCCCGTTGTAATTAACCTTACATATGGTAAAGTAAATACGCCAATTGTAGCTGCTAAACCACCAACAACTGTCGGAAAAACAATTAAAGCCATACTACCAACACGTTCTTCTATTAATAAAATAAGTAACACGGCTATGGATGCAGTTAGCATCGTATTAATTAAATCACCAATTCCCGCAATTACCCATGTACCTTGTTTAAATTGAGCTGCACCACTACCAACATATGAGGCACTTGCTACTACAGCTATTGCTAATGGTGTCATATTGAACTTCATAGCTATCAATGCTCCAATAAGCGCTGGCACTGTAAATTGGATGGCTTGAACGACCCCTAATAAAGTTTTGAAAATAGGATGATATTGCATAAAGTATTTAAAAATTTCTCCCAAAATCGCATTTGGAACGAGTCCGGCTACTATTCCAATTGCTACCCCTGATAACACTCTAAAAATAAAATCCTTTGGTCCATCGATGTTTTTTATCGTCGACATAAGTTAAACCTCCCAATGTGCTAAGTAAAATTATGTATAAAAAGAGTCTCGAAGCCTATATATGATTCAATTAAATCTTTCTTAGATGCTGTAACTTAGAGGGATAATTAGTGAAATGCATATATGACATTCAAGACTATGCTCAATAGTATACCATATTTTCTGAAAATTAAGATAACTTATTTGTCATTTCATTCAAAACATTAATTTTTAATTAAAATACACTTCATAACCTTTAGTTTAAATACTAACGTTATGAAGTGTTACCTAACTCACCCTATTTGAAATAATAAGTGCTTTACTCTTCCTCAGTTTCAATTTTAGCTTTGCGAGATTCTTTTTTATATTTTTGATACATCACTAACATGATAACAAACCATACGGGTGCAGAAAGTACGGCATAACGCGTTGCACTATTAATCAATAATATAATAAAAATAAATGCAAAGAACCCTAAAATACAGTAAGCCATGTATTTTCCGCCCCACATTTTATAGTTACTCTCTTTATGCTGTTTCGGTTCATGTCTTAAATAACCTAGATACGCAATCATAATAATTGTCCAAATCATAATATTTAAAACAGTTGAAAATGTTGTAATTTGTACAAACACTTTAGTCGCATCTTTAAAAATTGCATTTAACACGACTGAAATACTTAATAAGCCACATGTCACTAAAATAGCATAATGTGGTACGCCGTGCTTATTGGTTTTATGTAAGAATGCTGGACCCTGCTTTCTTCCAGCTAATCCAAACATCGTACGGCTATTAGCAAATATACCACTATTACAAGAAGACGCTGCAGCTGTGAGTACAACAAAGTTAATAATACCTGCTGCAAAAGGGATTCCAACTAATCCAAACATTTTAACGTATGGACTGTCAGCAGGATTTAATTGTTGCCATGGTACAACAGACATGATAACTGCCAATGATCCTACATAAAATAATAATATTCTAAACGGTACATTATTAATTGCTTGAGGAATTGTTTTGTGAGGATCTTTAGTCTCCCCTGCAGTTATTCCAATCAACTCAATACCAATAAATGAGAAAATTGCCATTTGGAATGACATGAAGAAACCTTGTGCACCATTAGGGAAAAAGCCTCCGTCTTTCCATATATTCGTCACAGTTGCAGGGCCATAGCTTGTCTTCATTCCAAATACAATCATAACAACACCAACAGCTATCAAAGCTAAAATAGTCAAAACTTTAATAATAGAAAGCCAAAATTCTAATTCTCCAAATAATTTAGCACTAAATAGATTTAAAGCAACTAAAACTAAAATCGTCGCTGCAGCTGTTAACCAGTTTGGAATTGTTGGATACCAGAAGGAAACATACTTGGCAACAGCAGTCACTTCTGCCATTCCTGAAATAATCCATGTTAGCCAATATGTCCAGCCCACCATAAAACCTGCCATAGAACCAATATGATGATGGGCAATATCTCCAAACGATTTAAATCCTAAATTGGATAACAGTAATTCTCCCATAGCTCTCATGAACATAAAGAGAACAAAACCTACTATTATGTATGTTAATAAGATAGATGGTCCTGCTAAATGAATAGATTGGCCAGCACCAAGAAATAAACCTGTTCCAATAGCCCCGCCAATCGCAATTAATTGTATATGTCTATTGCTTAATTCTCTTTGCAGTTTATCTGCCATAATCTTTTCTTCTCCATTTCATAGAGTAAATCACTGACTGAAAATTATGTCGTACGTCATACCCCTTGTTTTATAATAAATTTCTTTTAATTATAGAAAAATAGTATTACAAATTTAAATATACCCTATTTTAACAATTTTCAATCAATCTTATTTTTAAAAACCTCACTAAAGCCCGTTGATATCTTTAGTGAGGTCGATGTTCTTTATTCTAAAATGACTTTCATAGAGCGTTGTACACTATCAGCATACATACCTCCAAATTTAAGTAAATGTATCATAAGTAAATATAATCTATAAAATTCTATACGTTTTTGTGATCCTTTGGCTAATGGTAGCTGTTGATTATATTCTTCATAAAACTCTTGTGTAAATCCACCAAACACTGTAGTGATTCCTATATCAAACTCTCTATCGCCGTAGAGTGGTGCAGGATCAAACAAAGCAGGTTGGCCATTTGTTAAGAACATATAGTTACCTCCCCATAAATCACCATGTAACAGAGAAGGTTTACTAGTATGATTTGATAGCTCGTCAACAATAACTTTTCTTACACGTTCATACATCTTTTTATCTTCTTGTTTCCACAATCCTACACGTAATAACTCATCTTGTAAGTGATCCATTCTACGATCTATAAAAATCTCTTTCCATGTCTCAGTCCATGAATTATCAAATGAAATATCTGCGCCTTCATGCGGTAAACGGAATCCAAATTTATTATCTTGTTGGTATTGGCTATGCATTCTAGCAACCAATCGAGCAAGTTCTCTTTGACTCCCTTGACTACCTTCTTCAAGAAAACTTAATAATAAATATGCATCTCCATTTATCTCTCCACTTGCAATTACTCTTGGAGCTGTTATACCTGCATTTTCAAATTCATTTAGTCCTGCAATTTCTGCGGCATAAAAGGCTTCTGATCGTTGACGTTGAACGAGTAGAAAAAAAGTATCTTCTTCAACTGTAGTGACTTTAAATGCTTCATTTACATCTCCACCACTTACTGGAGAAATGTCTTTCACATTGTCAAGCGGCAATGCGCTCATCCATTGTTCATTCATTTTCTCACCCTCTTAACTTTATATTATATCTACATTAATATATTACCTATAATGAAATCATTAATCTTAACTTCTTTATATTATTAAATTAAGTCAATTTTTCAACTTTCTAATATTTAACTATGAAATTTTACATGAAAATGCTAGTCTATTAAAAGAATGAATTTCAAACATATTAACTGGGGATAGTAAGCCTCAAATATAATGAAATAGGAGCATTTATATGTACAAATTAGTTAAGCCTTTATTATTCAAATTAGATCCTGAACGAGCACATGGTTTGACCATCAATGCGTTGAAGTGTGTTCAAAAATGTTCACCCATTTTACCTATCGTTAATAAGTTATTTACTTATAACAATCCAATATTAACGCAACACATTCACGGTATTTCTTTTGATAATCCTATCGGGTTAGCTGCAGGTTTTGATAAATCTTGTGAAGTTCCAAAAGCACTTGAAAACATTGGCTTCGGTGCAATTGAACTCGGCGGTATAACACCTAAGCCTCAACCAGGTAATCCAAAACCACGCATGTATCGTTTACTAGAAGATGATGCACTCATCAATCGTATGGGATTCAATAATAAGGGTATGAATAAAGCATTAAGTAATTTACGTAATCATTCATGCTCAATACCAGTAGGATTAAATGTTGGTGTGAATAAAACAACTTCCTATGAAAATCGCTATCAAGATTACATTAAAGTGATTGATACATTTAAAAATGATGTCTCATTCTTTACAGTGAATATTAGCTCCCCAAATACAGAAAATCTCCAAAACTTTCACGACGAAAATGAATTTTCGATGTTATGTGATGCTTTAAATACATTTAAAGCTAAGAACAATATTAATGTACCTATCTTTTTAAAGTTAACGTCTGATATGGAATTAGATGGTTTTAAAAAAATCTTGCCTTCAATTACAGATACATTCGATGGGGTTATGTTGGCAAATACGACACGGCAACGTGATGGATTAAATTCAAAAAATAAAATACAAGAAGGTGGTTTGAGTGGCAGACCATTATTCGAAAGAAACTTACAACTAGTTAAATATGCCTATCAACAAACACAAGGTAATTTCTTAATTATTGGAACTGGTGGTATATTCAGTTCTGAAGATGCTATCAAAATGTTAAGAAACGGTGCGTCATTACTGCAAATATACTCTTCATTAGTCATTGAAGGACCAGGTTTGACTAAGAAAATGAATAAAGAAATCGCGCATTATTTAACTCGACATGGTTATGCAAATGTAAGTGATATTATTGGTTTAGATGCATAAATTACAATTACGAAGCTGCCTTTTAAATAATGAATAATTTAATAAATAACGTATAAAAGTTTAAGAACGCTATTATTCATTGGAGGTCCTATCATGGATAAAATAAACAAAGAAGATACCGATACTAAAAAAGATAGTAATAACAATTATAAACATCAAAATGACCATATAGATAGACAAGGTTTAAATGGTTATCAAAAAACTGATTTGGATCTTGAGATAGAACGAGAACTACAGGAAATGGTGGAAAATGGAGAATCTGATAAAGAAACAAAAAGTAAGCATTTCAAAATCTTATCTTTCGTTTCAATGATTGTCATTGCAGTGATAGCCATCATACGATTCATACAAAAAACGATATAAATATACAAATGCCTACTCATATGAGTAGGCACATTTTATATTTTAAAATTGTTGTAAAAATGCTTGAGCATCTTTATTTATTTGTTTAAAATCTATACCTTGCTTCATCGCTGCAAATACACAGCCACAATAACATTGTCTAAAAATATTATAATCATTACACATTTCGATAGAACGTTCATACCCTTTATTCTTTTTAAAATCACTTGGTAAATATTTTACATTATATATATTTTGTACATCCATACCTAGTTCATTGATTAATTGGGCATTTTTCTTTGGAGAGAGTGTGATTGCACTACCAAAATAATCGTAACCATGTTCTAAAGCAGCTTTTGCAACAATTTCTAATCGCATCTCGAAACAAGCCGTACACCTTAGTCCACCTTCCGGCTCTTCAGTTAGACCTTTATCTTTTGCCATTTTCATAAATTTATGCGGTTCATATTCGGCTTCAATATACTTTACATTTGCACCTGTTTTATTATTAAAATCATTTACAAATTGTTCTTGAACTTTAGCACGTCTTAAATATTCACTTTTGGGATGTATATTAGGATTCGCAAAATAAATCGCTATATCCGCATATTGTGTTAAAAACTCTAACGTATATGTACTACAAGGTGCACAACAACTATGAAGTAAGATTTTTGGACGTTCTCCATCACGTTCCCATTGAGAAATTATCTTTCTTAATACTTTATCATAGTTGATTTTTTGATTTTTCATTTTAGCTAAAATTTGATTTGCTTCAATCACAATATGACCTCTCTTTCATCTACATAACACATTATTTAATAATATTATATATTACCGAATATATAAAGGAAATATTGAACGTACAAGACAATTCGACTTTAACTCTTAAAAAATTAAAAAAAGCGACCGAATTCGAATTGCGTGTATTGCCACATTTTAACAACAAGTCCTAAAAATAAAAATTTGTAACATAGCTACTTTAAAATTAGTCATCAATTCCCACTATAATAAAACACCTGAGACAATTATTTTTGCCTCAGGTTCTTGCATTAAATATTAGTAACCAGATCCAACTTCTTCACCATCTTCGTCATATTCTATAACATAACCGTCGTCAATGTCTACCGTGTACGATCCAGCTAAATCTCCATCTTTATCTAAGAATGAAAAGCCCCATTTACCATCACCGGTTTTTTCAGGTTCTTTATACGTATACGTATCAGTATCTAGTGTATGTCCTTCATACGACTCTACTTTATCAATTACATTTTCACGCGTTACTTCACCACTACTTGAATCGTTATCTGACTCGTCATCTGAATCATCATCGTATTTTTCATCTGATTTTTTATCGACATACTGATCAATAGCTTCTTCATCGAATTTGACTGTGACATCTGTCACACCACCATCTTTTTCGCTTGCACTTGCTACATTGACCGAATTTGATTTAAAAGTTTTTCCTTCGTATGAACCTTCAGCGTGAACGATAACTTCTTCATCCGGATCATAAGGACCATATGTTTCGGATGAAAAACCATCTCCTATTTCTTTACCATTAGCATATATTTTTACATTATCTAATATATATCCGCCTTCAGTATCAACATTAAAACGTTTTTGTTTAAACGATTCATATGCAATACTATCACTTTCACTCATATCAATTGTAATAGCGCCTTTAAAATTTTTACCTTCCATGTCTTTTGATGCTTTTAAATTATAATCACCGATAGGAAATGTTCCTAATTCTTTATCGTCATCTTCTTCTACAGAAATATGATGTTTATCCCCGTTAAATTCATAAGTAATTTCACCACTATCACTTGAAACGAGCGTAATTGTTTTTTGAGGAACATTAAATTGATAGTTATCAAAAAAAACATATTTTTTTCCGTCTTTAGATATATTTAAAATATTATTACCATTTGCATCTACAGATAAATTGTTATAGTGATTATTTTTAATATCTTTGGTGTTTTCTTCAACTTTGTCAGCAACATGCTTTAAATCATTTTCTGCTTTAATATACTTTAAGTACGCACGTGCTTCTTCTTCACTTAAACGATGATTGTTTGATGTTAATTGCTTAGATAACGATTTAGCATCGTCTTTTTTGATAGCATGTGCAATGTGAGTCGCTTGTTTTTCTGGTGACATTTGATTTTTAGCTATAGTAAAGATTACTACCAAAGCAATGATAATAGCTAACACTATAGTAATAATCAACCAAGTTTTTTTATTACTCTTATTGGAACGTGGTTGATGATGAGAATAGCGTTGTTCTGAATATTTATAATTAGTTCCATCATTTCTCACAGATGTACCACAATTTGTACATACCTTTACACCTTCTCGAAGAGGTTGACCACAATGACTGCAATATTTCATATTTTAATAAGTTCCTCCTTCAAATAAATCCCCTAGTTCTTCTATAAAATCACCAAATATTTGATGGAAAAATGCCTCACCAAAAATACGAATAAATAAGAACAAAATAATGATATAAATAATCACACCATAAAAGCTGGATATTCTTGTTTGATTACCTGTGCTATACTTCGCAATTAGATAAATACCAGAAGCAATAAATAATAATAATGACAATAATGCTATACTTCCGCCAAAGCTGTATGATTCTGCTAATGTTAAAATTACAGAAATAATTAAAATTGCTAACGAAACACTATTAATTAACACATAGTCTGATAATACTTTTTTAAAGCTAATAGGTTGTCTAACTACTAAACGTGTAAGTCCAAATATTGCACCTACTATGACAACCAAAAATAGAATAATACCGAAAATGATACTCGTTACCAAACTACCTCTTGTAGTACCGAAAATACCAATCTCAACTGGTATTACGGAAGCGAGTAAAATTGCTAATACAATAAAACCGATTATTAATAATGATAATAATAATTTAAAACTGAAAACATGATTAGTTTGAATGATTTTATCAGGTGCAGTAAATGCACTTTTAAAGAAACCTTTACTTTCATTTGTTACTTGTTTAGCTTGTTGACCTATTTGACTTTGTTGTTGATTGTGATTGTGTTGATTTTGAGGAATTTCTCGATGTTGAGGTCTTTGGTGGTATGTAGAGAGATTTGATTGTTGGATATCATTATGTGACTGCTTAGATTGTAATGTTGAATCTGCTACGTCATTTTCATTTGATCTAGTCTCATCATGAGATGTTGAATCAACATTTTGATGAGTCGCTACGTTGTTTTCTTTATTATTTGATGTTATGTTTTGTTCTTCATCATTCTTTTCAGCTTTTGTTATTTCACTTTCTGCATTTCTGACTGACTGTGGATGTCGACTTATTTTATGCCCACATTCACCACAGAATAAATCATCATCTTCTATTGGATTACCGCAATTCGGACAATGCATATAAAACCCTCCTACAATAAATATTTTGTAATCTTTTAAATTATATCATTTTATTTATATTGTTTTCTACAAAAATCTAAAAATCTTATTTATTTAATCGGGTATAGTGAATTGTGGTATATAGATTTCATATAAAGGAGTATATATTTTCCGCCACTTTTTCAACTCATATATTCTCAAATTGACTTATAGTAATAGCATGACATTTTACTTCATTATTACTATTTAGACATTTATTTCAAAACAATATCATTGAAATATAAAAAAGAGTCTGGACATCCATCTACCTTGAGTCCAGACTCTTAATCATCCTCTTAGTAATTTATTGGTTCAATCATCATCTTATTTATAACTTTTCAGTTTTTTGATTTTAAAATCGATAATGAACCTATCAATTGAGAATGAATTCCATCTCATCTCTTATACATTTGATATCGTATTTTCTTTCTCATTTATCATTTCTATAATTTCATTATTTTCATTTAACACAGCTACTTTTGGTGAGTGATTTACCATTTCATCTTCATTTAATTGTGCATATGTCATAATAATAATGACGTCTCCAACTTCAACTAGTCTTGAAGCCGCGCCATTTAAACACATCTTTCCACTACCACGTTCTCCAGCAATGACATATGTTTCAAATCGAGCACCATTATTATTATTAACAATAGCAACCTTTTCATTGGGTAAAATATCAACCGCATCTAATATATTGGCATCTATTGTTATACTTCCAACGTAATTTAAATTAGATTCTGTAACTCTAGCCCTATGGATTTTTGAGTTCATAAATGTTCTAATCAATATAGTCATCTCCAATAATTATATTATCTATCAATCTTGCTTTAGAAAATTTAACTGCCAATGATATGAATATTCGTCCATGAATCTCTGATTGTTGTATAAGATTTGGATAACTATAAATACCCAAATCATCAATATGTCCACTTATATTTTTGTTTAAATACGCAGCGATTTGACTTATAATCTCATTGCTATCTCGTTCACCCGCTTCATACAAATTCTTTGCTAAGCGTAAACTTTGATATAAATGTTTTGCCTCTCTTCGTTCTTCAGAGGTCAAGTAAATATTTCTAGAGCTTTTGGCTAAACCATCTTTTTCTCTTACGATATCAATGCCAATAACGTGTACAGGAAGATTAAAGTCTTTAACCATTTTTTCAACAATAGCTAATTGTTGCGCATCCTTTTTCCCGAAATAGGCATAATCTGGTTGTACAATATTAAATAATTTGTTGACCACGGTCACAACACCTTCGAAGTGTCCAGGTCTTTGTGCTCCCTCTAATACTTGTGCCAAGTGTCCAACTTTGAGATGAACACCTAATTCTTCTGGATACATTTCATCTACACTTGGATGGAAAACATAGTCCACGTTTAACTTTTTTACTGCATCCACATCATCATCGAGTTGACGTGGATAAGCATCAAAATCCTCATTTGGTCCAAACTGCAAGGGATTCACAAATATACTAATAACCGTGAGATCATTTTCGTTTACAGATTGCTTCATCATGGTTAAATGACCATCATGTAAAGCTCCCATAGTCGGAACGAATCCTATTGTTTTACCTTCACGTTGATATTGTTTAACAATAGATTGCATTTCATTAATTTTTGTAATAACTTTAGTCATGTTGCTCTACCTCATCCATAATACGTTTTTTATAAGTATGCTTTTCAGAAGGAAACGCCCCGTCTTTAACCTCTTCATTATATTGCCTTAATCCATCAATACCGCTTGAAAAGTCTGCAAATTGTTTAACAAACTTAGCGTGTCGATCAACACCATAATTTAACATATCATGATAAACTAATACTTGTCCGTCAGTATCTTTACCTGCCCCTATACCTATAACTGGAATAGTGAGTTGCTGACTAATCTCTCGAGCTAAATCACTAGGTATGGCTTCTAAAACCAGTACTACTGCACCAGCAGTTTCCATAGCTTTAGCATCTTTGATAAGTTGCATAGCGGCTGCCTTTGTATCCCCTTGAAGTTTATACCCCATTACACCTACACTTTGAGGTGTAAGACCTAAGTGAGAAACAACAGGTATACCCATTTTAGTTGCTTTTTGAATAAATGATGTAAGATGAGCCCCTTCTACTTTGACAGCGTTAGCATTCGTGTTTTGATAAAGCTTAAGTGCATTTTTTAAATCTTCTTCATCACTTAAACCAACAGTCCCTATAGGCATATCAACAACTATAAATGTATCCGGAGCACCTCTTTTAACAGCCTTACCATGATGAATCATATCGTTCAATGTTACTTGAACAGTACTATCATATCCTAACACTGTCATTCCTAAAGAATCTCCTACTAAAATCATGTCAATTTCAGCTTGTTGTGCTTGCTTAGCACTAGGATAATCATAAGCTGTAACCATAGAAATCTTTTGCTGTGATGCCTTCATTTTGTTTAAATGATTTAAAGTTTTCAATTCATTTCACCCTCAATTTCCTTTATTATTAGCAATAGTATAATGAATCGTAAAAAGAAAGGAAAGAATAAAGTTATGACAATTGCCATTATAGGTTCAGGTGCAGTGGGTACAACGTTAGCTGTTGAATTAAAAAAAGTTCTACCAGATACGGAACTCATCGGCCGGCAAAATAAATTAATGACCTATTTCCCAGAAAATACTTCAAATGGATGTCATATTAAAGTGACTTCATTTAATCATATTAATCATACTTTTGATGTCATTATCATAGCTGTTAAAACACATCAATTGGATGACGTCATTAAACAATTACCTAAAATCACTCATGATAATTCGCTCATTATCTTAGCACAAAATGGCTATGGACAGCTTAATAAACTTCCATATCAACATGTCTTTCAAGCAGTCGTCTATATTAGCGGGCAAAAAGTCAACAACAAGGTTCAACATTTCAGAGATTACCAACTATGTATTCAAGATAGCACACTAACTCGTCAATTCAAGCAAATGGTTCGTCCTTCCAAAATAGAGGTGGTTTTACAAGAAAATATTGAAAAAAGCATTTGGTATAAATTATTAGTGAATTTAGGTATAAATACCATCACTGCTATTGGACATCAACCAGCTAAAATTTTAAAATCTCCTCATATTGAGTCGATATGTCGTCGTATATTAGTTGATGGTCTTAAAGTTGCTAGAGCTGAACAAATTAACTTTGAAGATCATATCATTGATGATATTTTAAATATCTATAATGGTTATCCAGACGAAATGGGAACAAGTATGTATTACGATGTCATTAACAAGCATCCTCTTGAAGTCGAGGCCATACAGGGTTATATATATAAATGTGCAAAAAAACATCATTTAGAAACACCCTATCTAGATATGGCTTATACATTTTTATACGCTTATCACCTCGAATACACCCAACCAGATTGATATCTTAGGTGAATCATTCATTAAAGAATATGACTTTTTCTCAAAGAAATGTCTTTATTCTACAAATAAACAGCCTCATATTTGAAATGCGTTTACTTTATAAATTCTAACCATCATAAACATACAACAAAGCCTAGAACACAAATTCATGTCCTAGGCTTTATTAACGTACAGACAATCTATCTATACTTGAATTGAAGATGTTGTTTATATCAAACTTTTTCAATTGTAGTATAAGAACCCCCAACATTGAGAGTTTCATTCAGAAATTTTCTATGTTGGGATTCGTTACCAGGATAGGAAAATATATTCAATACATATTTTATCCTATCCCTCATCTATTTAGTATACAAATCATCTTAGTCTATAATGTTTGGAGTTAAGGTACATCTAGCTAACAATTATTCAGCTTCTCTGATTTCATCAGCTATATCTTTATAGTCAATATCTGCATCAGTAAATGATTTAGCATCTACTGGGAAGTGTTGTTCAAATGTTTCAAAGTTTTGTATTTCAACAGTCACATCATCCACTTCAAAGTCTAAAATATGACCACCGAAATCACGATCATCATTTGCAAAGTGAATATGGAAACCAGCAGAACCAATACCATGGAATAATTCTGGAGTGAAGAAACCTACGATTGAACCTTTGATATTTTCACGTGTTTCTTCAGGTTGTCTACGAGCTGAATCAATTAAACGTGTGTATGGAGGTTCTTGACCAGGCATCATACGTACATGCATTTTTTTAAACGTTCCTGAAATTTTAACTGCTGAGAACATATTTTCACTTGTCATTTGTTTTTTAACTTCATCAAATACTTCTTCTTGATTTTTATTAGAAGTTTTAAAACTTGAGTCTGCTTTGAATTTTGTAACTGTTGCATATGGTGTCATTTCGTCGCCTGTCAATTCTATAAACTCTTTATGTTCATTTGCATGATAAGCTTTACCATCAACAAAAATTACTTCTCCATCAGAACCTGTAAGCGTAGCAATACCTAAATCACCATGTTCTAATAAGTCATTAATTGAAGCAGTTCCTTCTAATAAACCTGCCATTAAAGTTCCTAATGTTCCGTGTTGATACAATACATTAGTCATTCATAATCACTCCTATTAATATTCATTACTTGAAGAAACGCATTCTAAGGTAGCCTTTCAACCTTAGAGTGCGTTCTATTAAAATTCAACTTAGTATCATTGGTTAATATATTAATTTAAAGCATTTGGTAACATGTTTGTAGATAATTTAACATTATCTGCATAATTAACTGGGATATCAATTAATACTGGACCATCAGTTTCGTAACCCTCTTTAAGTGCCGCCTCTAATTCTTCTTGATTAGTGACACGTAATCCTTTAGCGCCAAATGATTCTGCATATTTTACATAATCAACTGGTCCAAATTCTACACCTGCAGAGCGTTTATATTTCATTTCTTCTTGGAATTCAACCATGTTATAACGACCATCATTCCAAATTAATTGAATGATATTTAAGTTTTTACGTACTGCAGTTTCTAATTCTTGTCCTGAGAATAGGAAACCACCGTCTCCAGCTACAGAAACAACTTGTGTATTTGGACGTACAAGTGCAGCTGAAATAGCCCATGGAAGTGCAACACCTAAAGTTTGCATACCGTTACTGAATAGTAAATGTCTAGGATTGTAACTTCTGTATTTACGAGCCATCCAAATGTAATGGCTTCCCACATCTACAGTTACAGTAGTATCATCAGTTAAAACTTTTTGCATTGTTTCAATGATTTCAACTGGGTGCATCACACCTTCTTTGTGAGTTGCTTTAATTCCAGTTGCTTCTATGATTTCGCCTCTTAATTTTTCAAGTTCATCTAAATGATTTTGATTAATAAATGGTTCATTTACATGTTCAGAAATCATATCAATTGTACCTGCAATGTTTCCGATTAACTCTTTAACTGGTTGCATGTAATTTGTGATTTCAGCATGTTCTTCGTCGACATTGATGATTTTAGTATCTAATTCTTTATTCCAGTTACTTGCTTCATATTCAATAGGGTCATAACCGATTGTGATAACTAAATCACTTTTTCTAAGTAATTCGTCACCGACTTGGTTTCTAAATAAACCAACACGACCGAAGAAGTGATTTTCTAATTCGCGACTAATTACACCGGCACCTTGGAATGTTTCAACAACAGGTAAGTTTGTTTTTTGAACTAAACGGCGAATAGCTTCTGTTTCAGCTTGGCTTGAACTTCTCATTCCAGCTAATAATACTGGGAATTTAGAATTTTTAATAGCCTCAATCACTTCATTGATTTCTTGTTCTGAAGGTACACCAAGATGTGGTTTTTGACATAATGAAATTGCATCAGCTTTGACAGGTGATGAAATAACATCTTGTGGAATACTGATAAAGCTCGCTCCATTTTTACCTGAAGTGGCTGTACGCATTGCATTCGTAATAACCTCTGATAGTGATTCTGGATCTTGTACTTCTGCACTATATTTAGTTGAGGATCTAAGTAATGATGCATTATCAATACTTTGATGTGTTAAACGTAATAAGTCATTTCTTTTAACTTGACCACCGATAGCTAATACAGGGTCACCTTCAGAAGTTGCAGTTAATAAACCAGTAGTTAAGTTACTTACCCCTGGGCCACTTGTAGTAATAGCCACACCTGGTTTTCCTGTTAAACGACCAATACCTTGTGCAATCATCGCTGCATTTTGTTCATGACGCGTAACGACTAATTCAAGATCGTCATCCTCTAGTGCATTAAATAAGTAGTCGATTTTTGCACCTGGAATACCAAATACATACTCAACTCCATTATTTTTTAAAGTATCAATTACCATTTGTGCTGCAGAATATTGTTTTTCCGCCATTTATATTCATTTCCTTTCAAAAATTAAGTTCATTCAAAACATCTTCGTCATTCTTATAAGTTTTAAACTAAATGTTTTATAGAATCATAAGTGTCTTCTAAAGTTTTCACTGATTTTTCTAGTAATTGTAGTTCGTTATCATTTAATGGTGTTTCATAAATTTTAACTGCACCATTTTGATTGATAAGTGTTGGTAAGCCAAGATAAACATCTTTAAATCCATATTGACCATTAAGTTGACTAGAAACTGTCAAAATACTATTTTCATTATTTAATAAAGCTTTAGAAATACGTAAAAGTGCTAGAGCTATACCATAATACGTAGATCCTTTAGCTTGAATGATATCGTAAGCAGCATCTCTTGTATTAATATAAATTTCATTCGCTTTAGCATCGCTACCAGTTTCTTCTTTCAGTGTATCATACACTGAAATACCTCCAACGTTTGCTTGAGACCAAACTGCAAGTTCAGAGTCACCATGTTCACCTATAATGCTAGCGTGAACACTACTTGCAGTAACACCTAATTCTTTACTTATTAAATATCTGAATCTTGCACTATCAAGCACTGTACCAGAACCAATAACACGTTCAGCTGGTAAACCTGTAACTTCTTTAACATAACGTGTTAAAATATCAACTGGGTTTGCAGCAATTAAGAAGAAACCATCAAAGCCACTATCCATGACACTAGTTACGATACTTTTCATGATTTTAGTATTTTTCTCAACAAGTTGTAAACGAGTTTCACCCGGTTTTTGAGGTGCACCTGCTGTAATAACAACTAAATCTGCATCTTTACAATCTTCATATTCTCCAGCTTTTACAGTCACTGGTGAAGAACTGTAAAGTGCACCATGGTTTAAATCTTTAACGTCTGCTTCCACTTTATCTTTTGCAATATCAATAATTACAAATTCATCTGCAATTCCTTGAGTCACCATAGCAAATGCATAACTTGAACCTACGGAACCGTCTCCTACTAGAACAACTTTTTTCCCAAATTTTTTCATTTTAACGAACTCCTTCATAATAAAGTTACACAAATAAGTGTGTTAGCTTATTTGTATAATATTTCTATTAAAATAACTAGAATTTTACTTCAGTTCAGATATAAAAAATTCATTTTAATGACAATTTTTCAACACTTTTCTGAAGTAATCAACTCAGCGACTAACTTTATTACGTTTATTATTATAGTACGTGACAAAGTATTAATAAAATACATAATAACGATGTTAACCATTCATAAAAGGAATAGGTTTCCTATAGAAAAATGTAATACTTTGTTTGTTCATATATGAAATAAACGAATGTGAGTTAATCGCGGTCTTTTTTCGACAATAAAGACATCAATTCAATGCCTTTATTAAAAGACTATCTACTAGGCCATACCCACCTCTATGTATAAACTAACAATTAAATACAGTGAATTCCAAATATTTATCAATAAATATAACGTCAAAGCATCAAAAAATCGTAATTGATTAAAATATCTACCGTCCCATACTTTTTCAAGAATTTATAATATAAAGGTTTAACATCGGCACATTTTAAAACTAAGCCATCAAATTCCAATACACAAAACACCTGAGACAAATATCAATTTCCCAGGCTCCTCAGTTATTTAAGTATAAACACCTACTTGAAAAGCACACTTCAATTTATGTACTAGTCATTTTAATATTTAAATAGTGGAGCAAGAACTATTAGTGTACCTTAATGAATTTTAAGTGCATATGTACAATACATTAAAAATGTGTTCGTGCCTCTAACATATCTTTGACGTTATTAAAAATAGACAAGTTGTTATATCGACTTTGATATAAAATCCTTTACTAAATATTGACCTATGTTGGTTTCATCTCAGAAATAAATTCGATCCATTTGCGAGTTACATGATTGAGATAAGCATCTTTTCGCCATATCACTCCAAGATGCCATGATAATTCAACATTCTCTAATTGAATGGACGTTACGTTATTCCCCATTAAATTAACTAAACTTTCTGGAACGATACTTATTCCAATTCCTTGTTGAATCATGTTAGCGATAAAGCTAATTTGAGAAATATTAGCAACAGTTTTAGGGTAATAGCCTAACCTTTTACAATTCTCTATAATTTGATCTTTTAAATAATAATCATCATGAAATAAAACAAACTCTTCATCTTTCAAATCTGCCATGTCTACTTTATTTAAATGTGCTAAGTGGTGGTCATTACTTACTACTAATAGTAATTCCTCGTTATACAAAGAAGTTGAATGAAATTCAGTGTGATCTACAGGTAGTGTAGTAATACCAATATCCACATCATCATTAGATGTTAAGTTCTCAACAATTTTACCACCACCCTCAATCACTTCATATGTCACATTAGGATAGAGTCTGTGAAACTGATTCAATGCATTTGTAAACATTTGAACATTCATCATTGGTGATAATCCTATTTTAATATGACCTTTTTGAACGTTCACAATGTCATTCATTTCTAAAGATAATTTCTCGAATAAAGCTAAAAATTCTAAACTATTATCATAAAATGTTTGACCTATATCTGTTAGTTTTATTTGTTTTTGTGACCGGTCAAACAATGTAATATCATATTCATTTTCAATATTTTTAATCGCTTTGCTAATCGTTGACTGCGCAATGTATAAGTGTTCAGATGCTTGCGTCATACCACCTTGTCGTACAACTTCTACGAAATATTTAATTTGTTTAATTTCCATTTATATTCATCCTTAATTATCAACATTTGATTGATAGATATTTCTTCTCATAGAACCATCGTTTGATATCTAGCATTTTTTCATCGACATAACTTCTTCAATTATTCATTTACACTAACACTGATTAGACAATAAATCCGTGTATATAATTGTTTCAATTGACTAATACCGATTATTTTTCATCATTATCATGATGCTCTCTTTTACGATAACATGTTTTACAAATATAATTACTTTACTAATTTATAAATCATGTGAAGAAATACATGCCAAATACCATAATTTAAAATTCCTGTGATATTAACATTCAATTTATATCTTTTTTGGCCCTATTGAAATTTAACTATATAAACTTAATCACTGTGAAAATAATTTTTATTAATTTTTCAGAATCTTTAGACAAAATATTTATCTTCTGTGCTATTATATTAATTATCAGAATCAGCCAACTCATTTATCTACATGTAGATGATTTTTAATACGTATTGTTAAGGAATGTTTGCTGACTCATGTTAATAGTAAGTTGATGTTATGGAGGTTTGTTATGGGAAGTTTTTTTAATCGGATGACTCGGAAAGAGAATCCTACTATTTATCAAAATAAAGATGGGCATCTTAAACGCACGCTACGTGTACGCGACTTTCTTGCACTAGGTGTTGGTACAATTGTTTCTACATCTATCTTCACTTTACCAGGTGTTGTCGCGGCTGAGCATGCCGGACCTGCTGTTTCGTTGTCATTCTTATTAGCTGCTATTGTGGCAGGTCTTGTAGCCTTTACTTATGCAGAAATGGCATCTACAATGCCTTTTGCAGGATCAGCTTATTCATGGATTAATGTACTTTTTGGTGAATTATTCGGATGGGTTGCCGGTTGGGCGCTTTTAGCAGAATACTTTATTGCTGTTGCTTTCGTTGCTTCCGGCTTTTCTGCTAACTTAAGAGGTCTTATTGCACCATTAGGTATTTCTTTACCTAAATCATTATCTAATCCATTTGGAAGTAACGGTGGTGTCATTGATATCATTGCTGCTGTAGTGATTATTTTAACTGCATTACTATTATCACGCGGAATGAACGAAGCTGCTCGTATGGAAAATATATTGGTTATTCTAAAGGTGTTAGCCATCATTTTATTTGTGATTGTAGGGCTCACTGCGATAAATTTCAGTAACTATATACCATTTATTCCAGAACATAAGGTTACTGATACTGGTGACTTTGGAGGTTGGCAAGGTATTTATGCTGGAGTTTCAATGATTTTCTTAGCTTATATTGGTTTTGACTCTATTGCTGCTAATTCAGCTGAAGCGATTAATCCACAGAAGACAATGCCTAGAGGAATCTTAGGATCACTCATAGTAGCTATTGTATTGTTTGTTGCCGTAGCACTTGTTCTTGTTGGCATGTTCCACTACTCTCAATATGCTGATAATGCAGAGCCAGTAGGTTGGGCATTACGAGAAAGTGGTCATGGTATTATTGCTGCAATTGTTCAAGCAATTTCTGTTATCGGTATGTTCACTGCATTAATTGGTATGATGCTTGCAGGTTCACGTCTATTATATTCATTTGGACGAGATGGTTTACTCCCTTCTTGGTTAAGTCAATTAAATCACAAACATTTACCTAATCGAGCACTTGTCTTACTTACAATCATTGGTGTAGTTATCGGATCAATGTTCCCGTTTGCTTTCTTAGCACAATTGATTTCCGCAGGTACCCTTGTTGCATTCATGTTTGTGTCACTAGCCATGTATCGATTAAGAAAACGCGAAGGGAAAGATTTACCTAAGCCAGAATTTAAATTACCTTTATATCCTATTTTGCCTGCAATTACATTTATATTAGTATTGCTAGTATTTTGGGGATTAAGTTTTGAAGCTAAATTGTATACACTGATATGGTTTATTGTAGGTATAATTATTTATTTAATTTATGGAATTAGACATTCCAAAAAGAATGATGAAGAAGCGTATCAAGTACCTAGAGAATAAATGAAAGACCCATAGATTAAATTAAAATATAGGGAGTAGGACAACGAACTCGTTATGAATTCTGTCCCACTCCCTATATTAATATTGTTATTTAGTCTCGAGGCTTTGCTATTCATCTACTTTTTTCTTACCAACCTTGACCACTAATGTCATATTGATTTAATTCTCCTCTTTCCAACTTTTCAAGCGCCTGTTCTATTGTATCTAATGCTTTATCAAGTTGCTTATAGGTAATCACAAGTGGTGGTTGAAATCTTAAAACATTACCCGCAACTGCTATGATAATCACACCATTTTCAAAGCAGTAATTACATATCTTTAATGCTGCTTCAGAATCTCTAGTTTTCTCAATTTTATTTGATACTATGTCTATTCCAATTGATAATCCAATACCTCGAACATCACCTACATATTGGTAACGTTCTATCCATGAGTCTATTCTTTTTCTAACGTAACTCCCTTTTTTCCATGAAGCATTTAGTAAATCTTCATCTTCAATCATCTTTATCGTTGCTAAGGCTGCCTCACAACTTACAGGATTTGCACCAGTTGTAAATAAATGTGCAGGTGCTTCAAGACTTTCCATGATTTCTTTACGACCTACAATCGCTGACATTGGTAAACCTCCAGCTAATGACTTTCCAAATGTCATTAAATCTGGAGTGAAATGATAATGTTCTACGGAACTCCACTTTCCTGTACGACCTAATCCTTGTTGGATATCATCAACTGCAATAAGAATATTGTGAGCGTGGCAAAGCTCTTGTAATGCTTCAAAATAACCTGATACGGGTTCAAGTAAGCCACCATCACCTTGAATTGTTTCAACCACAATACATGCCACTTCTTCCGCAGGGACGTATTTTGCAAACATTTCTTTTAAAGGCGCTAAATATTCCTCAACCGTGTTAGGTTTAGCTTGCTCAAACATCCCCCTATACTTATCAGGAAAAGGTATATGGTAAAATCCATTAAGTAATGGTCCATAATGCTTACGCATATTCAAACTAATTGAAGACATCGATAATGAACCAAATGTTGAACCATGGTATGCATTGGTAAAACTTATGATGTATGGACGTCCTGTATACGCACGTGCAAACTTTATAATCCCATCATTAGCATCAGAGCCACTTAATCCGAAAGTAACTCTCTTCTCATAATTTCCAGGAGCAATGTCACATAATTTTTTTGATAATCGCACTAACGGTTCATGATACATATATGCTGGTGTATAATGAATGAATTTCTCAGTTTGGTTCTTAATTGCTTCGACTACTGGCTTCGGAGCATGACCCACATTTTGTGAACTTGCACTTGCTAATAAATCAATATAAGACTTACCCTCTATATCGATTAACGTGGCTCCATAACCATGATCAATAACTAGAGGATAATATTTAATCCGTCCAGAATGTGCAAAATAACGTTCATCTTCATCTATCAAATGACTAACTTTACTCATTGAGTTCCCTCCCAATAATGACTCTTTTTAATATAGCTATCTACATTTGAAGCTATAAAACTATCAACTGCTATCGTTTTAAAATAAATCAATACTAATAGGATAGTAATCAATATACTAACAATTTTCAGATTTGTAAATATTTTCTGATAATTAAAAATATTTTCGTTACGAATCTTTTGTGATAAAGAAATATATGTCCTTGAGGCTTAGAAGATATGTTTAAAGGGAATATAGAATAAAATATTTTACGGAGGATATTAATATGAATGGGTTAAAAATATTTTATCATTTATTATACGCAACCACGATTAGCGTGCTATTACTTATTTTAACTATATAAATGGATGTGTTACTACAAAACACACACTTAACTCAGTTATTACTCAATATTGATTTTTTAATCAACCCTGATGAAGTGCCAACAATTATCGAAGTACTGATTCATTTAAGTATCGGAATATTGATTTATATCACCTTTTTAATTATCTATCATTATTCAAAATTCTTGTATCGTCTAGCATACTTACCTTTAGTATTAATATTTGCTTTGATGTATCCACTTCTCGTTTTTCTTGCGCAACTCTCAATTTTTTTCTTTAGTTGGAACGAATTTGCATGGTGGTTAGTTGCACATCTTTTTTTCATTATTTTAATGGCGAGTTGTCTACCTATCATTTCGAAAAAAACTTTATGATTTTAAAACTCATATCTCAATGTCTTTTACATATTATAAAATAAATATTGGCAGTAGAAACATCATAGATAATTAGACTATGATATCTCTACTGCCCTATTAGTTATTCTGGCTCTCCATCTTCATCATACTTCGTTACTTCTCCATCTTTATCGATAATATAAGATCCTTCTAAATGACCTTCTTTATCTGTAAATGAGAACCCCCAACTACCATCACTATCTTTTTCTGGTTCTTTGTAAATATATGTGTCTGTATCTAATTGATGCCCTTCGTAGTCTTCAACTATATCGATAACATTACTTCGTGTCACCGTTACTTCATCAGAACTGCTTGATTGATTTTCCGATTCAGAAGTATCGTCTTCATCTTTTAAATTATCACCAACTGAAAATTCAGTCCTCATCATCTGACTTATCTTATTGATTTCACTTTCACTTGCGTTGTATAACTTAACTGTACGTGCATCATCTATAATGCGCTGAGATTCTCTTTTAGAGTAATCAGCGTCACGCCAACTCCCTTGAAAATGTGATGGTACATTATATATTGTAATTGTGCCATCTCCATTATTTTTATAATAAACTGAACCTGCTGCAGTAACACTTGCTGTTAACAATTCTGTTCCTTCAGGTAGTTTAGCTGATTCGTCTGGGTGATAGGGATCTAAAACTTTATTAGAAATATTTTGATGTACAATTTCTAAATCGTCAAAAGGAAGGTCACTATCACCTCTATAGCTATCTAAAGCAGTTAACCAAACTTGAGCATAGTATTTATTCGAATGGGTATCTTGTTGTGTGTCTTGCTGATTACCTCCTATTTGATTTCTACTTGTACTTGATTTTGAATCTCTGTTATTTTTATCCCCTGATTGTTGATCATCATTTATCGTTGAGCTTCCTTTATTATCACTATCTCCAAGACCACAACCGGCTAATATTAATACTGTAAACGCACATATCACTGCTAATTTCTTCAATTCAAATACTCCCCTACATTCTAATCTATTTAACACAACAAAATAAGCCACTTTATAAAATAATTATAAACTAACTATTTTTAAAAATGTACAACAATTTAACAGATTATTAAAACTTCGCTATTTACGAAGCAATACTTGACGTCTGTTTTACTGCTGTATCATTAGCAATGATTTATAATTATTAAGATTTTTAACGTATCTTAAAATTTGTATTTGAATTCTTTTAAACCACTATTATCTCGCAATCAAGGTGCTAAACTATAATCGTAAAGTAATTTAAATACATCATATATCATCAATTCGAAATGGGGTTATCAATGTGAAAAAGATTTCTCTAATTGCAACGACTGTATTAACAGGATTATTATTATTTCCAAGTGTCAATGACACAACGACACATGCAGCCGAAGTAACATCTCATGATGCACAAGCTGTAGCAATTCAAGCTATGAAAAATAGTGGTGGCAATCCGGACTTACAAAATTTCAAAAAAGTTAAGGATAAAGGGGATTATTTCACAATTGATATAAATAATAAATCTGGTGCTGGTGTCGGTACTTATAAAGTATACAAAAATGGTGTGGTGCTATATAAAAGTGGATATTATGGAGAATATAGTCAACTCAATTCACCACAATGCTATGTTGCACAAGATATTGCTACAACATCTTCACAAGTAAAACAACACTCTACTCGACAGACACAAGCAGTGGATAGCACACGTGAACTCAATTCATATTACGTAGGTCAAGTTCAATCTTCTGACTTACCACAACAAAGCTCATCTGATACGCTACCGAATACTGGTATGAAAGATAAAAATTTCAATACAAATGGTATAATAAGTCTATTTTTACTCACTGCTGGTTTCATTGCACTTTACCATCAACCTTTACGTAAAATGACATAGTTCTTTGAATATCATTTTGGGATGGTATGATGTTGCACCACGATGATGTCTGAATTCAGTCTTAGGAATTGTTTCTACAAAATCATTTGTGGGGATAAGAACTGAAGTATCCTTTGGTAAAGTAAGTTGAGTCATATTATAATCTTTATATATTAGGCACCTCGTTAAATTAGTTTAGTGGTATTTATTAAATTATACGAAAAGGGCCTTATTTTTTAAGTATTTCAATGTAAAATGTTATATAAACACAAAATATTTTGGCGATACTCTTGAGGGAACAGGACAAGCTGAAGACTACAAGATGAAGCTGTCCCCTAAGAAAGCGAGCCAACAA
>NZ_KV822067.1:30166-151964 GCF_001815825.1 Staphylococcus sp. HMSC068G11
CAGTAAATGAATTTATAAAAAACTCATTTACTGGTTATTTTGCTAGAAATTATGTGCCAATCTCTCCTTTTAATTTCAATATTTGTAAAATAAATAGTTAAGTAACTAAAAGTATAACTAAACTATAGTTTGTAAAATATTTTGAACACACTCTCCTACCAATAACATAAATATTGAAACAAGCTTGATAATAGCGCATTTTAATCCACTATCGACTACCCATATGTAAAAACCCTTGAGTCAATGACTTAAGTTTCATATTAATCGAACATGAACGAATCCCCAATTCTTTTACAAAATTTTGAAGAATATATCACTTTTTCAATAACGTTGAATAGAATTTAACTACCTGGGTAAACATCATAATGTAATTGCTAAAACTAACGTAATCTATACGTTTTTATAAATAAAAGGAGGACATCATAATGAAATATATTGTGGTAGGTACATCTCATTCAGGATATGAAGTAATCCAAACATTGCTTAAAGAAGATGAAAATGCTGATATTCAAGTTTTTGAAAGTGCAGATCAACCGTCCTTTTTATCTTGTGGTATTCAAAGTTATCTTGAAGACATCTCATCATCACTAGATGATTTACATTACGCATCCGTTGACTCTTATAAGGCACAAGGTGTAAACATTCATACGAATAGCACAGTCACAGATTTAGATACTGACAATAAGACTGTTACAGTTGAACACCAAGGTCAAACATCAACTTATTCTTATGATAAATTGTTCCTAAGTCCCGGCGGTAAACCTGTTACACCTCCAGTCGATGGAATTGAAAAATATAAACATGTATTATTTATGCGTGGACGCGATTGGGCAAATCAAATTAAAGAACGCATGAAAGATGCCAAAAAGGCTGTTGTAGTCGGAGGTGGCTATATAGGTATTGAAGCTGCTGAAGCTTTTGCTAAAGCAGGCATAGATACTACAATCGTAGATGTCGCTGATCGTATATTAAACACTTACTTAGATAAAGAGTTTACAGACGTATTAGAAACAAATGCACAGCAACACGGCCTTCATTTTAAAGGTGGCGAAACAGTACAATCACTTTCAGGAAATCAAAATGGCGAAGTAACTACTGTAGTTACCGACAAAAATGAATATGACGCAGATACTGTCTTATTTGCTGTAGGTGTCGAACCGGCTACCGAGTGGCTAAAAGATAAAATAGATTTAGGTAAAAAAGGAATTATAAACATTAATCACCAACAACAAACATCTGCTAAAGATGTCTATGCAGGTGGCGATGCGACATTAGTTCCTTTTGCACCAGTATCTGAGGATCGTTATATTGCATTAGCAACAAATTCAAGACGTCAAGGCGTTGTCGCAGCAAAAAACATGTTGGGTAAAGAAATGACAATGCCACGCGTTTCTGGTACTTCAGGTTTACAATTATTTGATTATAAATTTGGACAGACTGGCATTCATGGTACAGAAATCGATAATTATGATGGCAATTTAGGTCAAACATACGTAGAAGAATTGATTCGTCCTCAATTTATGCAAGATGATACGAAAATTCATATGAAAATTATTTATGATAAAGACACTCACCGTATACTTGGTGGTCAAGTCATGTCAGAAGAAGATATTACTGCTTCTATTAATACAATTTCAGTAGTAATATCTGCTGGTTTCACACTTGAACAACTCGCTGTCCAAGATTTCTTCTTCCAACCTGATTATGATAGACCATGGCATTACCTTAATGTTTTAGCTCAACAAGCATTGGGTGATACATTTGGTAGCGATAAGATGTTGTTCTAAATCTCTTAATCTGATATAGGAAAAAGTACTTATAAGCCTAGGTTATCTAACGTTGTCCTAGGTTGATTTAACCTTTATCAGTTGATAGTTAAATGCAAATACCAGTTAAACTTTTTGAATTCTATTCGTCGGTGTTTCTGACGATATGATGCATTTAAGGAAAATCATTGTTACGATTTATTTACATTTTACACATCTAAATCATAGTTAATTACAACAATTATGTGATTTTTCATCATTTTTAAGTAGAAAAACTTGAGATAAAAAGTAATTTTTATCATACTGTATATGAAAGTTATATTAAGGAGTGGAAAGTATGAATAAAGAACAATTAGAAAAAATGACTCATGGTAAAGGATTCATTGCTGCATTAGACCAAAGTGGTGGTAGTACACCTAAAGCACTTAAAGAATATGGTGTGAATGAAGACCAATACAGTAATGAAGACGAAATGTTCCAACTTGTTCACGATATGCGTACACGCGTTGTAACTTCACCTTCATTTTCACCTGATAAAATTTTAGGTGCGATTTTATTCGAACAAACTATGGATCGCGAAGTTGAAGGTAAATACACTGGAGACTATTTAGCGGATAAAGGCGTTGTTCCTTTCTTAAAAGTCGACAAAGGTCTTGCTGAAGAGAAAAATGGCGTGCAATTAATGAAACCAATTGATGATTTAGATGAAACTTTAGATCGTGCAAATGAACGTCATATCTTCGGTACTAAAATGCGTTCTAACATCCTTGAACTTAATGAACAAGGAATCAAAGATGTTGTTGAACAACAATTTGAATTCGCTAAAAAAATCATCGCTAAAGGTTTAGTACCTATTATCGAACCAGAAGTTAATATTAACGCTAAAGATAAATCTGAAATTGAGAAAGTTTTAAAAGCTGAAATCAAAAAAGGTTTAGATTCATTAAACGATGATCAATTAGTTATGTTAAAATTAACTATTCCTACTGAAGCTAACTTATATAAAGAATTAGCTGACCACCCTAATGTTGTACGTGTAGTAGTATTATCAGGTGGTTACAGCCGAGATGAAGCTAACAAATTGTTAAAAGATAACGATGAATTAATTGCAAGCTTCTCACGTGCATTAGCAAGTGACTTACGTGCTAGCCAATCACAAGAAGAATTCGATAAAGCATTAGGCGATGCTGTAGATTCAATCTATGATGCGTCAGTAAATAAAAACTAATTATTTATCAGTTCATAACGAACAATGTTTTCTCTAAACAACATCACATTGTCTAGAGAAATATTAAAACCGTGTGGTAGATTAATCTGACCACACGGTTTTTTTATACTTTACACACATTTTGTCCTTTGATTATTCATCGAACGACATACTACTTTCGATAATTTTTTTAAATACACCAAGTTGATAAGATGAAAAATCGTTTTGAGCACTTAAGAATGGCGCTGATGCAACTTCAACGTATTTATGATTATCATCACTATCTAATTCCGTTGGTGAAAATAGATAATAAGCTAATATGGCTGAGGAAATATCATTCTCTTCATCAGAATCACTGCCTAATATTGAAACTTGAGTGTATGGTTTCCCTTTATATTTCGTCTGTAAAATACCATATGATGTCGCTTTAGGATTTTTCAAACGCGTTAAATCTTCCAATGTCTTAACTTCTTCTAAGTCTTTAGCTTTAACCATTTTCTTTTTATCTAAAGCAAAAAATCCAGGTTGAATATTTGTAGCTACTAATTTACCTTCTTTAAATGTTGCAAGTATTTGAGCGTAGGACATAGGTTGCTTATTTTTACCTGTTTTTTTACCATCTGGATCTACATACATATAATTAATATGCTTAATATTTTTTTCCTTACTTTTCATTCGTTTAATCTCTACACCTTTTTTATCTTTAAAGAACTTATTAACTTCTTCAATGGATGATCCTTTAGATTCTTTTGTGTATTTATAATCTGCAAGTGTTACCTTATCCATTAATTTTTTATAGTCTTCCCAGCCTTGCAATCCCGTTTTATTTGTAAAACCTTTTTCTGTAATAAGTGCATCAATTTCATTAAGAACTGGCTTTTGTTTAAGATCCTTAGCTTCTTTTTCTAGTTCTTTATATTCATCCTCTTTTGTATATTCAGTCGCCACGTCCGTTTTTTTCTCAGAGCTTTTTGATGATGACTTTTCATTAGAAGATTGATCTGAATCATTGCTATTTGAACATCCCACAAGAGCAATTGACATCACAATTAATAAAATTCCCAAAAATTTTTTCATATTCTATCTCCTTTTAATTTTTATATACAGAGAAATAACAATTAAATATTCATTAGTTTTAAATTGCTATTTATAACTTTATAATACACTATTTAATGTTTTTAATATATAGTTACCTGTACATATTTTTATTTATTAATTTTAAAAAAGAATTTTCATTAATCATCTATCAATTAAAGAAAAGATATGAAATATACTTTGTATTGAATTTTTTCGCTGCCTTATCAAAAGATATGATAGTTCACAATCTTGATTTAAATCCCTTTCATCTGCAAATTAACCATCGACTGTTAATATATAAAAATGCCTGAGACACTCATTGTCTCAGGCATTTAAAATATTAAATACAGCAACTTTACCTAATAAGGATTAATAGATAACGCTATATATTTTTATTTTGCTTTATTATAGAATCCTAATTCAAGATCTTTAGATGTTTGTTTACGTATTTTTCTCATTAATTGAACATCATCAATAAGTGATTCACCATATGAAGGAATCATTTTCTTGATTTTAGGTTCCCAGTCTTTCGCGTATTCAGGGAAGTTTTTCTCTAAAACTTCTAGTGCTACTGATACTGAAGTTGATGCTCCTGGTGATTCGCCTAGTAATGCAATAACTGAGTGGTCTTCAGAATTAACCACTTCAGTACCAAATTGGATAAATCCTTTACCATTCTCTTCAGTATCTTTAATAACTTGTACACGTTTACCAGCTGTGTAAACTTGCCAATCTTCATCACGTGCTTCAGGATAGAACGTACGTAAATGGTTCATACAACCTTCTTTTGTCATAATGACTTGGTCAAATGAATACTTAATTAATGGTAAGTTTTTAACTGCAGAAGCAAGTAAAGTCGTAATGTTATATGGTTTAATTGATTTGAATAAATCCAAGTTAGAACCATGTTTTAGGAATTTAGGCCCCACGTTTGCAAATGGCCCAAATAATAATGTTCTTTCACCATCAATGTAACGTGTATCTAAGTGAGGTACCGTCATTGGTGGTGTACCAGGTGGTTCTTTACCATAAACTTTAGCATCGTGTTGTTCAATAACTTGTGGATTTGTACAAGCAATAAATTGTCCACTGATTGGGAATCCACCTAAATGTTTACTTTCTGGAATGCCAGTTTTTTGTAATAGTGGAATTGCGCCACCACCAGCACCGATAAACACATAATCAGTTTGATGTTCGAATACTTGTCCATTATTTAGATTTTTAATTTTAACTGACCATTTACCATTAGACAAACGTTCAAAATCAACAACTTCATGTTTGTATTGCACTTCAACGTTTGGTGAGTTTTTAAGATTTTGAGCCATTTTACGAGTTAATTCACCGTAGTTTACGTCAGTGCCTTCGTCTATTTTACTCGCTGCCATGTAGCCCTTATCTTCACGGCCTTTCATCATTAATGGAATCCATTTTCTCATTTCTTCAATATCTTCAGTATATTCGATATTATCGAACATAGGGAATTGCTTCATCGCTTCATAACGATCTTTTAAGAATTTAACGTTATTTTTACCACGAACAAAACTAATATGAGGTAATGGATTAATAAATTCTTTAGGATTTTGAATTTCTCCTGATTTAACTAAATGCCCCCAGAATTGTTTAGAAATTTCAAATTGTTCATTAATTTCTTTAGCTTTTTCAATATCAATTGAACCATCAGGTTGTTGTACAGTATAGTTCAATTCACATAAAGCTGCATGCCCTGTTCCTGCATTGTTACGTTCATTTGAACTTTCAATACCAGGACGATCTAGACGTTCATATAAATGAATGTCCCAATCAGGTGCAATCGTTTTCAACATAGAACCAAATGTAGTACTTAGTACACCGGCACCGATTAACACGACGTCTTTTTTGTCAGACATAGCCATAATGTTCACCTCTTGTGTAGTAGTTATCAAATTGCTTTCCAGCTAATTAGACGTCATCATTCTTGTTATATTACTTTATAACCTCAAAACCTTAGAAAAGAATCAAATCTAATAGCTTTTACATATATATGTTAAAGCAAGCACTTTGAAAAGTAAATTGTTAATAGTAAATTTATGACAATTTTATGATATATATTTTTATGAAAATTTAACGTTTAGCTAAAAACTTTTCAATATAAAATGCCGATTCCTCTATCGATTTATATTCTGTATTAATTACCGTTGCATTTAATTTTCTAAAAACTTCTTCAGCATAAGATAATTCTTTTTTGATACGCTCTAAACTATTGTAATTAGATTCTGAAGATAGTCCTAATGTTTCTGCACGATTACGTCGTATATTTGCGATATAATTGGGACTTGCTGTTAATCCAAATACCTTTAAATTCTTTTGTTGAAATACATTATCTGGAATAGCCACTTCAGGGACCAAAGGAATATTTGCAATCTTATATCCTTTATTAGCTAAGTACATACTTAATGGCGTTTTAGAGGTACGTGATACACCTACTATTAAAGCATCCGCTTCTCCAATATCTGTAAAATGCTTACCATCATCATATTTCACTGAATACTCAATTGCTTCTATACGCTTAAAATACTCATCATTAAGCTTACGCAACGCACCACTTTCCATTAATGGTTTAGCGTGTGTATGTTTTTTAATTATACTAATTAACTCAGACATGTAATCTACATAGGGAATTTGATGTTCATTTGCAAACTGATGACCTAATGCATTAAATGACTCACTCACTAATGTTGTTGCAACAATTGCATTCTGTTCTTTAGCTAATTGTAAGACATTTAAAAATTCTTGTTCGTCCTTAATATACGGAAATTTCTTAATTTCTACTTGAGTTAAATCTGGAAACTGTGTCAACGTTGCATGAATCATCCGTTGCGCTGTTTCTCCTATTGAATCTGAAACTATAAATAACTTTAATACTTCATTATTATCCTTCACCTTATCGCTCGCTTTCCTCCGCTTGACTCTGAGCTGTAGCTAAAATTGCACCCGGAACTCTAAATGGTGAACATGAAACATAATCAATTCCCCATTGGTTAAATTGACGAATTGATTTTGCATCGCCACCAAGCTCACCACATACACCAATTTTAATCTCTGGATTGGTATTTTTAGCTTGTTCAACGGCTAATTGAATTAGTCGTCCTACACCTTCTCTATCTAAAGTTTGGAATGGGTCAAGCTGTAAAATGTTATTTTCAGTATACACATTTATGAATTTTCCTGCATCATCTCTAGAGAAACCAAATGTCAATTGTGTTAAATCATTAGTACCAAAACTGAAGAAATCACAATGTTTCGCAAGGTCATTCGCAATCAAGCATGCTCTAGGCGTTTCAATCATAGTACCTATCATATATTGTATATCTTGTTGAGATTCTTTTTCTAAATGTGTAATTGTATTAACTAATCGTTCTTTTAAAGTTGTAAATTCTTCTACTGTTGACACGAGAGGAATCATAATTTCCGGCAGGCACGTTATCCCCTCTTTTTGAAGCTTAATAACACTTTCAATGATAGCTTCAACTTGCATCTCATATAACTCTGGATAAGTCACAGCCAAACGACAACCACGATGACCAAGCATTGGATTGACCTCATTTAAGTCAACGATTCGCTTGCGTAAGAACTCAGAAGATACATTCAGCTGTTGAGAAACATTGTTTATATCTTCTTCAGATGATGGTAAGAACTCATGTAACGGTGGATCAAGTAAACGAACAATCGTAGGTCTATCTTGAGATAATCTAAAAATTGTTTCAAAATCTTCTATTTGGTATGTTTTAATTTTTTCTAAAGCTTGTACACGTTCGTCATGATTTGAAGCTAAGATAAAACGGCGCATTTCTATTAAACGTTCAGGGCCAAAGAACATGTGCTCAGTACGAACTAAACCTATTCCTTTAGAGCCAAAATTATATCCAGCTTTTATATCTTGTGGTGTTTCAGCATTCATTCTAACTTGCAGTCTTGCAATCTCTTCAGACCAAGTCATAAATTGATCGAACTCTTCACTATGTTCAGCATTGACTGTTTCAATTGCTCCTAAATATAAATCACCAGCTGAACCATCTACAGAAACGATATCCCCTTCATGTAATTCACCTTCAGGATAATATACTGTTTTGTTCACTGTATCTATCTCTACATTCGAACATCCTGTCACACAACATTTACCCATTCCTCTTGCTACAACAGCAGCGTGTGATGTCATACCACCATGAGTTGTTACGATTGCTTCACTTGCTATCATCCCCTCAATATCTTCAGGTGATGTTTCCGGTCGCATTAACACTACTTTATTACCATTTTCAGCTTGAAGTTTTGCTTCTTCAGCAGAGAAGACTACTTTTCCTGTTGCTGCACCGGGACTAGCTGGTAAGCCCATTTTAGAAACCACTGTCGCTTGCTTTAATGACTCTTCATTAAAATTAGGATGTAATAATTGGTCTATTGATTTTACTTCTACTTTTGATACTGCTTCTTCACGTGTAATTAATTGCTCGTGAACTAAATCCACAGCAATTTTTATTGCTGCTTTAGCAGTACGCTTTCCGTTACGTGTTTGTAATAAATAAAGTTTCCCATTTTCAATTGTAAATTCTATATCTTGCATATCTTTGTAATGTTTTTCAAGTTGTTTGGTTACATCAACGAACTCTTGATGCACGTCTGGCATTTGTTGTTTTAAAGTGTCAATATCCTTAGGGGTACGAATACCTGCAACAACATCTTCACCTTGAGCATTAAGTAAGTACTCCCCGAATAAATGATTTTCTCCGGTAACTGGATTTCTTGTAAATGCTACGCCCGTACCACTATTTGCACCACTATTACCAAATACCATTTCTTGAATATTTACAGCTGTACCAATATCATGTGGAATATCATTTAAATCTCTATATACACGTGCACGATCATTGTCCCAAGATTTAAATACTGCTTCAATTGCTTCTTCTAATTGCTTTAACGGTTCTTGTGGAAAAGGTTTATATGCCTCTTCTACATAAATTTCTTTATATCTTTCACATATAGTTTGTAGTCCTTCTGCCGGAATTTCAGCATCATTTTGATAACGATGCTTCGTTTTAAAATCATTAAAGTATGTATCAAAAGCAGTCATTGGAATGCCATAAACAACTTCACCAAACATTTGTAGTAAACGACGGTAACAATCATATGCAAAACGTGCATCATTAGTTTTGTCAGCAAGTTTTTTCACATTATCATCATTAAGTCCCAAGTTAAGAATTGTATCCATCATTCCTGGCATGGAAATTTTTGCACCACTACGTACTGATACTAATAACAAGTTGTCATCAGAAGAAAAGGACTTTCCTGTTCGTTTAGAAAAAGCTGCTAAATGATCAATTAATTGTGTCTTTACTTCTGTAGGTAGTTCTTCATTTTGTTTTAAATAGGTAATACAAGCTTCAGTCGTAATTGTAAAACCATCAGGTACTGGTAGTCCGAGTCTCTTCATCTCTGAAAGATTGGCACCTTTACCACCAAGTAAGTCTTTCATAGCTATATTTCCTTCATTAAATGCATAAACGAATTGTGTCATTCTTGACCACCTCTTATTTTTATTATGTCATACTATTTATTTACAAGTATGTCATAATAGAAAAGGAATTACAACACTTTTAAGAAAAGGCTTTCATTAAATTTGTTCTAAATATGTCAAAAGTATTAATTTAATGCTTTTTTATTCATGATTCTATTTTTCAATTCATCATTGATGAGATTATACTCATGTAATCGTAAAAAGCAGGACAAAATTCATATTGAATTCCCTATCGCATGACATTAACTAAATTATACTAATGCATATTTCTAATATTAGTCTCTGATAGTCAAAATAAAAAACCTGAGACATTGTATAAGTGTCCCAGGAAATATTTTCATTCATACTTAATGCGATGAATACTATTGTTTATATTTTTTAATTTCTGCATCACGTAATTCAACGCGACGTATCTTACCTGAATTTGTTTTTGGTAGATTTTCAACAAATTCAATTGCTCTTGGATATTTATACGGTGCTACTTCATTTTTACAGAATACTTGTAATTCTTGGATTAACCCATCACTTGCTTCATAATCATCTTGCAAGATGATAAATGCTTTAACAATATTTCCACGAATGTCATGCGGACTTGCTACAACAGCACATTCTTTAACAGCTGCATGATTTGTTAATGCATCTTCTACTTCAAAAGGTCCAATGGTATATCCTGAACTAATAATAATATCGTCACGGCGACCTTCGAACCAGAAATAACCATCATTATCAATATGAGCTTGGTCTCCAGTAACATAATAATCACCTGTTGAAGCTGCTTTTGTGCGTGCTTCATCTTTAAAATAACCTTTAAATAAGGCTGGTAAGTCTAAAGGCACGGCAATATTACCTTTTACATTTGGGCCAACCTCTTTACCATCATCATCAATGACAGTAACAAAACTACCAGGTATACCTTTACCCATTGAACCCATACGTGGTTCAGTATCTTTTAGAAATCCAATCAACAATGTACTTTCCGTTTGTCCATATCCATCTCGAACAGTAATATTAAAATGACGTTTAAATTGTTCAACAACTTCTCGATTTAAAGGTTCACCCGCAGACACCGCACTGTGTAAATGTTCTAAATTATACTGTTCTAAATGACTAAGTTTAGCCATCATACGATATTCTGTTGGTGTACAACATAGAACATTGATTTGATAATTTTGAAGTAACTCGAGATATGTTTCAGGGTGGAAACGACCGTTATAGACAAATGCTGTTGCTCCCATCCCTAAAACAGATAAGAATGGACTCCACACCCACTTTTGCCACCCTGGTGCTGCAGTTGCCCATACAAGATCATTCTCTTGTATGCATAACCAATGTTTTGGTGCCATTTGCAAATGGGCATACCCCCATCCATGTGAATGCGTTACTGCTTTTGGATTACCTGTTGTACCTGATGTATAAGAAAGAATCGCCAAATCATCTCGTGTTGTATCTGCGCCTTTAAGGTCATCACTTACTTTTTCTTTTTCATCTTCTATTGAAACCCAATCTTCTTTGTGACCAGCTACTATAAATTTCTTTAATTGGTCATATTCTTTAACGTTTTCGAATTCTTTAGTTAGAGAATCAAATGAAATAACTGCATCAATCTCACCGTGAGTAATTCGATATTGTAAATCTTTTGTTCGTAACATTTCTGAACTTGGAACAATCGCTATCCCCAGTTTCAATGCTGCAATATATAATTCATATGTAACGATTGCACGTGGCATCATGATGAGAACTTTATCTCCCTTTTTCAGCCCATGATTGAGGAATACATTCCCTACTTTATTAGCATTACTGATAAGTTCTTTATAACTTACAGAAATATTTTCATGCTCGTTATCCTTGTAAATAATGGCTTTTTTATGATCTTCTGAAGCATATTTTTCTATTTCTGAAACAATATTATATTTCTCAGGTGCTAGTAAATTTGATTTATTCATAAGTGTACTTCCTTTCAATATACTTTCATCTAAAATCTACCAAAGGTTTATAATCTATCAAACCTATTAAAAACATTCATATCATTCATCATCAACTAACAAATTTTCAAATAAGAAAAACCTGAAACATAAAATAATGTACAGCTTTATCATTAACTTTTTGTTACATTCATTTATCTTATATTATTTGAACAAGTCAAATAGACTTTTACGTGCGTACAATTCATTAAAAGTATCCTCAAATTTTTATTCTTAATAAATTCAATAACATATTATACCGTTTTTTATATTTTATCATTCATATATTCAACACAAATTTAGTTATTAAGACTTTCTAACTCTATTCTTATATTATAGGATAAATCTCTATTGACTATACGATGATCGACACCTTTTTGAGTTCCACGTTTTTTATGAGTTTGCGCATATGCTTTTGAATTTTGCCAATCATAGAAAGCTTGTCTACTGTTCCATAGCGTGATGATAATGTAATGTCTCCCTTTGACTACTGGTCTAAGAAACCTTAGCGCTTTAAATCCAGACACATCTTGCAAATGTTGATTTCTCTTTAAAAACCGTGACTCAAAAACCTCTTCATTACCTTCATTGACGAATAAGTGATTTAACACACAAAATGAATCATTAGATAAGCTGTTAATTGATTCTAATACTTCGTAATGTTGTTGATCATTATTCCTTTCAATTGTGAATGAATTACGAGTTTCTTCTATTATATAAGATTTATTTGTATCGCTAATTAACATAAGACATCCCTTCATTTCAAATTAAGATTATAGAGCTACTTTACTTTGTTCATATAGTGATAGCGAACGTTTTACAGTTTCAATACAATCGTCATCAAAATAATTTAACTGATTAAAATAGTTTAATATATTATGTGCTGTGGTTTCTTCTATAGGGAAATCTTCATCTTGGTTAATCCATGCGGCTAGTTTACCTAAAGGTGTTTCATCACCAACGAAATTTTGTATAAAATGATAAAAACTCACCCTATCACCTCTTCAATATGATATAAATACATACTACCATGATTTATTATATAAAACATTAAATCCAAACCGACACTCTATGCACTTCACTTATACATATCAGAACTATTTATATATTCTTACTGACATTTCGAGGTAAGAAAAGCCCGAATGATAAGGAATGCTGAAATTGCCATTGATACATTGAAACAAAAAACTTAAGTTATTATTTTGACTAACAAAAGTATCTTCTAAGTTTCCCTCAACAACAATAAACAACACACAAGAAGTACTGTTAGACTCACCACTATATTTATCGCACCTTTTCAATTTCCAAAAGACGTTTGTATCGTAAAAACAAGATTTAATTACCAATTAGATAATTAACAAATCGTAATAACTGTAAAATCGATACCTATTTACAATTTATAGATACCTTTATATTCTTGATATTTCATACTCTTTTTATTTCAAATAATCTAATACAATTGTACCCACTGCCTCTGCAGCCACAAGCATAGATGTTTCATTGATATTAAACTTAGGATGATGGTGAGGGTACATAGGTCCTTCTTCTGGTGCTGCACCCGAATAAATAAATGTTGAAGGTCTTTCTAACGCATAAAACGCGAAATCTTCTGAGGGTGGCTGTGGCTCACAAACATCTATTGCTTTTATGTCATCCAACTGAGCATTTTTTAAAGTTGTTGCTACATAAGAAGTAAATTCAGGATTATTATAAAGTGCTGGATAATCCTTTTTAAATTCAAAATCGCAAACCACTCCGAACGTCTCTTCTAATCCTCTGACTAGTCGTGTCATCTCATTCTGAATATTGTCTCTTGTATCATCAGTCAATGCACGTACATCACCTTCGATTATTATTGTATCTTTAATCACATTGAATTGCCCTTTCCCGTCGAAGGAACCTATTGTGACTACACCCGTTTCAAACGGATTTAAACGTCTTGAAACAATGGTCTGTGCGGTCGTTACAAAATGCGCACCTGCTACAATAGCGTCATTCGATGTATGTGGGGATGAGCCGTGACCACCCTGACCTTTAACAACAAGTCTAAAATAAGCGCGTCCTGTTTGAACAAAACCTTCACGATAGTATATTTTACCTGCTTCCATCATGCTCATCACATGTGCACCTAAAACATGGTCCACCCCTTCTAATACGCCGTCGTCTATCATACCTTTCGCACCACCCGGTGGCATTTCTTCTGCAGGTTGATGTATAATTACGACATTACCTCTCAATTGATCTTTCATTTCAATTAATGTTTCTCCAAGTATTAGCATGTATGCAGTATGTGCATCATGACCACAAGCATGCATGACTCCCTCATTTTTAGAAGCATAAGGTAAGTCTGTTTCTTCTTTTATCGGTAGCGCATCAAAATCAGCACGAATGGCGATAGTTTTGCCTGGATGTTTACCTGCGATGGTAACTTTAATTCCGTTAGGCCCCACATTCGTCTCAACTAAACAATCTTTATCTTTATAAAAGTTTGCAATATATTTAGATGTTTCATTTTCTTCGAATGATAATTCTGGGTTTTCATGTAAGTAACGTCTTATTTCTTTCATTCTTTGTTCTTTTTCACGTAGATGTTGAACTAAAGTCTGATTCATCTTAATCCTCTCCTCAAGATTATTATAAACTTAAATTTATAAATATTGTTACACAACGTTTTAGAGATACATATCTTAATTTTTATATTTAACCAATCAACGTACACATCTATCACAGTTATGTTACAACTAAAAACCTGAGACAACAAGTTGTCTCAGGCTTTTATATGAGTAACCAATGAATAAGTTACAATTGTGTACACAACAATTTTTAATTAAGTCTTTATATACCGTAACAAATAATCGAATTCAATATGATGGGTATTATAATCTATTTCTGGTTAGAATTTAAGATTATATTTTGAATCAAACTATTTTAATATTGATAGAATGGATCATCTTCCATTGCACCTGCTTTTTCATCATCAATACCATGTTTATAATAGTCAACATATTGAGGTTCGAGCGGTTTTCTACCACGAATAATATCCGCTGCTTTCTCAGCTAACATCAATACAGGTGCATGAATATTACCATTTGTTGTTCTAGGCATTGCTGAGGCATCAACGACACGTAAATTTTCCATACCATGTACTTTCATAGTTAATGGATCGACTACTGCCATTGGGTCAGATGCAGGTCCCATTTTCGCGCTACAAGATGGATGTAATGCAGTTTCACCATCTTTTCGTACCCAATCTAAAATTTCTTCATCCGTTTGAACTTGTGGTCCTGGTGAAATTTCGCCACCATTAAATGGATCCATAGCTTTTTGTTTTAATATATTTCTTGCTACTCTAATTGCTTCAACCCATTCTCTTTCGTCTTCTTTCGTAGATAAGTAATTAAACACGATACTTGGTTTTTCAAATGGATCCTTAGATTTGATTTTCAAACTACCTCTTGAGTTGGAGTACATTGGTCCAACATGTACTTGGTAACCATGTGCTACTGGTGCTTTTTGACCATCATATCTTACAGCAATTGGTAAGAAGTGGAACATGAGGTTTGGATAATCAACATCATCATTTGATCTTACGAAGCCGCCACCTTCAAAGTGGTTAGACGCCGCTGCACCTTTACGTGCAAAAATCCATTGTAAACCGATGAACGGCATACGTTTAACATCAAGGCTAGGTTGTAGTGAAACCGGTTGTTTACATTTATGTTGAATATATACTTCTAAGTGATCTTCGAAGTTCTCACCAACACCTGGTAAATGCATACGTGGTTCAATACCTTTTGATTTTAAGAATTCTGAGTCACCAATACCTGATAATTGTAATAGTTGTGGCGTATTGAAAGCACCGCCAGATAAAATAACTTCGTTTGCATGAACAGTATGTTCTTTACCATTTTTCTTGAAAGTCACGCCTGTTACTTTTTTACTATTATTTTCATCAAATATTAATTTTGTTACGAACGCACGTGTTTCAACATCTAAGTTTCTACGTCTTAATGCTGGGCGTAGATACGCTCTTGAAGCAGACATACGACGTCCATGATGTACTTGGCTATCAAATGGGCCAAATCCTTCTTGTCTGTAACCATTAACGTCTGCAGTTTTATGATAGCCCGCTTCAACACCTGCGTTAAAGAATGATTTAAATAATGGATTAGTAGCTGGTCCACGTTTTAATTTGATTGGACCATCATGACCTCTAACTTTATCATATGGCGCTGCACCATATGTTGTTTCTAACTTTTTGAAGTATGGTAGACAATGCGCAAAGTCCCATGTATCCATTCCTTCAGGTTCTGCCCATCCTTCATAGTCCATTGGGTTACCTCGTTGATAAATCATACCGTTAATAGAACTTGAGCCACCTAATACTTTACCTCTCGCATGATCAACTCTACGTCCCATATGTGGTTCTTCGTCAGTTTGATATTCCCAGTCATAAAAACGATTACCTGATGGGAACATCAATGCTGCTGGCATTTGAATAAATAAATCCCAGAAATAGTCACTACGTCCAGCTTCTAATACCAAAACATTTTTATCTTTATCTTCTGAAAGGCGTGCACCAAGAACTGAACCTGCACTACCACCACCAATAATGACATAATCGTATGAATCGCGTTTTCTTCTCATCGTTAAAGACCTCCAAAAATTGATTTGTTTTCTTTGTTTGTTAACATCTCTTTCTTAAAAGGTTTCATTTATTGAAGTGAGCACTATACCTTTGTAAGTACTCACTTCATGTAGCATTTTGTATTTATAAGTCATTTACTGTATAAAAGCAATTTATTATTATTTACTAAACCAATCCACTGGTTCTGGATTAGTATTTGTAAGAATATGTTTACTTACTAAATATTCCTCTAAGCCTTCTTTACCTAATTCTCTACCAATACCTGATTGTTTGTAACCGCCCCATGGCGCTTGTGCAAAGTATGGATGGAAATCGTTAATCCAAACCGTACCAAGTTTCAATTTATTCGCAACACGTTGTGCTTTACCAATATCTTTAGTAAATACAGCACCTGCTAAACCGTAAATTGAATCATTTGCTAAGCGAATAGCTTCTTCTTCATCAGCAAATCCTTCTACAGTCACAACTGGTCCAAAGACTTCCTCTTGAACAATACGCATTGATGTATCACAATCTGTAATTACAGTAGGTTCAAAGAATAATCCCGCTTGTAAGTCTTCTCGTTCAGGACGTTTACCACCAATAGCAATTGTTGCTCCATCTTTTTTCGCAACTTCCATATAACCTTCAATTTTATCGCGGTGTGCTGTTGAGATAACTGGTCCCATTTCAGTATCTTGATCAAAACCGTTACCTAATTTGATTTTGCTTACGCGATCGATAAGAGCTTTTTCAAATTTATCTTTAATATCATTGTGAACTAAGATTCTAGAACCAGCAGAACACACTTGACCAGCGTGGAAATATCCACCATTAAGTGCTTGGTCTACAGCTAATTCGAAATCAGCGTCATCAAAAATAATATTAGGATTTTTGCCGCCTAATTCTAATGCAACGTCGGTTACGTGATTAGCTGCTTGTTTCATGATGTGTTTTCCTGTTTCAATACCACCTGTAAATGAAACTAAATCGACTTCTTCATGACCTGACATCACGTCGCCCACTTCTGATCCAGCACCAAGTACTAAATTAATTGTTCCTTTAGGGAAACCAACTTCCTCCATCAATTCAAATACACGAATTGTTGTTAACGGAGTAATTTCACTTGGTTTCATAACTAATGAGCAACCTGTTGCTAAAGCTGGCGCAATTTTCCAAGATGCTTGAAGTAATGGATAGTTCCAAGGTGTAATTTGAGTAACGACACCTACAGGTTCTTTAACTATTTTACTTTCTGTATTAGGAATTGGTGAGTTAATCATTTCACCGCCATCTTTATCAGCTAAACCAGCAAAGTACATAAACACATTGTGAATATCATCCATATCAGCATAGGATTCTTCTAAAGTTTTACCAGTGTCTAATGTTTCTAATTTAGCTAACTCTTCTCTATTTTCTTTAATTTTATCAGCAACGGCTCTCACTTTTTTACCTCTGACTTCACTTGTTTCAAGTGACCATTCACCGTCTTCGAAAGATCTTCTAGCAGCTAAAATTGCTCTTTCAACATCTTCTTTAGTTCCTTCAGCTACAGTGAAGATTGTTTCTTGATTGTAAGGATTTATAATATCTCTTGTGTTTTTATTTGAACTTTCAACCCATTCTCCATCAATATATTGACGATTTGATAATTTATCTACAAGTTCCATCAAACGACCTCCGTTAAGTTTGTTAAATTTTTATTTAACGAATTTTACAGAGTTATGTTATCATAATTGATGAAAAAGTGTCAATTTCTTTAAAAATGTTTGTATTTTACAATCAAACTTATCTATGTTTAAGAAATAATTTTTGTTCAGAAAATTACTTTTCTTTTTTTCATAAAAGGCTTTATAATGATTCTCGTGTGTATTTATTAGAAATGGGACATATCGTATAGGTTTTTATAGCCATTTATAGATTACAACATTGAAGATAGTCAAAAGTAGTATAGACATTAACACTTCAAATCGATAACTAACATTTGATTATGATGATTATAAACTTTCAATGTAACTATGCTTTATATTCACGAACGAACTACAACTCAAAGTAATAGACGTATTATTTACAGATAAATCATCATAAAAATCATAGTATCTAGTGCGTCCCACCTAAGCTGAATAATGGATTAAAATGGAGGTGCAGTGATGGATTATAATAACAATGACAGTCAACATATCGAAGAAGCTAAAGATTTAGTTATCAACTCAATTGGTGAAACCATGGATTTGTATGGTATCAACCGTAGTGTAGGCAACTTGTATGGCATTATGGTTTTTGAAGGAAGTATGACACTTGATGAAATGCGACAGCAACTGCAAATGAGTAAACCTAGTATGAGTACAGGTGTAAAAAAACTACAAGAATACGATATCGTCAAACAACAATTCACGCGTGGTAGTCGAAAGCAACATTTTATTGCAGAGAAAGATTTCTTCACTTTCTTCCGCAACTTTTTCACTAAAAAATGGGAACGTGAAATTGACACTAATATGGAAGCTATTAAAGAGGCAGAAAATATCATTTACCCAATTCTTGAAAAGAATGATATAGACGAGGAAGTTAAAAACCAAGCAATAAATGTAAAAGCGCAGTTAGACCACTCTAAAATTTATTACAAGTGGCTCGCTCAATTAAGTGAAGCTTTAGAGTCAGGAGAAATCTTTAACTATTTTCCAATTCCAGATGAACAACATCATCATGATTAAAAAGAAAAAGCCAAGCGATAATGACTTAACATTATTGCTTGGCTATTTTTTATAAGTTATCATCTTCAGGTTTATCTTTGACCTGAACTATCCTTAGAGAACGTCTTTCAATTTCTTTATGCTTATCTGCACGTCTTTCTAACTTGATACGATCTCGTCCGAGTATAATTAAGAACGAAATCATCATAAGCGTAAATATAACAATTAAAGGTACACTAGCAAGTAATGATGCTGTTTTCAATACTTCTAATGCACGTTCTCCTCCAACTAGCATTAAAGAGAACGGTAGTAAACATAACGCAAACGCCCAGAATAAACGATTAGCACGTAACGGTTCTCCTATCACTTTTTTCTGTGACGCTGCTGCTAAAATATATGAACCAGAATCGAATGTTGTTGCTAAGAATAAGAAAGCTGATATTAAGAATAAGATAATAGTAATTGTCGAGAATGGTAGTTGATGCATTACTTCTATGATTGTTGCCTCTGTACCATGATTGTTTAAATAGCTTATTACATTAAATTGCTCAGAAATTTGTAGATATACAGCATAGTTACCAAAAATACCGAAAAATAATACACAACCTAATGTTCCATAGCATATTGTTCCTAATACAACTTCTTTAAGTGTACGTCCTTTTGAGATACGCGCGATAAATAATCCAATAAACGGTGCATAAACGAGCCACCATGACCAGTAGAATATTGTCCAATCTTGAGGGAAATTCGTCTCTTTACGACCTTTTATGCCACCAAATGGTTCCATCCATGTCGCCATATGGAAGAAATCTTTTATCATATTACCGAACCCTGTAACTGTAGTTTCCATAATAAACACAGTTGGACCTACAATGAATACAAATGCTAATAATAAAAATGATAACCAAACGTTAACATCACTTAATTTTTGAATACCTTTTTTCAAACCTGTGTAAGAACTGATTGCGAAAATAACTGTAATAGTTAGTAAGATGATTGAACGTAAAATCATATTAGATCCATCTAAACCAGTCAATCGTTCAATACCAGCTGAGATCATTGGCACGCCTAGAGCGAGTGATGTTGCAGCACCACCGAGCAAACCGAAAATAAATAAAATATCTACGATTTTTCCTAATAATTTATCCGTATGTCCTTTTAAAATTGGTCGACAAGCTTGACTAATTTTATAGACGGGTTTCTTCTTAACGAAAACTAAATAACCAATTGGCAATGCTGGTAGCACATATATTGCCCAGGCTATAGGTCCCCAGTGAAACATACCATACTGAGTTGCATATTGAAGAGCTTGATCAGACATTGATTTTGCACCGTTAGGAGGTACTTGATAATAAAATGCCCACTCAATAACACCCCAATATAAAATATCCGAACCAATACCGGCACAGAATAACATGGCTGCCCATGTGAAATTATTAAATTCAGGTTTGTCAGTCGCTTTTCCTAACGTGACATTCCCGTACTTACCAAATGCTATGTATAAAACAAAACAAAATATAGCCAATCCCATAAAGAGATATACCGATCCAATTGAATTAGAAATGGCACTATTGATATCGGTAATGATTATTTCACTTGCTTTCGGAAAAACCATCATAGGTATAACAGCAAAAAGTAACACAATGACTACGCCTATGAAGGTCGTCCAGTCCATAACTTTTTCCTTTTTCAAATGTGATCCCCCTAATATTAATTTATGAATCTTTACTTTAAATTACGTTCAATGGATAGTGATTCACAAAAAAGACAATAACGAATTTTTAATAATAATGCAAATTACATACATGGATCATCAAAATCTCATTTGAATAATTATATAATTTACGCCTCTCAAACATTCATCTCAAATTGCTATGACAATAGTGTTAAGTTAAAATTTAACAAAATGAACGAACTTTACAATATTTCATATTGTATTTTTATACACTTTTAAAGTATATATATTTATTTTAATTTTTTTCTCCACTTATACTCACTCTTAATCTATAAATAAAAAAATCGCCAATATTTAGTCATTCAAATACCTTACTCTATGAGATGAAGTATCTAAAGAACTATATATATAGCGATTAAATTCCAACTTATAAAAATTGATTAATATCCTAAAATGGTTTTAATAACAAATCCTGTAATGACGGATACTGTTATAACAAAAAATCCTGGTATCATAAAGCTCGTAGGTCTTGTTCTACCAGTTTCATCTAGTTCTACAGCAAATAATAGTGTCGGTTGAGCTGGAATAACGAAATTCACATTTAATGTTTGTACCATCGCAACAAAATAGATAGGGGGTATACCTAAACTCATAACTATCGGTACCATAATTGATGCTGTAGCTGTTTGAGAAATGACAATCATTGCAACTACAGAAACAAGTATGATAACAAGCCAAGGTACTTCACTAATAATTGACCCAATATCATTTTTCAATATTTTTAAGTTATGTGGAGCATTAAATATTGTTGCACCTAACCAACCTGGGCCAAGAACTGCAAAGAGTGCTCCCATTGCAGACTGAGTAATATTCGATGACAGAATATCAGAAGTATTGATTTTTATTAATAATAAATTAATTGTAGCGCTGAGATACATAAAGAACTGAACAATTTCAGTCATCTCAACTTTAACTACATCTCCATTCACATTGAATTGCGGCATGAGATTAGGAAATATGCCAAACGTTAATATACCCATGACACATAATAGGAATGAGATAACACCTATTTTTACTTTTAATGAAAAGTCATTTTTGATTTCGACTTCTGGCATCTGAACTAAACGTTCTGACTCATCACGCACGTGTTCTTTTCGTCCTACAAATGTACAAAATGTACTAAGCATTAACATACTAATTAAAGCTGTAGGTAAAACAATACTTAAATACTTGCCCATCGATATTTCATACCCTGCTAATACTGAGATAATATAAGCTGTAGCAGAAGCTGCCGGGCTACAAAGTAGGGCTAAATTGGCGGTTAGTACCGAAGCAGTTAATGCGCGTTTAGGCTGAATTCGTGCTTTTTGTGCAGTTTTAGCTATGATAGGTTCAAGTGAAAGAGCTATATTTGCAGTACCAATTCCAAAAACAAAGACAAAAACAATCATTGGTGCTATAAATATAATTGATTTTGGAAAGCGTTCAATCACACGTGAAGCAATGTAAACTAAATAGTCAATACCACCAGTAGCTTGTAACGTACCACCTGCTATACCAATAGATAATATGATCAAGACTGCCGTCACTGGTGCTGAACCTGGAGGTAACTGGAATCCAAATATCATAATAAGTTGCGCTACTATAGCAAAGATGCCACATCCCAGTGCACCAGCAGTTCTTAATCCTAATAATATCGCTAGAATCATGATTATGATTTCTATGATAAACAATAACATGGAAGAATCTCCTAACTTATGCCGAACAATTTTCACTTCAATATTTTATCACTTTAATATGTAATTAGTATATATATAAGTATAATATTATTTCCTTTACTTTTTAGATGTTTAATGTTTGTCACTTTTCAGTCTATAAATTGCAACAAATCACATCCACCTAATAAAAAGTGATAAAAATTTACTTTAAAAATAAAATTAACTATACTCTTTAAAACTGTCGTTATACATGTGATAACATTCATGTTCATCTCATTGATAACTTATAACAAAGATTGCTCAAAACAAATGAACCATAACATTTATTTCGGGCTATTTTTCTAAGAGATATCTTAAAAATTAATTACAATTATTATCATAAACTATTTAGTTAGATATTCAATGACCTGTTCTTTTTGTAAAGAAGCTTGAACATCAATCACACGTTGATTAAGTGATCCTTTATATGGAAGATTCGGACGATATAAATGTTGAATAAACATACCATCAACTAATACATCAATATGTTCGAGTAATGACTTGCGCGCATCGTTTTGCTGTTTCAAATATTCAAATAAAAAGCCAGTCCACACCCAAATTGTTTTTGTATGACCGAATCGTTGTCTAAAAGCTTCAACGAGTTGGAGTGTGATAGACAAATTACAAAATGGTTCTCCACCAAGTATGCTTAAGCCTTCGATATAAGAAGGCGCACAATAATCTAAAATCTCTTCAAGCATTTCTAGTTCGAAAGGTTCTCCGTATTTAAAATTTTGGGCTTGAACGTTATAACAACCTTTACATTGAAAAGGACATCCGGAAACATATACACTGCATCGAACACCTTCACCATCTACAAAGCTATGACTTTCTATTTTAGCTATATAGTGTTGACCTTCTTTAATGTTTAAAATATTCATGAACGAGGTTCCTTCATGTGTTTCACTCTCGCACATATCTCTTTTTGTCGTCCTTCAATAACTGGTCTTTGAACTGGATTTCCTAAATAACCACATGTTCTTTTTACAACGTCAACTGTTTTAGGATCATTGTTGCCACAATGTGGGCATTTATATCCGTTAGCAGTAGTTTCAAAATCTCCATCATAGCCACAACGATAACAGTGATCAATAGGAATATTCGTACCTAAATAACCTACCTTGTCATAAGCATAATCCCATACTGCTTCTAAAGCTTTAAGATTATGATTTAACTTTGGATATTCACAATAATGAATGAATCCACCACTTGCGTAGTAAGGATAGTCCTTTTCAAAATCTAGTTTTTCAAACGGCGTTACATCTTTACGAACATCATAGTGGAATGAATTTTGGTAATATCCTTTGTCAGTAACATCTGGAATAGATCCAAATTTATCTTTGTCCAATCGGCAAAATCTATCTGTGAGTGATTCACTAGGTGTGCTGTATATACTGAACCAAATATCATATTGTTTCGTCCACTCTACTTGATAACGTTTCATTTCTCTTAATATGTCTAATGTGAATGTTTTAGCCTCAGGATTATGTTCCCAATTTGGTCCATAAAATAATGTTGCTGCTTCGTATAAACCGATATACCCCATTGAAATTGTAGCGCGTTGATTTGTAAATAATGATTCGACAGTATCTTCTGAAGTGAGTTTATTTTTAAATGCACCACTTTTATATAAAATAGGCGCGTTATCCGGAATAGCATCTTGTAGTCTTTCAATTCGATACACAAGTGCATCATGTAATAATTGCATGCGTTTTTCAAAGATATCCCAAAACTGTTGCATATCACCATCTGCTTCGATTGCAATTCTCGGTACGTTCAGCGTCACTACACCTAAGTTACACCGTCCATTATTTTCCAATTGACCTTCATCATTCTTCCAACTTGGTAAAAATGAACGACATCCCATCGGTGCTTTAAAATCACCAAGCAGTTCCACTAGTTTATCGTAATTTAAAATATCGGGATACATGCGTTTTGTTGAACATTCCAATGCAAGTTGCTTAATATCATAGTTAGGATCTTCTGGACCAAAGTTAATACCCTTTTTTATCGAAAATACAAGTTTAGGGAAAATTGCAGTGACTCTATCTTTACCGAGACCTTTAATACGAGTATGTAAAATTGCTTGTTGAATCTTTCGACTTAATTGATCTGTTCCTAAACCAAATCCCAAAGTAACGAATGGCGTTTGTCCATTGGAAGTATATAGTGTGTTGATCTCATATTCTAAACTTTCAATCGCATCACCAATATCTTTAGTTACTTGCGTGTCCACATAATTCTCAATTTTGTCAGGTTGAACGAAATCATTCGCTACTTCCCTATGATGTTGTGCGTTCATTTGTGCATATTTACTTAGTAATTCGTCAACACGATCGACAGTACAACCTCCGTATTGACTGCTTGAAACGTTTGCAATGATTTGTACAAGTTGTGCTGAAGCGGTTTGTATTGATTGAGGTCTTGTAACATTAGCATTACCTATCTCAAAGCCATTCTCTAACATATCTTTTGCATCTATGAGACAACAATTGGTTAATGGTTGAAATGGATGGTAATCTAAGTCGTGAAAATGAATATCTCCCGATTGATGTGCATGAGCAACATGCTTCGGAAGTAAATGATCGAGTGCATAAGACTTTGATACCGTTCCAGCTGTTAAATCTCGCATTGTTGAAAATGTATTACTATCTTTATTTGCATTTTCATTTAATATAGTTGGATCTTTTGTGATTAATCGAGTTAATGATGTTTCTAGAGTAGTCATTTTGTCACCCTTTGCTATATATAGTGTATATCAATAAAATAAAACACTATATATAGTATTACAATCGATTACTAAGTCGTTAACTAAAATGTCATAAAGATTATTAACGTTTAGTGAACTCTATGTGAGATAAAGATAGTTTTGTAATCAATATAAAAACCTGAGACGTCAATGTTCTCAGGCTTCTATAACATACAGTTAGTTATTGATTCAGTTAAAATTTATAATATTTTCATTTTTTGTAATTCTAGTAATTATCTTCGTATAAATTGGGAATAAATAATCGAAAAAAACATTTATCTTTCCCTTTTACCTATCTAATTATTTTTATTATCTTGTGTTGATTGATTTATATTTTGATGTGTTTGTTGATAATCTCGAACGACATGACGAGAATGCTCTTGTGCTACTTGTTCTCCCCCGTTGCTCGACTCTTGCGATTCATCCGTATGTCCTTTTGACATCTCAAGATTTTTTTCTAAATTTTTGCGTTTTTCATCCTCTGATCGACGGTCATATGAGCGCTCTTCTAACACTGAGCCAACTGTTAAAATGAGAATTACAGCTATTGTCCCCACAATAAATAATACAAGTAAAATCCACATCCAAATATTAAATGCCATGTTATATCACCATCCTCTTATTTTTTATGATAAATCACTCAATATCTCTTTAAAAATATTTTCCCTTTTTATTTCACTTTAATCACACATCAATAATTAGCTTTTTATAAATTTGAATTATATTTGTATTTAGATAATCACAAACTAAGCATAAATCATGACTCATAAGTATACTATTGATGTCATTTAAAAATAGCATTTTCTTATTTAATTAGAAGTAAGTATACCTGACCAAGTGCTTTTCTTTAAAAACTTATGATACGTTCAAAACTTTCCACTATACTTTTAAAATTAAAAAGAGTAGGATTAAGAATCTATAATTCTCTCCTACTCTATATAATGAAATATCAATTTAAATATATTGGTGTTCTTTAAGATAACGTATAATTTGTTCCACTGATTGTTCAATAGTGTCGTGTTCAGTATCTATAGTGATTTCAGGATTTTCAGGTGCTTGATAAGGTGCACTTATACCTGTAAATTCAGGTATTTCCCCAGATCGTGCTTTTTTATACAATCCTTTCGGATCTCTCTTTTCACATTCCTCAACACTACATTTTGTATATACTTCTATAAACTCATTATCCTCTAGTAATGCTCTAACACCTTCTCTGTCTTCTTTATATGGGGAGATAAAAGCAGTAACTGTTAAAGCTCCAGCGTCTACCATTAATTTTGCTACTTCTCCAATGCGTCGAATATTTTCTGAACGATCTTCAGGACTAAATCCTAAATTTTTATTAAGACCGTGACGCACATTATCACCATCTAAACGGTATGTTTGTTTTCCTTCATTAAATAATTCTTTCTCTAAGGCAACAGAGACCGTTGATTTCCCTGACCCAGATAGCCCTGTAAACCAAATTACAGCACTTTTGTGCCCATTTCTATGCTGTCTTTGTTTCTTCGTAACTTCTGAGTCATGCCATGTAATATGATTTGATTCACTCATTTTAACACTCCTGATTTATTTTTCTCGCAAACCTTTAATTAGAACTTCGGCAACTTCTGGTCTTGAAAATTTAGTTGGCAATGATTCACCATTACGCAGTTTTTCTCTTACTTTAGTACCACTTAAATGTAAATGTTGAGAAGCGTCATGCGGACATGTTTTAGCAGTTGCCATATTACCACAAGCTTCACAATAAAAGGCATGTTCAAATTTTAAAATTTGAATACCTAACTCATCTTCAAATTGAGTAATCAGTTCTTGCGCTTCATAAGTACCATAATAATCGCCTACTCCAGCGTGATCTCTTCCCACAATAAAATGTGTACAACCATAATTTTTACGGACAGTTGCATGAAGTATCGCTTCACGTGGTCCCGCATAGCGCATTGCAGCAGGATAAATAACTAGACGTGCTCTATCTTCAGGATAATAGTTTTTTAATATCACTTCATAACTTTCCATACGTACATCCGCTGGAATATCGTCTGACTTTGTTTCACCAACTAGTGGATTTAAAAGTAGTCCATCAACAATTTCTAGTGCTGATTTTTGAATATATTCATGTGCTCGATGCACTGGATTTCTCGTTTGAAAACCTACGACAGTTTTCCAACCTAAATCATGAAATAATTGTCTCGTCTCTGAAGGATCCAAATGATAATTTGAAAACGCATCATGTTTCGGACGATTTAATAGTTTAATAGGACCACCTAAATAAATATTACCTTTTTCGTAAACTTTTTTAACTCCAGGATGCGCTTCTTCAGTTGTTCCGTATACCAAACGCGCTTCTTTTTCTTTATCATATGTGTACTTTTCTTCTAATTTAAGCGTTCCATATAACTGTCCATCTTCACCATATAAAGCGATATCATCACCTATATCAAGTTTATCTGCTTCAGATTCTGTTACAGGTAAAGTGATAGGAATACTCCAGACCAAGCCATTGCTTAAATGCGTTTCCTCTATAACCTTAGTGTAGTCTTCTTTGTTCATAAATCCTGTAAGCGGACTAAATCCGCCAATACCTATGAGCTCTAGATCCGATATTCCCCAAGGATTTAAAGTAATCGGTTTAAATTTTAATGCTTCCTCAATCAAACGTTCACGTTCGTTTCCTTCAACAACACGATTGATAAGTTCTCCTCCATGAGGTTTAATTGTATAATTGGTTATTGTTTCATTGTTAGACATTATAATCAAATCTCCTTTTCTAATTAATTATATTTGTTTACTCGGCTTTTCTTGTAAGAAAAAGATAATTTCTTGTTTCGAACGACTTGAAAAACAAGCAAAATAATGATTGCAATAATAATAATGAATCGAACTGTATTTGAAATAGTGCTATCTTTTACAAAATAGCTTAATAATGCATTACTATTTGTAAAAATAATTAAACCTCCGACACAAATTGCAAGAATGTTAATAGGTAACACTTTAACTAAATACGCTGAAATAGGTGCCGCTACCATTCCACCGAGACTCAAAGCAATTACAGCAAACCAATTAATTTGAGTGATTCCTAAAAAGATGATGAAACTTAAAGCAGCAGATGACGTAACAAAAAATTCACTTGCTGAGACCGTTCCAATCGCATATCGTGGTTGAATTTTTTTACTTGAGAGCAGGAGTGGTGTATTAACTGGTCCCCAACCACCACCACCGATTGCGTCTAAAAATCCTGCCACAAAACCTTGTGGAATTACTTTAAAGCTACTCAAATCTCCCACATGATGATGATGTTCATGTGCACGTTTAAATAGAAATTGATACAAAATATAAAATCCCATACTTAACAAGAATAAAGCAATGAACGGTTTAATATATTCACCATGAATAATTGTCAAAACACCTGCACCGACAAAGGCGCTTATTGACCCAGGTATAGCTAACTTCAACATTGTTGGTTTATGAACATTATCAAATCTCCAATGTGATGTCCCAGATGCAGCTGTTGTTGCAATTTCAGAAAAATGAACGGTTGCTGACACTACTGCCGGTGCTATACCATAAGTTAATAATATTGATGACGATGAAGCGCCAAATCCCATGCCTAATGATCCATCAACAAGTTGTGCTAAAAATCCCGCAATTGCGAAAATTAATACTTTGCGCATATATCATATGCCCCCATTCTTCATTTGACTTGTGATTTTAGCCATCGGATGAAATCTTGTTGCTTCTTCTCATCTAAATATTTGTCTGACAAAATTTGCTCGAGTAACGCTTGTTTATCAGATGGCTCAATTTTAAGTGATTTAATATACTGTCTACTTTCATATAAAAACTGAATATACATTGAATAGTCTTCATTGTATGTATCTTTTAAATCTTTAATAATTCGTTGACCTAATTTAGGACTTGCACCATCAGTTGATACACTTATTGTTAATTTATCTCTTTTTAAGAAATTAGGGAACGTTATATTACCTAGGTCTGCTTGTCCTGCATGATTAAATAATACGTTCTTAGACAAAGCTGCCCTCACATCGTTGTTAACATCGGATTGATTAGTAGCCGCGATGACCATATCAGCATTCTTAACATCTTGTGGTTCGAAGAGTTTCTTTTCATAAGTGATTTGCTTCGTTTCTAGATATTTTTGTAATGTATCAGTAATTGTTGGACTTACAACATGAATATGGTTTGTATAAGCTAATAAACTTGTAGTACGACGTGTTGCAACTTTACCTCCACCTACAATGACGACTTTCTTGTTACTTAAATCAATCATTAAGGGCATATTCATGATGATTTCCTCCTATACACTTTTATTAATACTCTTTATAACATGATATTTATCCATGATTTTTATTGTTGCGTTAAATGTATGCGCTAAGTTGATGACATTTCCGTTAACGTTTCATTTTGAACAGTTGCTTGTTCTACAAACCAATTAATTTTTTCTCTCATCTTAACCACTTCGCCTACAATAATCATTGCTGGATTCTGAATGTGATGTGCTCGTTCTTGAATTGTATCCAGTGTCCCAGTCACTGTCATTTGCTGTTTTGACGTTCCCATATGCACGAGAGCTACTGGTGTTTCTGACGAACGGCCATATTGTATTAACAACTCACAAATTTCACTGAGTCTCTTAACCCCCATATATATGCATAAAGTTTCAGGACCATTGGCCAAATGTTGCCAGTATTTGCCTTTATCCATACCAGGTTTATTCACTGCAGTTACAAATGCTACAGAAGAACTATAATCACGATGTGTTACTGGAATTCCAGCATATGCTGGTGCTGCAATTCCCGATGTAATTCCAGGTATAATTTCAAAGTGGATATTATGACATGCTAATTCCTCTGCTTCTTCTCCGCCACGTCCAAAAACAAATGGATCGCCACCCTTTAAACGTGTAACTGTGTGCCCTTTTTTGGCTAAGGTTACCATCATTTTATTTGTTTCTTCCTGCGGTAAGGAGTGCCTGTGAGGATCCTTACCACAATAGAAGAACTTAGTAGAAGGAGAAGCATAATTAAGTATTTCTTTATTTACAAGTCGGTCATAAAGAATGACATCGGCTTCTTTAATGGCTTTTAAACCTTTTAATGTTATTAATTCTGGATCGCCAGGTCCAGCTCCAACTAAATATACTTTCCCCATATGAACCACTACCCCTCTCGTTTAGCTATGAAAATCGCGACCATCATGAACTTTGGCTATCACACCGGCACGAATTACAAAGTCCCCAAAGTGTTCTCCGTCAAGACGCTCTTTACTATAACGCAATAACAATGGACGTAGACTTTCTAATATTTCATTTTCGTCGATATTCTCTTTATATATTTTATTTAGACGTTCGCCTTTAAAACTACCACCTAAGTACATATTATATTTACCAGGTGCTTTACCGATAAAAGCTATTTCTGCTAGCGCTGGTCTTGCACATCCATTAGGACAACCTGTCATACGAATCGTTATTTCTTCCTCTCTTAAACCAGACTCATCTAGTAAATCTTCAATTTTTGTAATTAATGAAGGAAGATATCTTTCAGATTCTGCCATAGCTAAACCACACGTTGGGAAAGCAACACAAGCCATAGAATTTCTTCTAAGTCCTGTATAATTTTTGCCATCTGTTAACTTATATTTATTAATAATAGCTTGTATTTCTTCCTTTTTCTCGGGAGAAACATTTGCAATAACTAAGTTCTGATTAGGTGATAATCTGAAATCTCCAGTATGGATTTCTGCGATTTCTCTTAAGGCTGTTTTTAACAAATAGTCTTCAGTATCTTTCACACGCCCATTTTGTATAAATAAAGTGAAGTTCCAATTATTAACACCTTCAATCCAACCTAATCGATCACCATTATGTTCAAATTCGAAATCACGTGGTGCTTTAATTTCCCAACCTAATCGTCGGTTTAATTCTTCAGTCACCCAAGTTTCTCCTAGACGGTCCACTGTATATTTAAAACGTGCATTTTTTCGATTTTCACGATTACCATAATCACGTTGTATTGTAAGTATTTTCTCACATACATCTACAACCTTTTCCTTAGGTATAAAACCTATGAGACGTCCAAGTTGAGGATATGTTTCTGTATTACCATGAGTCATACCCATACCGCCACCGATAGTCACATTAAATCCAATTAACTCATCTTGTTCAACGATAGCGATTAAACCAATATCTTGAGAATAGACGTCAATATCATTAGATGGTGGTACCGCAATACCTATTTTGAATTTACGTGGTAAATACGTATTCCCATAAATAGGTTCCTTTTCCTCACTAGAATCTAAAACCTTTTCACCATCAAGCCAAATTTCATGATATGCATTTGTTCTTGGAAGTAAGTGATTACTTATACGCGTTGCATAATCATTAATCTCCTTATGTACTTGAGATTGATAAGGATTAGGATTGCACATTGTATTACGATTAACATCTCCACATGCAGCAATAGAATCAAGTACTGCATGATTGATATTTTTCATTGATTGTTTCAAATTACGTTTAAGAATGCCATGAAATTGAAATGCTTGGCGTGTTGTTAATTTAATCGTATGATTGGCATATTGATTAGAAATATCATCCATAGCAATCCACTGTTCAGGAGTCGCTTTCCCCCCGGGTACACGAACTCGAATCATAAAACTATATGCAGGCTCAAGTTTTTGTTTACGACGCTCATCTCTTAAATCCCTGTCATCTTGCATATAACTTCCGTGAAACTTTAGCAGTTTTGCATCATCTTGTGTAATGGATCCAGTGATTGGATTAGCTAAACTTTGTTCAATAGTTCCACGCAAAAAGTCACTATTTGCTTTTAAAAATTCCATTTCATCAAGATTTTTATCTAATTCTTCCGAAATATGATTATTTGTATTAACCATGTATCCCCCGTCCCTTCTATTAATACACGTCTCTTTGATATCTTTTATCTCTTTTCATTTGTTTTAAGTATTCTTCTGCATCTGTTTCAGATAGGTTTTGCTCTTTGATTAACACATTTTTAATCGCTTGATGAACATCCTTTGCCATTTTACTTTCATCACCACATACATAAATAGTAGCGCCATTTTCAATCCATCGATTAAATTGTTCACTATTTTCTGCAATTTTATGTTGCACATACACTTTTTTATCAGTATCTCTAGAAAAAGCAATATCTAATTTTGATAAAGTTCCATCTTCAAGCCATTCTTGCCATTCCGTTTGATACAGAAAATCTGTAGTGAAGTGTTGATCTCCAAAGAATAACCATGTATTTCCTTCAAAACCTAGTTCCTCTCGTTCTTGCATATAGGATCTAAACGGTGCAACACCTGTCCCAGGACCTATCATAATCACAGGTGTTGATTCATCTTGCGGAAACTTAAAATTCGGATTTCGTTTTAAATAGATAGGAATTGTATCGCCCTCTTGTATTCTCTCTGCAAATTGAACTGAACAAACTCCTGAACGTTCGCGACCGTGTGCTTGATATCTAACTGCCCCAACAGTAATGTGAACTTCATCTGGTGTTGCTTTATAACTACTAGATATTGAGTACTCTCTAGGTGGTAACTTTCTTAATAATTGATGTAAATTTTCAGGTTGTAGTTCTGTCGTTGCGAAGTCATTTAATAAATCAATCAAATCCCGTCCCTCAACGTAGTTTTGAATCCATTCTTTATCTTGAATTTTTTCAGAAAGCTCTTCATTATCAAAAAATATCGCAGCATTTTCTATTAGCGGTTTTGTTAATTTAGTAATTTCGAAATGCGATGTTAATGCCTCTTCAAGATTTAAAGTATCTCCATCCTCGTTAATTAAAACTTGTGTTTCTGGACTCCAACCTAATGTGCTAATAAGTAAGTCTACGATAGCTGGATCGTTTTGAGGCAAGACAACTACACAATCACCCGGTTCATATTCTTCACCGAAATTATCAAGTAATAACTCAATATGTCTTGTCTCTTTGTCTGAACCTCTACCATTCAAATTAATGTTGGTCAATACTTCAGCATCGTAAGGATTAGACTTACTATATTTCTTTTCCTTTGCTGATTTTATAGATTCGCTAACAACTTGTTCACTTTCAGTACCAGCTGGTGTTGAATCAATCGTATTAATAACATTGGCCATCCACTTTTCAGCGTCTTCTTCATAATCAACATCGCAATCAGTACGTTGATAAAGTCTTTCTGCCCCTAATTCAGCCAAACGATTATCAAAATCTTTACCAGTTTGACAGAAGAATTCATAGGTTTGATCTCCTAATGCTAATACTGAAAATCTCACCCCATCCAATTTTGGCGCTTTACGTCCGTGGATGTATTCATGTAATTCAACAGCATTATCTGGTGGATCTCCTTCGCCATGTGTAGATGTGATAATAAATAAATCTTCTACTTTCTTTAAATTCTTAGGTTTAAAGTCATCCATTGATTTGAGCGTAACGTCATTTCCAATATCAGATAAACGTTGTTCAAATATTTCTGCAAGTCCTTGCGCATTACCAGACTCAGATCCATATAAAATCGTTATCGATCTCGCTTCCGGCTCAACTGAAGGTTCCTTTTCATGTAGCATCGCTTCTGTATTGTCATCTAAGTTATGTTGGTCTACAGAATCTGTAGATGTATTTGATTGTTGATTTGCCATCAGATAGCCACTTAACCATACTTGTTGGTTAGGTGATAAAGTGTGAAGCAATTCATTGATTTGTTTAGCTTGCCCTTCCGTAAAAGGACTATTGGTAACACTTAAGTTCAATCTTATCCACCTCTTATACTTTGTTATTCCGATATTTGTCATTAGTTTATATATGTCTATATTTGAAAATTATTAATTATATCTTCAATTCTAGTATGTACCATTTATTATTTTCAGTAAATGTAATACTCAAATGATAACTAAAATCGAAAAGACAATTCATAATATCAAAGTGCAATACAAACATTGATTACTCAAGATAATCGCTTATAAATAAAGCTGTATCAGCTTTTAATAAACAATTCCTTATTTCTTATCGGAATACTATGTTTTTAAATTAAAATTTTTTGACTATCTCTTATGGTTTATCAGCTACATGTAATCCGCATTCAGTCTTACTAGAATTTGACCAACGACCAGCACGTGAATCATTAGAATTAAATACGGGTGATGTACATGGAATGCAACCAATACTTGGATAATTTTGATCATGTAATTCATTATAAGGTAAGTCCTTATCACGTATATAAGACCATACTTCTTCTTCTGTCCAATAGATTAAGGGACACACTTTAATTGATTTAAATCTTTCATCTTTGTTAATGAAATTTGTATGTGCTCGTGTTGGTGATTGTGCTCGTCTAAGACCTGATATCCAAGCTACAGCACCAGATAATACGTCTTCTAGAGGTTTAATCTTGCGTATGTAGCAACATTGATTAGGATCATTCTTCCATAAAGCAGGATTATATTTCTCACCTTGTTCCTCTAACGTAAGTTCCGGTTTTTTCATTTTAATGCGTAATTGTGGATATTTATCTTTCACCCTATCTATTAAGTCATATGTTTCTTGAAAATGTAAATCAGTGTCTAAAAATACAATTTGTGCGTCGGGTTTAATTTGAGAAATCAAGTCAATCAAAACCATACTCTCAGCACCAAAACTGCAAGAATAAACAATATCATTTTCATAAGTTTGATATGTCCATTTTAAAATCTCATAAGCACCTTTTGTCTCATCATTAATATCTAATTCATTTATAAATGGATCGTTTTGAAAATTGTCATAAGTAATTCTTTTTATAGACATTTGTGGAGCCCCCCTATCACCTTATCAATCCATCCAAATCAACAAAACATATCAGAATTGTCAGAATAATTATGTTTAATACTTTAACTACTTTTATAACGAAAGTCAAGGTAACTCGAGAAATTATCGAAATAAAGATGAGATTAATTTAAATTTTTTGTCCTATATGCTCATAAAAAAATTTAAAGAGCCTACACATATGATATGGCAGACTCTTTAATAATTTCTTTTCCATTCGTTTATCGTGGCTTCATTCAAAATATTACAAATGAAACAAGATTATTTTATTCTTTAATTCAAGTATAAGACAGGCATTTATTTTAATAATTGTCTTATTAATTCCTCCATTTGGTTAGGATTATCACAAGGTAAAAATCGTTTAACAATATTTCTCTGTTGATCGACTACAAATTTAGTAAAATTCCACTTAATTTGCGAACCAAATAATCCTGGTTGTTTACATTTTAATAATGTGTACAAAGGGTGCTCATGCTCTCCATTAACGTTAATCTTAGCATGGATGGGGAAAGTAATACCAAACTTATATTTATATACGCGATAAATATCTTTGATTAATCCTGGCTCCTGATTATTAAAATCATTGCAGGGGAAGCTCAAAATCTCAAGACCATACTTATGATATTTTTTATAAAGCATTTCTAATTTATTAAATTGATCATTCAAAGTACAATTAGTTGCAGTATTTACGATAATGAGCACTTTCCCTTTATATTTATTTAGTAAATAGGTAGAACCATCATAATTCTCTACCGCAATATCATAAATACTCATTTAGTTACACCTCTACATCATCGCCAATTTCAATAAATCTATAACGCCACTGGAAGCTCCAGGAAATGCAAAAATATTTTGATTTAAATCGTGTGCAGTAAGTTTTTGATTAATGATAAAGACTAGGAGATTAACCAAATCACCAGCGTCATTCCCATAAATCTCTGCTCCTACTAAACGTTTTTGACTATCTAATACAATTGACATTTCAGCTTCTGTTTCGTTTTGATACTCAAATACCATTTGTCTTCCGAATGGTATATCTTTAATTATATACGTATCATCTTTCTTAGCCTCGCTTACTGTGACACCTATTTGAGATAAACGAGGCAATGAATAAAGCACTGAAGGTATTGGTGGATACTGGATGTTCAATCCAAGGATATGGGCAGCGATATAATTAGACTCAAATGTAGCTGTAGGAGTAATCTTAGGAATCATTTTATCGATAACGTCCCCACTTGCATATATATTTTTTACATTTGTTCTTAAATAATCGTCAACCTCAATACCTCTATCACTAAATTGTATACCCACTTTTTCCAAACCTATTTGCTCAACATTAGGCTTTCTACCTGTTGCATCCAGTACATAATCTGTTTCAATCATTTTTCCAGACTCAATTTCTACTATAAAACGTTGCGCATTCGGTCTAACTGACTTGGTATTCTCACTAAAGTAAAATTTAACACCTTCATCTTTTAACTTTTGAATTAATTTATTGACGTGAGATTCGTTAAACCCTTCAAGTGCCTGATTTGTATGATGAATCACATTGACCTCTACACCAGATTTGACCATGATAGAAGCGAATTCAATACTGATAATACCTGCTCCAATAAAAGTTATACTATTCGGTAAAGATTGCATTGATAAAAATTCCCGACTATCATGCGTATATTCTTTACCTTCGATATCTAATTGATGACTATGTTGTCCAGTTGCTATAACAATATAATCTGATTGTAATGTTGTATTATTTACCTCTATTGTATGAGCATCTACAATTTTACCTTTCCCCATGATTACATCAATCCCCTGTTGTTCAAACATAGATGTGAGGGTTTCAGACATAGGATTAATGACTTGCTCTTTGTAACGCATTAAATTCTTCCAATTCACTTCTAAATTGTGACTATCAATAATATTAGGATATTGTTTGGCTTCTTCAAGCACTTCATAAGGTCCCTCTAATAAAATTTTCGCATTACAACCATAGTTAGTACATGTACCGGCGATGGTATCTTTTTCAACTATAGTACTTGCTTACCACTTTGCTTTAATGTTAACGCAGCATGCCAAGCTGCATGACTACTTCCTAAAAATACTACATCATATTGTTTCATTAACTCTCATCCTTTCTTATTTTTCTATGAGATGTTTTAATGTTTTCTCTAGTTCTTCAAACACATACTTCGTTTCATCATACTCCGTTGTATCAAATTCTTGTGGTAAGCAACTTGAAATTGCTTCAAAAACTGCTTCTTGTTGTTGTTGTCCATTGTCAGTTAACGTAATTATCAACTGTCGTTTATCAGATTGTTGACGTTCTCTTTTAACCCATCCAGATTGCTCAAGTCTTTTTAGTAATGGGGTTAAAGTGTTACTGGATAAATCCAAATGTCTACCGATTGAATTTAATGTTTGAGGATTCTCTTCCCATAACATCAGTAATACTAAATACTGAGAATAAGTTATACCAAACTGTTTTAACTTTTTCTCATAAAATTGAGCAAATAAACGACTTACATTATATGCTGAAAAACAAAGTTGATTCGCTAACCTCATTTGTTCTTGTTTCACATATCCACCTCTTTTCAATCGCGCACGATTGATTATAGTGTAAAATGACTCGCACATATTCACAATATTTATGCTCACAAATAAAATTTTCTCATTTAAACATCGACTATAAAGTTAAAGAGACTTGGAATAATACTATATTAAAGATACCCTGACCACTAATCATAGAAAAAGCCCAAGACACTTTTTGAGTTCTTAGGCTTTCCATAAGCGTTATATTTAAATTTGATTTACATTTTCAATGACGGTAACGTCTCCATTTTTAACATTAACTAACACAGAGAAGTCATTATCTTTGTTACTATCATAAATAAGCTGGCTTGAATTTCTATCATCCGGTTCATTATACATACTTAAAAATTGATCTTCTGAAATATGATTAGGTGCTACACCTACGCTAACAACTTCATTATCATCGTAGGCTACAGCTAAATCACCATATGTTTCATAACTCCACTTCAAACTTTCTACAGAACCATTGGATGTTCCAAATTTATCTTCAACTTCTTCACGTGTCATTCCATTATAAACACCTCTATATCCACTTGTTGAAGCAGACTTCATATAACCTTGATCAAAGTCATTACTAAAAACATCAATGCTTGGACCAGTAGATTGGTTTCTATTTTGATTACTTTCATTTGATTGTTGAGACTGTGTTGTTTGATGACTTTGCTCATCACTAATATAATGATTGTAAGCATAGTACGCACCATACAATAGTGCTGCTATCAACAAGACAAATATAATTGATAGTACAATCAACCAACCTGTATGTTTCTGTCCTTTATAAAATGTTGAATCATGATCTTGTCTTTCCTCACGAGAAATATACGATTGCTGTTCACGCATATGTTCAATTTGATTTTCACTTTTTCTTTGTGTCGATGTCTGTAAATGTTTTCCACATTTATTACAAAATGACTGTTCCTTTTTTACCGGATTTCCACAATGAGGGCAGAATTTCATTTATATCACCTTTCCTCTAAACGATTGTATTCCTCACGCAACTGATTCACCTGAGTTAGCCCTGCTTTCATAAGTATAAATATAAATAGCCATGCAATTATAATTAATAGAATATATTTTAAATAACCACTACTTAAAAGTGTTATTTCCGTATCCCATATTCCGTGCAATGTCACTGCCACAAAAAAGAAAAATATAAAACGTTTATCGATGATATTCGCCCATTCGAAATGGTTTGTTTCTTTCACTATTACTGCCGCAGCACCAACAATAGCTGCCCAAACGAGGTGACCGCCTAAAGCTGTCCAACCTCTTTGTATAGTAATTTCAGTAATATTATTAACTCCATCAACTAAATTAAATCCAAACCTGAATATATAACCGGCTGATTCAAACACCGCGAACCCTGCACCAACAGCAGCACCGATTAGTAATCCATTGAGTATTTTATTTGTTTTTAAATAATTGATAAACAAAATAACAACAGTTGCTTTTCCAACCTCTTCAACAAATCCTACTATGAATGCATCTGTTATAGTCATAATTCCATAATATTGCGATTCAGTACTAAATGTAACAAATTGATATAAAATCATTGTACTAATGAGTGACAATACACCACCAATAAAGAACATCCTCATTACATCAAAGATACTAATGTTTTTAAATGCATTAGATTCGAAGAAGAAGATTAACCCTGAAATAGGAACTAATAGTGCGCCAATAAATATCATTCCTGGTATGGCATTGGCATTACCAAATACATTTGTTAATACCCATAACGCTAGGAAAGTGATACCTAAAGCTAAAAATACACGCGAGAATACCCAAGGTCTCCCCCACTCCTCGGAAACTTCATTAATATGTGGCGTCGTACGCTTTGTTCCAGCAATAAATACATCATCCGCTTCATCTTTGGTGTGAGCTTTAAACACCTCAGAAAACATATCACGCAAATTCAATTTTAAACTTTCATCATTCCCTGCTAGCCTACCTATTGATTTCGTTGTGTTATTAAATAGATGCTTGGCTTCTTCTGTTAATCGAATGCGATCTGCAGTTTCATTTTCTATTTCAGGTTTTGTGTTTGAATATGTATATGACCCTATGTTGTCATTTGCATTTGATAATGTTTGCTGAAGAAAATGACCACAATTAATACAAAACTTATCATCGACATTTACTACTTTGTGACACTTTGGACATTGTCTTTCTTGACTACTAAAAAAATGTTCAGTTTTTGTCTTTGGATTATCGAACACACTCTGCCCACAATTAATACAAAATTTATCATCCTTCTCTAAATGTGTCCCACAATTTGAACAAATCAATTCAATCCCTACTTTCAAGTTATCTCTATAAAAAAGTTGTTATCAATATTTTAAATTAATTCTCATAAAATCGCTATATTCTATGACAGATAAACTGTTAAATTTCGTATTGCAAAATAAAATGTCGATAAAAGCGACTGCTTTTATCGACGTTGCTCTTCGTATCTTATACGTTGACGATATCCATATGTGCTTTCTTTAATGAGTTCATCATTAAGTAAACCAGCTCCAATTGCACCTGCAACTGTCGAAATGGAAGCTGCAAACCATGGAATACTTAAATACAAATCAATGCCTGCAGGACCTTTTAATCCAACTTGCTGACCTAAAAATCCTGATGGTAATAATACGATTTCAGCAATTAAGAAGAGTAAATATAGAATAATATAATAAATGATAATGGCAAAAATCAATGTCATTATTGTTGTAAGATTGTATAACCAAGTAATACGCTTATGATTACTTTTTTTAACTGGTTCCCATAAATCATGTGACATCATTATCCATATTAACATTCCAATAATCGCAATAATTGAAATTCCAAATAAGCGCCACATTGAAAAGTTATAAGCCATTTGCCACATCGTTGTAAATACAAGTCCAAATGCACCTGTAGTAAATGCAATTGCTACTATATTACTTAAACTTGCCATCATATTTAATGGATTATTCGCAAAGGTCATTCCACTAACAAGGCGAAACATGCCTCTAGAACGTGAACTTGATAAATATCTTAAGTGATATGAGTCTGTTTCTTTCATATATATTGTTTCTTTATCTATTTTAGAAAGCGGAAATTGCTTTTTCACTGAATTTTCTATTTGATTATTATTATCATAATTACGACTTTCTTGTTCAGCTTCATTTAATTCTTGAATAATATTATAAATCGCATGCTTGAAACGTTTTTTAACTGGACGCCAGCCAAAGGCCGGATATGAGAAAATAGCTGCACCATTTTTCATATTAATATCTAATGCCATCACTTGCTTATCAGCAAACATCGGTAAATCTGTAATTGCTATCACATAATCCCATTGTCTCTTATCGTGATAATCGGCTACTTTCGCAAAAATTTCATCTACAGATTCGGCAAAACCAGTAAGCGGATCAGTAACTAAATCAAAAATCCATTCTTGCTGATGATCATAATGCGTAGATAACATTTTAGGCATTTCTTGTATGAGATTTTCTGCAAGATGTTCAGTAACACCTGGAGCGACGACTAGACCCACAGTTTTTTGATTTGTCATGCGTCATCCTCCTCTCTATGTCCTTGTTTTTTACCTTCATATTGTTCATTATTTTCATCTTTACTTGAAGTTTGTTGTTCGACATTTTGTTGTGATACATCACGAGAAGTTTCTCGTTCTTTTTGTTCTTGCTCAGCTTCTTTATAGCGATGATATTGTCTATAAGAATAAGTAATACGACGTATTTTCTCTTCATTTTCAACAGTTGATCCCATAGCTCCAGCTAAAAGCCCTAATGATGATACAAACCAAATCAATCTCATATAATTTGAGAACGTAAATTGTGCTTGGGCACTCGTCCAACTATTAAATAATTCCACAGGGACAAAGAGTGTGATACTGATGATTAACAATAAATACAAAATGACATAATTTATGAGTGTAATCAAACTTAGTGTAACAAGTGTGGTTGAATTATAAATATATCGATATACACGCTGAGATTTAGCAGTTTTCTTTTCAATCAATTGATGCGCATAGAATAGCCATCCGGCCATCCCAAGTATGGCAATCACCATCAATATGATAAGTCGAAGCGGTGAATAAATCACGCTTAATTCCCATGGCATTGAAAATATGGAGACATAAGTTCCTGTTGCAAAGGCAACTGAAATGATTTTCTTAAAATTAAAGATGTTTTTCCAAGGCTGATTTGCTCGTGTCAGTCCACCAATTAACTGAATCCAACTTATGATAAATAAAATATTAATATATCGTTGCTTTGATGTTGCGTCTTCGTCTGGTTCTACAGCCTTCACGCGTACAAAAGGATGTGGCGCATTTTTGTTTTTCGGTTGATTATAATATAATTGTTCAATCAATGAAGTCATCGTTTTAACTAGCTTGCGCTTTAAATCAATAAAACCTAGTGACGGTAATGATAGCATTGCAACATGTTTGTCACTATTAAAGTCGCTGACTACCACTTTATTATCTGAAATACTTGGCAAATCTGTCAGGCAAACAACGTAATCCCACTGATATGCCTCTTTAATTTGTGCTGCTTTTTCAACACTTTCATGTACATCCTCTGCAGATCCTATCATGAGATCGACTTTGATTTCGAAATTCCATCGATTATGTTTAGTCCGCTTTGACAATAACTGTTTAACATTTGGAATTATATTTTTTGCATGTTGATGCGCTATACCTGGTGAAGGTATAATTCCGACTGTTTGCATCGTCGTTGTCCCTCCTTTCTAATTTTTAAATCAACTTTATTCATAGTTAAAAAGTGCACGTGATCACGCTGATAAACGTTCTTAACGTACACTTTTGTTTTGTTACTCATTAAGTTTTAATTGTAACATTTATTTTGCTAACACGAGTGGTGAGAAGATAATATAACTTACTACTACTAATGCAAGAACAATAATACCTGCAACGTAACGATATTTCCAAGGCGTCATATCTACTTTTGGTTGATGCGTGTTTAAATCAAACTCACTAGATGGTTTAACTTTGTTAAAGATCAAAATTATAATTAAATCTACAAAGAATAATACACTAAATGTGTATACATAATTAATTTCTGTAAATACAAAGCTGATGATGGCATATAAAATTATATGTGTGAAGAGTGTCACTTTAGCGCCCAATTTAGATGTGCGTTTAGAAAAGAAAGCGACTAAAATCAAAGCTAGCACAGGCATACTATACACACCATTAAACTGTTGAACTACTGCATAAAGACCACTAGGGAATAATGAGATGACTGGTGCAAGTGCTACAACAATAACTCCAATGACTACAGTAGCAATGTGTCCCACTCGAGCAATATGTTTATCTGATTTATTTTTTCCAAAAATAGGTTTATAGAAATCGAGTGTTAATAGTGTAGTCGTACTATTCAATGAGCCAACAAATGAGCTCAATATTGCACCAAAAATAACCGCACCAAATAAGCCGAATGCCCATTCTGGTAATACTGAAGTTACAAGTGCAGGGTAAGCGTTATCTGATTTATCAAGACTACCATTAAAATAGTTAAATGCTACTACACCTGGTAAGACTGTAAATAATGGTCCGAACACTTTAAATAAGCTTAAATATATTGCTCCTTTTTGAGATTCTTTTAAATTTTTAGCTGCGAGTGCTTTTTGAACTATCATCTGGTTTGCGCACCAGAAGAATAAATTGTTAAAGAACATACCGAAGAATAGGGTTGGCCAAGGCACAACATCCGAATCCACCTTACCAAAACCATTTAATTTCTCAGGTGTGTCTTGCACGATTTTGTCGAATCCATGTAGGAAGTTGCCATCTCCTAATTGACCTAGACCTAATATTGTAATCGCAAGTCCACCTATGATTAAAGCCATGCCATAAATTGAATCACTAAAAGCACTTAACGATAAACCACCTACAAATAAGTAAATAATACCAATTATACCAATAATAGATGAAATAATGATGACAGCTGTTGAACTACTTACACCTAAATATTCATCAACTTTAAACATTTTATTGAACACTAGTGAACCAGAGTACAATACTACAGGCAAGAAAGATACGACATAGGTGAAGATAAATAAAATGGAGACAAAACGTTTAGTAAATGTATCATAACGTAATTCCAAAAACTCAGAAATTGTATTAACACCGTATTTTAAATATTTAGGAAGAAAGACCCATGCCAACAATACAACTGCTACGGCAGCCGTAACTTCCCATGCCATTACTTCCATTCCTTGTGCATAGCTTTAACCATTTTGCCCAACAATTTGTTCTGTAGACAAATTGGTCATGATAATTGTTGAAGCAACTGTAAATCCAGTAAGGCTATTTCCTCCCATAAAATAACCATCTGAACTATTCGTTTTAATTTTTCTTGATTGCAAATAGGCATAAAAAGAAATGCCACCTACGACCATAATAAATAAAATAATCGATATCCAATTCATTTAATATGTTCCTCCATTTCACTTTTGTTGATTGGATATAATTAAAATGAATCCTAAAAAACAACGATAGCGACTTATACGTAAAACAATGAATGTATCTACATCAACTTAACAACATATTATTGTAAAGTGATAAATGTTTCATATGTGAATTGCGTTTGTCATTTCGTATACAACTCATATATTGACAGAAATATAAATTTTAAAACTTCTTTTTTTGTTTTTAAAATGAATTGTACACTTTAGAACATTTTTTAATAGCGGCATTTTTCCAATATATTTTTTAAAGTATCCTTGCACTAAATTTAACTATAGAAATCACTTCATCATTTTAAAATAATAATTAAATTTTTATACTAAAAAAGCGAGACCGATTCTTTTCAGATTCGTCGTCTCGCTCCCGTACAACTGACTATGATTCGAAACAGTCAGTAACAAGCATTTTTCAATTCATTTATTTATAATAAAAGTTTCAAACATTAAAACATTTGATATAGGTATTCAACCTTTAAATCGTTTGTACTATTTGTATGGTTGATTATCATGATTATGGTTTTCTCGTTTATTTTGATCATTCAAGGCGTGATCATGATGAGATGTTGATGGTTGACCAATATGTGGTTCATTCATATTATATTGTTGTTGTTCACGTTTCTTTTCTTCTGGCACAACATGTGAATGTATGTCATTACTGTATTGAGAATTGATTTGGTCATTTTGTGTTTGTGGTTTACGTACTAAAAGCATGATACCTGCTATTAACCATAAGACACCAGCCATAAAACTTAAAAAGAGACCAATGATTCCTGTAATAACGAGTAATATTCCTGATACTTTTGCATTTTTACCAATTAAAATAGCGGCAACTATTGATACAATTAATAAAATGAGAAGTATAATAATTAAAACGACACCTAAGCCTAACATAATATTATAAGTTTGGTATGCTAAATCATATTCCCCTGGATTTTCTTCTATAAATCCTTGAATCATTCCATTTTTAAAATCACTTGTTTGTGTCATTATGAAAAATATGCCTATTAAAAATACATACAACAGATGTAATCCATTGCCAATCCATGAAAGTATTAATTCACCTTTACGTTGTATCATTCTTGTTCCTCCTTTTCACCTATTCATTTAATTCCCTAATTTTTTTAAACATATGCATTAAATTAGATATATTGTAATTTATCTTTCTTAAAATATATAAATATTAATGCTTACCGTTTATCATCGTATAATAAATTCTAGAAGTAATCCAGTACATCATTGAATAAAAAATAATAAATACAACTATCACACCTACATAACTTGTAGCATATAGTCCCAAGTCATATTGACCAACGATTCCTAATACAGAGTATATGATGCGAAAAGCAGCTAACGTATGTATAATTGCAACAATTACAGGAATGAGAAATACCCATATTACTTGTTTATTAATTGTTTTTTTGATTAAATTTTCATCTAATCCAAGTTGTTTCATCGTTATATATGCATCTCTATCTTCATGTCCTTCTGAAACTTGTTTATAATACATCATAAGAAATATACCTATCAATAAAACTAGAGATACAACACTTCCAACAAAAACTAAACTTGAGTTGACTTGTTTCCACATCAATAGATTTTGTTTTTTCACTTGAAATTCAATATCATGTTGAACCCCTATTTTCTTAATACGATGATTCAACTTATCCTTTTCTTTTAATACATTAAATTCAACGGCAGTTTGGACTTGATTAGGAGTGATGACTAAATTTTCATCATTATGATTACGATATTCATTAACAATACGATCCATCAGTTGTTGTTGATTCACAATTAAAGTTATACCATCTGCATAGAGTAAGTTATCCATATTTGTAGACTCAATATATTTAACTCTGTATGTTTTCCCGAATATATTGAGCGTTTTCATTTTTTTAAATAATGACACACTTGTACTAATTGCAATTTCATCATCATTTAATTTTATTTTTTTATTGTTTTTATTGTAATCACTTTTATTATATATAGAAATAAAGGAGTTGAATTTTCGCTTATTTCCAAAATTAAATAAACCACTCGATACAGTTTGTCTTTTTAGCTTTTTATGTTTTAAGCCTCCCTGCAATTCAGCTCCCACCATACCTCGTGCATAAATTTTAAATTGACCAGTTGGAACTTCTTGGCGAATATCTTTTTTTAAATTTTCTATCTTACGTTGAATTTTGCTATTTTTATGAAAATCACCAATATAATAACCTGCGTAATCATTTTTAAATGCAAATTCAAACCTGTGATCCATATTTCTATAAGTTGAGACTGTCATACTTAACGTAACAATCAGAAATGTACACATAAATGAAATCGTAGCTAAACCAATCGCACTAGATTTTACGCGTGATTTGAGTCCTGCAATAAAGAAAAAATGATTGGGTTTATAATAATAATGATCTAATTTTTGTAACATTTCTAAAACTATTGACCCTAAGCTAACAAAAAGCAAATAGGTACCGATAAGCGTTGACAAAATCGCAAAAAATAGAATCCCCAAGGAACCGATAGCCGTGTTAGGTTTTATAGCTAAATAATAGCCAATTCCTATAAAAATTAATCCTAAAATTAAAAATATTATTAACAGTACACGGGACTTTTCATGTGTCTTACTTTTATTTTTAAGCAGTAACTGCAAGGAGTTTTTAAATGATATTTTAAAATTGTTAATAACAAACAGTATAATCATCAAACTGAATAGCATGGTTAATGTGATTTTCATTGACAAAACATCAAATGGATAATCTGACAACTGAGGTTGATGCGTATTAACTAGTTTATTAAATAACATAAAAAAGAGCTCACCAAATAAGTAACCTCCAACAATGCTCAATATTGCAGATATAATAAATTGAATGAGAAGTTCAATCAAGATGATGAGTCTTAGATGTTTTTTCTCCATGCCAAGAACCATATTTAAGGCAAATTCCTTTTTCCTACGATTCATAACAAAGTGATTTGCATAAATTAAAAATATGAATAATAACATCGTCAGAAACACTATTCCAATCATCGCAGATATTTTTAATTCAGGATGATGCTCATTAAAATACATGTTAGTGGTTAACGATAACAATATGTATTCAATACCGAATAAAATACTTATTACGCTAATAAACGGAACAATGATATGACGTTGATTAACAAAATTTTGTTTAATCATTTTCCACAAAATCTTGAAAGTCATATTAGTCACCTACTCCATTCAATATGGCCAAATTATCGGCAATACGCTTTTGATAATCTGTTTGCGATTCTTCACCACGATAAATCTCATGATATAAACGACCATCTTTGATAAAGATGACACGGTTCGCATATGACGCGTCAATATTTGAATGTGTCACCATTAATATAGTTTGATGCTTTTGATTAATTTTTCGAAATAAACACATAAGGTTTTTAGAGGTTTTTGAATCAAGTGCACCAGTGGGTTCATCAGCTAATAATAATTTAGGTCGTGCTATCAACGCACGGGCTATAGCTATCCGTTGTCTTTGTCCCCCAGATATTTCAGACGGATATTTTTCAAGCAAGTCTTCAATTCCTAATTGTTCACTTATTTCCGTTAAGCGTTTTTGCATTATTTTCGGACGTTCATTTGCAAGTACAAGAGGCATCAAAATATTATCTTTGTTCGACATCGTATTCAACACATTAAAATCTTGAAACACAAATCCCATCATTTCTCTGCGAAAGCGTGCAATGTCTTTATTCTTCAATTGATTAAGCGGCAACCCGTCTAACTTTATTAATCCTTCAGTTGTACGATCAAAAGTAGCAATTAAATTGAGTAATGTAGATTTACCTGAACCTGACTCGCCCATGATTGCTACAAATTCATTTTCATCAATTTCAAGGTTCATTTGATTTAAAGCCGTTGTCGTGTTCATACCTCTGCCATAGACTTTTTTTACATTTTTAACCTCTAATAACACTATGCAAACTCCTTTCTCCCTTTCTACTACATCATAAAATAAAAAGAATGCCAATAACATTCATAATATCTTACAAATATCATTGGCAAACTTACAATTTTGAAAGTTTATTATTTTTCTTTAGTAAAATGTATAAAAAATACTGTCCCCTGATTCAACTCTGATTGTACAGTTACTTGTATATTTAAATGATTTGCAATGTGTTGCACTATAAATAAACCTATACCAGTTGATTGTTCATTCAATCTACCGTTAAATCCTGAGTATCCTTTATCAAAAATTTTAGGAATATCTGCTTTACTAATCCCAATACCATTATCTTTAATCTGTAAAGTTTGATTGACAACATCAAAATCTATCCATATATCTTTACCTTTAGCATATTTTAAAGCATTATTTAAAAGTTGCTCTATCATTATAGAAGCCCATTGTGTATCGGTTAAAATGATGTCCTCACTTTTTTCATAATGGATTTGCGTCTTTTGTTCAATAAACTGAATTCTATATTTTAAAATCAACGGGCGAATCAAATCATCAACTGTCACTTTGGTAATTGTCATATCTGACTCTTCATTTAATAATTTTAAATAACTTAATGCGAGGCTTGTGTAATTATCAATGTGCACAATTTCTTGTCTAACACGATTAACTACATTCTCCTCGTTTCTCTCCAAAAGTAATTGTGAGGCAGTAATAGGTGTTTTAATTTGATGTACCCATGTTAAAAAATAACTTTCAACATCATTACGATATTCAATTTGCTGATTCTTAACATGTGCTAACTCATATTCTAAATATGCCACTTTATCTTTAAGATGTTCGTTCTTTTTAAAACTTAAATACTTTATCCACCAACGTACACACATCAATAGTAATATGATACTGATTGCTAGTATGTATGCATCAAATGGTAAAGAAAATACATAAAATATAAGTGCAAAAAATAATAGAATTATTAAAATAATTGAAATCTCATTACGAATCGATTGAATATATGCAAACTTCATATGTCTCAAACCCTGTATCCTACATTTTTCTTTGTCTCAATTAAATTATCGACACCGATAGAAAGTAATTTTTTTCGTAATCTCGTCATATTTACTGCTAGCGTATTGTCATCAATAAAATTCTCAGACTCCCAACATTTCTCAATTAAAGCTGTACGACTTACATACTTATTTTCATTTTGAAATAACAATTTTAATATCTGTAGCTCTGTTAAGGAAAGTTGAACATGTTCATTATCCTTGCTAAGCTTCGCCTCATCAACAATTAGTTTACAACCTTTAACAGCTATTTCATCACGAGCTATAGATAAATCATAAGTGCGACGCAATAGTGCCTGAATTTTAGCTACTGTTAAAGACAAGTTAAATGGTTTCTCGATAAAATCATCGCCACCCATTTGGATAGCCAGAATTTGATCCATATTATCTGTTCTTGAACTAATAAACATAATAGGCACATGAGATACTTTTCGTATTTCTTGGCACCAATGGAAGCCATTAAGTGTTGGTAGATTGATATCTAATAATACGAGTTGTGGTTCTACTCTGCGAAAATCTTCCATTATCTTTTCAAAATTGTCAACCACATGAACCTCATAATTCCATTTAGATAGCTCATTAGCTAAACTTTCAGCAATCACTAAATCGTCTTCTACAATGAAAATCTTCATATATGTTCACCTTTCACTATCTTTTCACTCTTATTTATCATCATCTGAATTTTTATTTTGCTATTGTTCTTTGTCGATATAATCATGTTGTTGCTGTTCTACATGATTCGAATTTTGATCTTTTGAATTTTTCTTTCTACGTTTTTCTTCTAATACGCTTAGTACAATAAACAAAATAATTAATATTGGAGATAACATTACGAATATCATTGTCTCACCTTCTCTTAGGATCTCTAGCTTCCAATAATTATGATACCTATTATAGATTATTTTACATGTTTATTAATAAGAAATACATTGACATGATGCTATTATTTTAACAATATTATCACTTTGAGAGATATAAAGGGCATCGAAGATAGAGCCATACATTTTATTTAAGTGATGAAATTTTATAATATGTAAAAATAATATTACTTTACATTATATTTACTAAAAACTAACTCTCAATCAAAGTTTGTCTTCTATACTTAAATTATCATACATATTGGGAGGCAATTTATTTATGAAATTTATGAATAAAATGGGCAAGACGACGCTTGTTTCATCAATCGTAGTAGCATCCGTTTTAAGTACAGTGAACGTATCCTATGCTTCAGGTAGCTCAGAACAAGGTGCTCAAACTAAGCAAACACAAAACGAAGCCATTGCTTTCGGCAACACAAAAAATCCAAAAAATGTCATCTTCATGGTTGGCGATGGTATGGGACCTTCTTTTAACACTGCATATCGCTATTATAAAAATAAGCCTGGTGCTAAGAAAATGACTCCAACCGCTTTTGATAAATATCTAAAAGGAACAAATCGTACTTATTCTAATGATCCTAAAGAAAATGTTACAGACTCTGCTGCTGGAGGAACAGCTTTTAGTACCGGTCACAAAACATATAACGGTGCAATTAGTGTTGATACAAATAAAAAACCAATTAAATCTGTGCTAGAACAAGCTAAAGAACAAGGAAAATCAACTGGCTTAGTAACTACTGCTGAACTTACTGATGCAACACCTGCTGTATATGCTGCTCATATAGATTCACGCGATAAAAAAGATGAAATTGCACAGCAATTTTATAATGATAAAATAAATGGCAAACATAAAATCGATGTGATGTTAGGTGGCGGAGCAAAATACTTCGGTAAAGAAAATAAAAATTTAGCGAAAAAATTCAAAAAAGACGGTTATGATATCGTTTCTAATAAAGATGAATTAAATCAATCACAAAGTAAGCAAGTCTTAGGTACTTTCTCAGAAAAAGATATGCCATTACAAATAGATGCACCTCAATCTAATCCGTTGCTAGTAGACATGCAAAACAGTGCACTAAATAAATTAAGTAAAAATAATAAGGGATTCTTTTTAATGGTTGAGGGTGCCTCAATTGATAAAGCTGCCCACCCTAATGATATCACTGGTGTGATGTCTGAAATGTCTGGTTTCGAAACAGCTTTTGATAATGCTATTAATTATGCAAAGACACATAAAGATACACTTGTTGTAGCAACTGCAGACCACTCAACTGGTGGTCTATCAACCGCAAAAGGTAAAGATTATAAATGGAATCCAGAGGCTATTCACAAGATGAAACATTCTGGAATGTATATGACAAAACAAATCGCTGATGGAAAAGATCCTGAAAAAGTAATTAAAGATGGATACGGCATTGATTTTCCAAACAAACAACTCGATAAAGTCAAAAAAGCAGCAGACGACCTTCACAAACTACAAAAAGAAGGTAAAGATGACAAAGACGAAAAAGTTGTAGAACAAACAACAAAATTACAAAATGCAATTCAAAAACCAATTAACGATGCTTCACACACAGGTTGGACAACCAATGGCCATACAGGTGTAGATGTTAACACATATGCATATGGGCCAGGTTCTAATAAATTCAAAGGGAATATGGAAAATACCCAAAGCGCTAAAAACATATTTGACTTTTTCGGAAACAATGTAACATCAAATCAAAATTAGTTATAAAGTTTAAATTTAATATAATAAGAAAGGGGCAGTCGTCGTTATGACCACTGTCCCTTTATCATGTACATAATATATTTTATATACATAAGATGCAATAACTATTAAATATAAATCGCTTATAATTCTGCATTCGACATTGTGTTCTTTTTGATTTGATGCTTTTTAAAAAGTTGGAACCCTACTGCGCTTCCAATAACGAACGTTGATGCTACTGTTACTCCAATTGTTACACGATTAGACATATTCTTTTCATCTTTCACATTTTTTTGCTGTGCTAAACGTGCCATCTTATTTTTAAAAATATTCATAACAGTCTTGTGTGCTTTAGCTTGAGTTAGTTTATATACTACCCAAGGTAATGTAGGTTCATATTCTTGTAAAGCAATAATACCATCATTGGTGTTTCTTATTCTTCGGAATTCAAAGCGTGCATTTCCACCATCATTTGAATGTGCTAAATCGCCACCCACAATATTATATACCACCATATCTTCTGTAGAGTCAGCTTCATCACGTTCCATTTTTAAAATACATTTATTAATGAAGGGCCAATTCATATTAAATTCTCGTTCATTTATCGTACCTTTAACGAGATGTAGTGTGATATTATTGATGAATTTTGCATATTCTTTAGTCACATCTTTAATTGAATAACCTTCCGGAATTTTAAACCGTGTAATGGCTCGTACATCCTTAATTTCTTGATGCATACGCCCAAATGATTGAGAATTTTTCGAATCCGACTTTTTCTTAGAAGTCTTTTGTTCTTCTCTTAGTGCTCTTTTCACACTATCTTCAAAGGTGATATTTCCTACGGACAAGTTAGACACAACGCGTTTTCGATGTGGTACCATATCGTGAATCAAACTATTCATTAATGGATATACCATTTCTTTCGGTACATTTGAAATCAGTTGTACCCAATAACTACTTACGATAATGGGTATAATAGGTAAATCAAGCATAGGTAGTCGCTTATCAAGTACGTTAGCTGTGCGCTGTATCAGCGTTTTATAATTCATCACTTCAGGACCTGTGATATCAATTGCTTCGTTATCTTTGGGTGTTCGATTCACCAATGCTGCTAAACCATCTATCACATCGTCAATGGCAACAGGTGTAATTTTATTGTAAGCCCAACTAGGCAAAACCATTGCTGGCAATCTCTCAACTAGTCTTTTAAGAATTGGATAAGAACTTCCTTTTGCACCTATAATTAAACCTGCATGTAATGTGCTAACTGGTATACCGTAATCACCAAGAATTTTTTCACATTCAAGTCGACTTCTTAAATGCGCAGATAGCTCATCATTTTCTGGTATTAAACCACTCATGTAGACAATATGCTTAACACCCTGCTTTTGAGCTGCACGCGCAAAATTATCCGCTAACAATGCATCCATATCTTCAAAGCTAGCCTGCGTTAATTTTGCTGATGGCATCATAGAGTGTACTAAATAAATCGCTGTATCTACATCTTTCATTACTTTTGTAATTTCGTCCAAATCAAATAAGTCTGCTGACTTCCACGTGACATTTTCTTCATCCGTTTTATTATGAGTATTTCTGGATATAGCTATCACTTCATGATCTTTTTTTAATTTATTCTTGAGATGGCTACCAATATAACCTGATGCACCCGTTAGTAAAATTTTAGACATATACTCCCCCTAGAATGTGTTTTAATGTTCTATAAAAATAGTTAGATTGTATACTTATTAAATTTGTATTGGTTATCATTGCTATATGTTAAATGTTTACTCAAAAATATGAAACTGAGACAAGATTCACATGATTCTTGTCTCAAAGTACCCATACTTATATTATTTCCCAGTAAATAACAACTTTCTTTAAGAAATCTGTTGTTTACAGTTTGATGAACTTGGATATTCTGGTTCCCCAAGAATTTTGGTCATTAACTTTTCACTGCTTTTCGAACTATCTTGTCTCATCAAACGATGAACCACTTTTGAATAATTTATATAATCAGTGCTACAAATTTGTTTAGCTAATATGCGTTCATTTAAAGAGGCTTTAAGAAAATCACCCACTTCAAACAAATCAAAATAAAAACCAACACTTTGTTTATATTGTTGCTCGTCTTCTTGAAGAATAAACACCGGCTTGTTTAAATGTATATAGTCAAAAATGGTCGACGAGTAATCTGTAATCATACATGCACTCAGAATATACAGTTCTTGAATATCAACAAGTTCATTGAAGTAACAGTGAATTCGATTATCTATTTGATTATATCTAGTTCTTAAATGACTTTCATTAGGATGAAGTTTCACAATAATCTCGTAATTCTCTGGTAAATATTTAAGTAAATCTTTTAAATTAATCTGAGTGACTTCTTTTCTTTGATTTCCCCTCCAAGTGGGACAATATAATATATATTTTTTATCATCATCTATCTTATACATATATTTAAGCTGTAACTGCTGGCGCTCTTGTAAATTATTATTATTTATTAAATATTCATTCTTAGGTGCGCCGTATTCTAGAACTTTAAGATTTGGATTTTTATTTAGCATAAAGGCTAATTCTAACAACGTCGTATTAATATCTGATGATGTCAAAATATAATCCCATTTTTTCATGCGTGGTATGAATGCCTCTAGTTGTTGTTGTCTTTCATGCTGTTCATTTAAATCATTAACCATTTTCTTTAATGGAAAACCGTGCCACGTTTGAATAAATATCTGATCTGAAGACTTGTACACTTTATCCCATGAGTTACCATTGATAAAAACATACTTACACTTTCTAAACGTTTTAATATATTTCTCGCTTCCAAATCGAACAGGTGTAAAACCGTAACGTTTGATTTCCATATCGACAAGTGAATTGGTTGAACTCACATATATTTTTTTATGAGCATACTGTCTTTTAATAGCGAGAGCAATATATTTAGGATCTCCACTGAAATTCTTACCATGGAAAGACTCTATAAATATTGAGTCGTCGTCTACAGGTATTTGATTTAAATTTTTGATATAGCTCATATGCTTTCTTTTTTCATAGTACGTTTTACATTTATTAAATAAATATTTATTTTTTCTAATTAAATTCATCCAACGACTCTCTTTTAAACGACTTGCTATATCTATTTGTTTTTCACTACCGAGATGTTGATGAATTTTCTTCACTTTTACATGTTGAGATGAAGAAAAAGTTTCAACATGATTTAAAAATTCCTGTCCATAGTTAATGCATTTAAACGTACTTTCCAACTGTCGATAATCTTTTTGTCGATCACAGTGACTATATTTATAGTCTAGAAAGTCTTTAATTATTTTACTATCTTTAATCATATCTTTGGTTAAAAAACGTATCGCTTCATATGGTGCATAGATATCCTTTAACACGTTATCATCACCATAGTAAACTAGAGCTTTATTCCCCTGTGCAATCGTTTCTAATATAGAATAGCCGAGCGTTTCATATGGTGAACTAGATATATAAACATAACTCTGCGGTTCTTTTTCATTAATATGAATATAATCATTAAGATGATAGTAATTTATCAAATTTTTGTAAAACATTTCTGAAGGACCATAGCCTATTAAATAAAGTTGAGCATCGTCAACAATTTGGTTTTTAATGATGTAATTAAACAATTTAATAATATATGAAATATCTTTAACTTCGTCCTCAAAACGTGCTTTAATTAAAAAATTTCGTTTAGTATTTATTGGCTCTGATTTTAAATCGATATGTTGTGCATTTACGTATTGATTAAAAACCCGATGATAGTCATATTTAGCTATAAACTCATTTTTGATTCTAGCTGTACTCACTCGAACACAATCAATACAGTCTAATGCTAAATCTATATTCTCATTAATATATTCCAATGGACCATGTATTTCACCAACAATCTTAATCTTGCTATTTAATTTTTTAACTAGATATGCATGATGAAAAAAGGTTTCTCTAGTAATTATAAGTAGGTCTCCATGAGCAAGTTCTTTTCCACTATTAAATTGATGAATATGAAGATGCTTTGTGCTCAAACCTTCGTAAATAATTAGTTTTGTGATATCACTTTTATTATAGTTCTTATAATTAAAGTAGTGTACCTCATGTCCAATTTCTAATAAGCTTTTCACTAAGTTAATATTACTTCTTGATGTTCCGCCCTTGGCGAAGATATTATATCCAAATATGTTAATCTTCATTTAATATCTCACTTCCCAAATACATTAAATTATTTCATCTTTAATATGTAGAACTCGCGAAAGATATTATACTTAATATTTGGAATTTTATCTACTTTATATATAATTAAAATAATTTTGAATTTTAAAATTAAAAAAAGACACGACATAATCGCAATCGACCTAGTCGTGTCTTCATATAATTATCATTAGTGAATCTTAATATTCAATGTTTGGAGCTTGGTTTACATGATTTTGGTATTTTTTGAAACCATAGAACGCTGCACCAGCTAATGCTAAAATAACTGCTAATTTTTTCATCTTAATAACACTCCTTTCAAAGATGCGGTTCTTGAACAAACAAATTGTTCAATAGTTAGTTACTATTATACACGTTTTATAGTTGTTTTTAAAAACTTGAATTTCAAATTAACGTAATTTTTTCCTTATTTTCTAAAATTCATTATTAATTTTGAAACTACATAGATTTATTTTACAACTTAAGTTACGATTTATTCTTATACCATTTCACTACAAATTATATATACCGTAAATACGTACCGCAAAATCATTTGAATGTAATCAACATAGAAAATACTATTTTAAATCAAATTGTTACTCTTACCATAGATTAAGAACTATAAAATATAACATAATCTTAAAACATCTGTTTCTTATCAAGATTTTTTAAGTAAGATATTGTTGTTTATCATTTATTAAAAATATTTTATGAATACGTTTGATTGATACCTTCATACAATGCATTAATAAATGCCTCCATTGTTGGTGTCCAATTTTCTTTGTTGGTACGATTTTTTGTACTAGTATCTCCATTTTTAAAGAATGCTTTTCTTAAAGCAGTCGTTAATTCTAACTGAACGCCAGTGTTATTGTCTTCTCTATTAATAAAGTTTTTATTATTTTGACCACCTAGATACTCTGGTGGAACTTTAACAGTAAATCCACGTCCAACAAGTTGCTTCTCTATAGCATTTCTCAAATCTGAACGAGGCCCGCCAAGATAGATAATCTCCTCAGTACCTGATGCGCCATGAATTGAAACAGTTGCAGTACGGTTTTTTATCATTTGATTTAATGTCGGATCATCATAATGTGTAGACGTAACATGTAATTCAGAGTTATTTTTAGGTCGAATGCCTTCAAATGAATAATAATCATAATTACCTTTATCCGCTAATGCTTTAGTTAATTCTGTTGTACCTTGTTCAATACTTCCACCATGTGGAGCCACAATGAGTACTTGATTCCCTGTGTTTTTTGTATCTTTTCTCCAATCTACACCTTCAGTTGTTTCTTTTTCTAACTGTGTCATCGATTGATATTTATCTGTTTTACGTTCAGCAGGTGCCACTCCCACTAATTCTTTACTACTATTGATTTTAGAAGTAGGTGACGTTGAAAGTTGTTTTGCTTTAGTAGTTGTACTAACTTGAGTCGTTAAAGTAGGTTGTGCCTTTGTCGTCGAGGATTGAACTATTTTAGATTTTGTTGATACTGACGGTGATTTTGTTTTACTTAGTTGTGTAGTGTTTTTCTTAACAGAAGTTGCATGACTTTTAGTTGATTGTTGTGTTTTTGTTGATATTTTAGCTTTAGAAGTTGGCGACACAGTAGTTGCTTTATGAGAAGTTGTGCGTTTCACAGAAGTAGGCATTGTTTTTGAACGTGTTGAAGTTGTTGAACTCTTACGAATGGTAGGCTGAGTCTTGGTTGTTGTACGCGTTTTATTTAATGTTGTAGATTTTTTGGCTGTTGTAGTTTTTTTAGTTGATGACGTTTTGGGTGATATAGCTCTTTTTGTTGATGTAGCTCTAGATTTAACAACCGTATCTTTAACTGAACGTTTAAAATTGGACGTCGTCTTTTGAGTTGGAGATGTCTTAGTTACATGTGTTTGTTGCGTTTTCGTACTTGCATCAGCATACTGATTAAATGAACCTATTGTCCCTACTCCAATAAATACGGTAACGAAACTTAGCGTCACTTTCTTCATTGAAAAGAACCGTGAAATACTTTTGACTTTCATATCAATTCTCCTTATGAATTATTAATATAAAAATTATACTAACTTATTTGTGCAAAAAATCAATATTTTTTATTAAGTTGTGGAATGTTTTTTATCATATCAATATTTTTAAAATATTGATATTACTAAATATTTTCACTAAAAAATTTTTCAAACAAAAACAAAGAGTTTAAGATACAAATCCTTAAAAAAGCAATAAGATATTTTCAATTGAAAGTTATCTTACTGCCATTCTCTATTTATGCAATATTTCATATTGAATAACCCACTTTTCTAGTGTGCCATCTCAATCTCTTTCAACAATTAGCACTACTTGCTTAGGAGTCTCGGCATAAATACTACGTATTAACATGCAATTTCGCTTTTAAATACTTAAAAAATAAGACACCTTCATATAATTTAATAAATACCACCAAATTAAATTAACAGAGGGCTTGCGTATAAAATTATAACAACCTTCAACTTAAAAGCTTACGCTATCAATGGGAAGTTATGTTAGAACTACTCAAAAATATATCGTGATATGTTAATAAAATTTTTGGAACGAAACCCAATTGTGATCTTAACTAATCTATATGTCGTAATAGTAAAAGAATAGATTTTAATGATATGTAAATCGAAATGGTAGAAATGGCTTTAAATGTGATTTTAATATAAAAAAATGTGATGATTGTTCAGCATGTTCTTTGAGAGGTCTATACATAAAACCGGGTTCATAACAAATAAGAAAATCATGAAAAATGATAATTAGGAATACTTTAAAATTCAAACTCATTAAAACCTTTCTTAACTAGAAATGAAAAACTATAGTCATAGAATATTGGGTGTAGAACCTATTTTGGAAATTATGAAGGCTATTTGGGGCTTCACTCGAGTGTCAGCTCGAGCTATAAGTAAAGTCAAAGGGAAATAGAGTTTTTATTAACGGTGCTTAATATTAAGAAAAATAGCGACTCAGAGATTTGAGTACTTATAAAGTATCTCTTTTGTCTCTGAATATCAAAGAAATAAACCTCACTATCATTACATAAAATAACTTATCGGAAGTAGATATGTTTGTATATTCACAGATGGTATATTAATAGAGTCGCCTATCTCTCAGGCGTCAATTTAGACGCAGAGAGGAGGTGCAGAAAATGACAGATATTCTTGTTCACATCATGACCACGGCAGCAAGTGGTTGCATTGTCACATTCTTTGCGTATTGGCTTCGCAAACGTGATGATAAGTAAAATAGGCGACTAAGCCACACCAAAAAAACCCCTCACTATTCTCAGTAGTGAGGGGTTTGGTGCATTAAATGCAGATATTCTTGTTAATCATATTATAACACTGGTTAGTAGAGGAATGCAAAAGCTATAGTGTTAATTAGCGTAGTAAAATATAATAGAAATATATTTTATATAAAATGTGAGGTAAATAACATGGAAATTACAATGCTAATAGTTTCAATTGTTACATTAGTAGTAACGGGCTGTGCTACTATTATTTCAGCTTTTCAATTAAAAAAGTTAAATGATGAAAAGAAAAATGTGAATATTAACATCAGAAAACTTTACGTTCAAAAAATTAGAATTAATAAAAATATATAGAAGATAATGTGAGAAGATTTGAAAATACTATTGAAAGACTAACTTTTGGAAAAGGAGATAGAGAAAATTATTTGAAAAATATTGAATGTTTATCTTACTATATTACATCTATTAATAACAAAAAATTTGAGGAGATTTTAAAAAACTTAATAATAGATACAGAAGATTTTATTAAGGTTTCTATAGATACTAAAAATTCGAAATTAGATAATATTTTTGAATTACATGCTAATCTAAAGGAGGTTTTAAGTATTATAGAAAATGGAAACTATATAATACATATGATGTTTAAAGATTTTGATGAAGGGCTTTCTGAAGACTATAAAAGAATGATGTTTTCGAAGACAATGGAAATCTCTTTATGTCAATATCCGAATATTAGCCAGTTTTATAAAAAAATTGATTCCAAAATAAGTAATAATGTTTTATACCATCCGCCAGGAAATCCAAAAATTTTAACATTTTCAACTCCTAAAATGTATTATGGAAAACAAGTAGAAAATATACAAAAGAAAATGGGAATATACGGAAGTAGTGATATGAAAGATATCCCTTATATTTCTATAAATGAACTAAGTGAAAAAGGAGATTTTAAAACCATCATGAAAAGTTTGAACATAGAAAATACGCTAAATTTGTTAAACTCTATTATCAAGAAAATTGATTTTATGTTAAATAGTGCTAACTCTGATAACAAACGCAAATAATTTGTCAAATTATGGATATACCCTAATCTTACTGATATTGTAGTTGAATTTATAATGACTCAAACGTATGATTTGGGTGTATATTAATTATGGTATGAAAATAAATGTTGGCTATGTGAGGGTATTATCCATGGATCAAAATTTAAAAAGACAACTGGATAATTTGAAAACGTTTGGTGCGAAAAACATTTACAGAAAAACAGTCTGAGGAACCTATTAAAAATAGATTGTTATTTCAAATATTTCCTAGTTTTGTGAGGGTGGAAGATGAGGTTGTAGTGTAGTCATTTGATCGTTTAGGCCTTAATTACGATGAAGTAATCAAGACAGTTAATTATTTAAAAGACAAATAAGTTTAATTAATGATTACTAGCATACCTATGATGAATGATGAGATTGGCAATTCATTATTAGATAAATTTATGAAAAATCTATTCATTCATATATGAGCAATGGTTTCAGAACAAGAACGAAATGAAAGTAAACGTAGACAAGCACAATGTATTAAAGTCACAAAAGACAAAGGGCTATATAAAGGCCGTTCATTACTTTATTCGCCGAATTGTAAAGATCCTCAAAAACGTATTATTTATCATCGTGTTTTAGAAATGTTAGAAGAAGGCCAAGCAATTAGTAAAATTGCGAAAGAGATTAATTTAATAAGGCTAACAGTTTATAGAATTACGATATTGTTTTGGTTTTATAAACTTTTCTTCAATGCCTCCTAAAATAAATGATAATAACCTATTATGATATTTTAATAATAAAGCAAGAAAGAGAGAAAATACAATCTCCCTTTTTTTATATTCCTCTTCCCATTAATATACGATTAATACACTTTTTTATAGCAAACGACTGTTAAAGTATATAGAACCTCCGAATGCGTGCGCAATTAAATGACCGCCGTCATCATCTGGTAATCGGTCTTCTATTCCTACTGTTCGTTGCGCATATGAATTACGTCCGCCATCTTGAAGTGATAGGTCATACGCATATACTTCTGTGAACCGTTCGATATACATGTCCATGCGGTGTTGTATATTCGATGTTGGCTTTCTCTCTAAAATATTTTATATGTATTTAGTAGTAAAATTAAAATTTATTACTCGTTGTAATCAAAACCACCCGTATGAACGGGTGGTTTGTTCTACGGCTATAAGCCTTTCTTACGGGCCAGCCCTAAAAGGGCACTGATAGATCAGCCAACTGCACTACTTTCCCAGCATCCCTAAAGGGGTACTGTTTTTTTTCGTCTTTTTTTAATTTCTTCTCCTGTAAAAGGATCTAGGTATTCTTCCATTGAAATTTGATCTGCAACGATATCTTCTTGTAATTGATTACGAATGTAATTTTCAATTACCTTTTTATTTCTACCTACTGTATCTACATAAAATTCTTTACACCAAAACTTTCTATTTCCATATCTATATTTTAAAATAGCATGTCTATCAAAAATCATTAAATTACTTTTACCTTTTAAATATCCAACAACTGATGATACTCCTAATTTAGGTGGAATACTAACTAACATATGAATATGATCTTTACATGCTTCTGCTTCTATTATTTCTACGCCTTTTCTTTCACATAGTTGACGTAAAATAACTCCAATATCTCTTTTGATTTTTCCATATATCACTTGTCTTCTATATTTTGGTGCAAAGACTATGTGATACTTACAATTCCATTTTGTATGTGCTAAACTGTTTGTGTCAGATGAAATTAAATAGCATCTCCTCGTGTTGAATATTTTGGTCGGCTGACCAATATATATTCTAGCATGATGAGATGTTTTTTTAGATAACGGTAAAACCTTTTCTGAACCATACGCATAGCGCATGGTTTTCTTTATACAATAAAAAAGACAATTTCTATTGAATAAATATAGAAATTGTCTTTTTCTTCGTCTAAGACCTTTATGTTCCAACATCTTTGTTAATCTTCTTTCAAATGTTCAATTGTTTTGAAGCCTTCACGATAATTAGCTAGTTCTTCCATCATCGCGTACCAATCATGGCCTACTTTTTGTAGTGTCTGTTGAATTAATTCATCTTGTGCTTGGTTTAACTTACCTATTAAATCATCACCCGCTTCAGTGGTAAAAAGTTTTTTTACTCGTCTATCCTGCTTAGATGTTTGTTCAATAATTAAACCTTCTTCTTTTAATTTACGTAACGTTGCATGCGATCCTTGTTTAGATATTTCAAGCGTAATCAAAAGTTCTTTAATTGTTATACCCGGTAATTTATTAATGAAAAATAAGAATCGATGATGTTGGCGACTCATGCCATATTGCTCAATAATTTCATCCGCTGTAGTAATAAAAGTCTTATACGCGAAGTAAAACAGCATATGTTCGTAATCATTTTTATTTTTAGACATTTAACACTATCCTTTTTTTATTCAATATCGTTATTATAATAAACTTTTGACTGATAGTCATATATTTCAGAAACTGTTCAAATTTTTAATAGGTCAACTTAGTTGACTTTATATCGGATTGACGTTACTATGATACTTGTAAGATAAAAGAAATCAAAGGTGGAATTATATATGAAACAACGCGTAGGACAATATTTAATGGACGCGGTTTATTCAGCAGGTGCTGACAAAGTTTTTGGTGTCCCAGGAGATTTTAATCTAGCCTTTTTAGATGATATTATTGCACATAATCATATTAAATGGATTGGTAATACAAATGAACTTAATGCAAGTTATGCCGCTGACGGATATGCACGTATTAATGGCATCGGTGCAATGGTAACAACATTTGGAGTGGGTGAATTAAGTGCTGTCAACGGAATCGCTGGATCTTATGCTGAGCGTGTGCCAGTTATTGCCATCACTGGGGCACCTACTCGAGCTGTAGAACAAGAAGGCAAATACGTTCACCATTCCCTTGGCGAAGGAACTTTTGATGATTATAGAAAAATGTTTGAGCCTATTACAACAGCGCAAGCTTATATTACACCTGATAATGCTACCACAGAAATTCCAAGAGTAATCAACGCGGCGATTCAACAACGTCGTCCAGTTCACATTCATTTACCTATTGATGTCGCACTCACAGAGATTGAAGTTTCAAAGCCATTCAAAGCAGAAGTAGAACCACAAAAAAACGTTCAAACTTATATCAATATGGTTCAAGACAAACTTGAATCGGCAACACAACCTGTTATTATTACAGGCCATGAAATAAATAGTTTCCATCTGCATAAAGAACTCGAACAATTCGTTAATCAAACTCAAATTCCAGTTGTTCAGTTATCTTTAGGTAAAGGTGCATTTAATGAAGAAAATCCTTATTATATGGGTATCTTTGATGGTTCAATAGCAGAACAAGATATTCAAGATTATGTCAATCAAAGTGATGCTATTTTGAATATTGGTGCTAAATTAACAGATTCTGCAACAGCTGGGTTCTCATATCAATTTGATATTAATGATGTGATTATGCTAAATCATAATGAATTTAAAATTAATGATACATGCATCGAAGCATTTTCATTACCAAATATATTAAATGGTTTAAATAAGTATATTCACTACAAAAATACTAATGATTTCCCACAATATGAGAGACCACAAGCACATAATTATGAACTTAGTGATCAGCCATTAACTCAAGAGACTTATTTCAATATGATGCAAGATTTTTTACAACAAGATGATATTTTAATCGCTGAACAAGGTACATCCTTCTTTGGTGCTTATGACTTAGCCTTGTACAAAGATAATACTTTTATCGGACAACCATTATGGGGTTCTATCGGCTATACGCTACCAGCAACGTTAGGAACACAAATTGCAAATCCATATCGTCGAAACATTTTATTAATTGGTGATGGCTCACTACAATTAACTGTTCAATCATTATCTACAATGATTCGTCAACATTTAAACCCTGTGATATTTGTAATTAATAACGATGGTTATACAGTTGAGAGAATGATTCATGGTATGAAAGAACCTTACAATGACATTCGCATGTGGGATTACAAATCATTACCTTCTGTATTTGGTGGTGACAATGTTTTAGTTCATGATGTAAATACTTCAGAAGAACTCATGCTCACCTTCGAAAACATTAAATCTAATAGTGATCGCATGCACTTTGTAGAAGTGAAAATGGCTGTTGAAGATGCACCAGCTAAATTAAGTAATATAGCTAAAGCATTCGCATCACAAAACAAATCATCTTAATATCTTTTTAAAATTCTATAATATAAGCAATTCAAACACCCGTATGATTCTCTAGTTATACGGGTGTTAAATATATCTTTATAGAAGTTGAAACTTAAAAAATGACGTTTCCCGTGAAACAACATTCATTTAACGTTATATTTTATATCGATTAAAAGTAAAATGTATGAATAATCACAAACATTGATGATTCTAATAAATCATTCTTAAGACGCTTTTTTAATGAACTTAATCATATCTTTAGCCATTGCTATAGTTTTAGAATTTGTTTTCACTTCCGAGTTAAAAATTCCAAATATACAAATAAGCCTGCACATTCTTTAATGTGAGGCTTACTTGAATTCTCTATAAACTCCGATTATCTAAATATTGTTTATCAATAACTGAACGTGTGATATCACGTAAGTGTGCTGGGCTCATCGAAGAACTATCCATTTGATTGCGACCGTGATGAGTGGCATCTTTGTCATTATAGTCATCTAGCATCATCACTTTAAAGTTCGACTTAAGGAACTGGTTTTGGTGTTGAGTTAATTCGTAATAATTCACCATACTTCTCCACTTCACATCTTGAACTTGAAACTGTTTATCTTTCTTACTAATTTTAAAATCTATTCGTCCTAATAAATCATTACTTTCATCCCCTGTTGACTGACCGTTCAAGAAATTTCCTAAAGAATATGCTACGAGTGTACGATTCCCTTCTCTACCATCAACCCATTTTACTGGTTGAATCACATGAGGATGTGTACCTAAAACTACATCAACACCTGCATCAGCGAAAATTTGTGCATATTTTTTTTGAGTGGCGTTAGGCTGATGCTTACCTTCATTACCCCAATGTGCTGAAACAAGTACTACATCACTTTGTTGTTTGGCTTTCTTAACATCTTGCTTAATTTTATTTTCATCAAACGTATCTACCATATAATCATGAGTTGGTTGATGATCGTTTGTACCAAATGTGTAACTTAATAAAGCAACTTTCACACCTTTAATTGTTTTAATAGGAATTTGACGGTGTGCTTGTTCTGATTCATATACACCCGTGAACAAAACTTGATCTTTAAATTTGTTCCAAGTATGAATATGATTACTTACACCTTGCTCCCCTTGATCTAAGGCATGATTGTTTGCACCGTTTACAAAATTAAAGCCAGTATCTACTAAATCCTGAGCAATACTACTCGGTGTATTAAAGTTTTTAAATCCTGAATAAGGCCTATCATCCCCACCTAATGGTGATTCTTGATTAACAAAAGAAATATCTGCGTTTTGAATGTCTTTTCTTACTGGTTGATACATAGGTTTAAAATCAAAACTATTCCCCGTAATTTGTGCATCTTTATATACAACTGGGTGAATTAAATTATCACCTACAGCAACAACACGTATCGTTTTATTTGCATTTTGTTTATTACTAAAAGATTGATTAATCGTACATCCACTAACAACTATGAAAAACGTAAATAATATCATGGTATACACTAAATATTTAGATACTGTTTTCATTTTTTAATACTTTATCCCCTTTTATAAACTTTTGTATTTATTTTCATCATATCTCTATTAACTTTAATAAACAATATATGATATGTGAACATAATGTTTTTAATAAATAACTATAGTTGTCTTACCTGTCATCTGGATTAACTGTAACACCGAACAAAATCAATAAGAGAAGAATACTAAGGCGAGTAACAATTTTTTATATTCGTTTAATAAGATGTCCGCCTAAATATCCAAATTCAACCCTTTGTATCATTACTGGACAAACCACTCAATCGCACGTTTAATAGCTCTATCCCAATAAGCATAATCATGATCTCCTGGACCATCTTCAAACTTATAAGAAACCCCTTTTTCATTTAACGTCTCAATAAATTGAAGGTTATCATGATATAAAAAGTCTTCTTTACCACACATGATAAACAATTCAGGAATATCTACATTAGCATCGATGGCTTGATCAAGTAAGTAGTACGTATCGAGTTCTGTACCTTTAATTTGAGTATCTCTTCCGGTGATAGCTTGTGGAGAGAAATCAATCCATTCCAAATCAATGAGTCGCTGTGCTTCAAAAACTGCTGAAAGTGGTGCAGCTTTAGCAAATTTATCACTTTGAGTTAGCGCAAATTTAATCGTTCCATAACCGCCCATTGAATGTCCTGCAATAAAATTATCTTCTCTTTTTCTAGAAAGTGGTAAAATTTGATGTACGTATTCGTAAATTTCTAATATGTAATCATAGTAACTATGTCCATATACCATATTTGCATAGCCACTATGATCGACGTTAGGCATTATAATCGCAAGTTGATGTTCATTTGCATAACGCTCGATACTTGTATATCTTATGTAAGTTGTTTCATCGCTAGACAATCCATGTAATAACAACATTGATTTCAATTGTTTCGCTGTTCTTGAACTATCAAAGAATGTTACATCCTCGGGTAAAATAATCGTTAAATTTTGATGCATTCCTATCGTTGGTGAATTGTAATTCATTGTTATTAAAGCCATATGTGTCACTCCTCTACTGTATTATCTATTATTTTACTTATTCTTTTTATCAATTTATAGAAAAAACGCAACTTTGACTATAGATTATATAAATTTCTATACTTTCCAATGCGGAACTAAAATTTTATTCTCTATATTAAACAAGTTGATTTACTATAGATTGTCTAACCTTTAAATATGATATATTTCTAAAGCAATAAATCATGAAATAAAAAAACGATAGTGAATGATTTCATAGAAACCTATTCGACCATCGTTTGTCTTCAATTATGTATGAGTGATACGCACTCATTATAAGTCTTTACTAACCAACCAATTTTTACTGTTTTTAAAGAGTATTTTTTCTTCTCTAAGTTCATTTATGATATGACTCGTCGTTTCTCTAGATATTCCTGCCATATCACTCAATAACTGTATTGTCATAAAATGCTTAATTTCATAAAACTCATCATGATCATAACCTACTGTTTGACATAGGTAACGTAAAATCTTAGTCACGCGTTCTTTAGCTAATTTACTCGTTAAAGCCATATTGTATTCAATATGTTGACATTGTGTTTCGCTTAATAAGGAGAATAATTTCACAAAAATCTCTTCGTGATTTTTACATAAATATTCTATTAAATCTCTCGGTATTCCAATCATTTCACAATCTGTTAGGGCTGTACACATTTCATTAGGAACTTTATCTTGAAATAAGTTATTTAAAGGAAAGAGCACTTTTTCTCTATTCAAATATCGATATACATCACCATTCAAATTAAAATTTTCTCTCATAATATTACCTTTTAAGAGTAAGTAGATATGCGTGGTTTCATCAGACGAATAGTAGACAATTTGTCCTTTGTTGTAATGTCTCACAAAACATTGACTTTTAAATGGCAGTAATACGCCTACAGGAATATTGATATAAGATGCTAATTGTTTAAAACTTTCATCAAGTTCATTTTCTCTACAAAACATTTGATTTCCAGTCATAAAAATAACTCCTTATTGCCTTAGACTATGGTCAAAGGGGACGCTATAATTTCTCCGATTTAAAATTTATTAGAATTCTGTATATACTACAGACAATATTTACTATGGACCACTGTTCTTATTATACCAATAGTTTAAATATCAAATATTTTATATACTTTTCTTTGTTTGATTTTTATCGATTAAACTCCCTTTATAACTCATGATTGATCACTATCTATAACATTTAAAAATATAAATCACATCATCGTAATAACCCTATCAATGCTAAAATAACGATAAGACTAAAGAAAATATAGTCAAATTGTGTAAGTCGCTTTTGATTATTTTTTTGAACAACTACATAGACGATAATCCCCGGAATATAGAGCAACATGGTAAGTAACAAATAATCTATACCTGACGCGTATACCAGCCAAATTGCATAAATAGATGCTAGAATTCCTATAGTCCATTGTTTAGGCGTTGCAGTTAACTTGTGTTCTATTGTATATTTCACCTGATAAAACGCACTGAACATGTATGGATAAAGTATAGCACTTGCCGCGAGAGAAAATGCAAAATGATAAGCACTTTTGGTAAATAGCATGCTAATAAGGAATATTTGAACTAATACATTAGTAATGAATAAGGCGTTCATAGGTGCCCCATTTTTATTTTCTTTTGCAAACCACTTTGGAAACAAACCATCTTTAGCTACAATAAAAGGCAACTCTCCGGCAAGTAATGTCCAACCTAGCCATGCACCTAATACTGAAATAATAAGACCAATATTGACAAATGTTGCTCCCCAATCACCAACAATATAAGCTAAAATTTGTGCCATTGATGGTGCCTCAAGTTTAGAAATATGATTTTGAATTACAATACCTTGTGCTAATACAGTCAGCAAGAAATAAATGAGCAATACTGAAATAAGTCCGATAACAGTGGCAGATCCAACATCTTTTTTATTTTTAGCTCTTCCGGAGAATACAACAGCACCTTCAATACCAATAAACACCCAAACTGTCACTAACATCGTACTTTTAACTTGTGACATCGTATTAGCGAAATGAAATGATAATGATCCATATCCATCCATTCCAAAGAAACCTATCCTGAATGTATTAAAATTAAAGGCTACAATCATACATATAATCACTAATAAGATAGGAATTAATTTTGTAATAGTCACAATACTATTGATTAAAGCAGCCGTCTCAACTCCTTTTAATATTAAAAAGTGCACACTCCACAATAATATTGATGCCACTATGATACTAGGAAATGTGTTGCCCCCTTTAAATATTGGAAAGAAGTTCCCTATAGAAGACATTAATAACGTTGCATATGCGACATTACCTAAAAAAGCTGAGAACCAATATCCCCAAGCACTTGCAAACCCTATAAAATCACCAAAACCCGCTTGAGCATAACTATAAATACCACCATCTAAATCAGATCGTTCATTAGTTAAGTTTTGAAAGACAAGCGCTAATGAAATCATTCCAATAGCAGTAATCAACCATCCAATTATAATTGCTAATCCTCCAGCGTGGCCTCCCATATCAGATTGAATATTGAAAGCACCGCCACCAATCATCGAACCTATAACAAGACCGATTAATGATGTTCGACCTAATCTTTTATCTCCTGTGTCATTCATATTCATTTCTCCTTTAGAAGGAGGGAGTGAAAACGTATATGTCTTTTAAAATACACATATATAGATGTATTACGGAAAGATATAGATGAGTAACGACACATCTTTGATAGTCATTGACCGAAGTTCTATATCATCCTCTCAACATGATTTTGAAAAAAGTTATTTTTATTATGTGACACAATTTGCAAGATTAAATATTCGTTTATTTAATAAAGCATACACGTAATCTTATCCCTATTTATTTTTCTTGTAGTAAATCTAGCCTAAAGTTGCTGCCATCACGGCTTTAATCGTGTGCATTCGATTTTCAGCTTGGTCAAATACTCTAGAATGCTCACTTCTAAATATTTCGTCTGTTACTTCCATTTCAGTTAAGCCATATTTTTCAAAAATATCCTGACCATATTCTGTTTGTGTATCATGAAAAGCTGGTAAACAATGTAAAAATATCGTATTTACTTTACCGGTTAAATTAAACATTTTTCTATTAACTTGATAGTCTTTTAATAAATGAATACGTGTTTCGAATTCACTTTCTTCACCCATTGATACCCAAACATCAGTATAAATAACATCTGCATCTTTAACGGCAGTATGAATGTTATCAGTCATCTTAACTGAACCTCCATAATTAGACGCTTGATCTTTAGCAATATTAAAATATACATCTCTTGGTGTTAATGATGAGGGTGTACAAATACGTACATTTACGCCAAGCATCGCACCCGCCACCATAAGCGAATGTGCAACATTATTACGTCCGTTTCCTACATAAGCTAGGTTGATGCCTTTTAAATATCCAAAATTTTCTTTAATTGTCATATAATCAGCTAACATTTGTGTAGGATGCCAATCATCAGTTAACCCATTCCATACCGGTACTCCAGAGAATTCGGCCAATTGTTCAACAGTTTTTTGGGAAAAACCTCTAAATTCAATTCCATCAAACATTCTTCCTAAAACTTTAGCAGTATCCTCAACAGATTCTTTTTTACCTAATTGAATATCATTTTTCCCTAAGAATTCAGGGTGTGCACCTAGATCAATAGATGCGACTGTAAATGCGGCACGCGTGCGAGTAGACGTCTTTTCGAAGAGTAAAGCAATGTTCTTACCCTCTAAATATCGATGTGGTGTACCTTGTTGTTTATATTTTTTTAACGTCATAGCAAAATCGATTAGACCTTCAAATTCTTCACCTGTGAGATCATACTCTTTTAGCAGTGACTTACCTTTTAAATCGAAGGGTTTCTTGATGTTTTTCATGGGATGTGCCCCTTTCATTTTATAAGTCGCTATCAAATTTAATAGCATAAGTGAATGTATTTCGTGATGCTCAAGCTATATCTATTCAACACCCTATCTTATATCTATAGATCTTCTCTTATTAAAGGTTGACTCATACATCGAGGGCCTCCTCGACCACGTACAAGTTCACTTCCAGGAATTTCAATAACTTTGATACCATGCTCACGTAACAATTGATTAGAAACATAATTACGATCATAAGTTACAACCACACCGGGACGGATGCATAAAGTATTCGAACCATCATTCCATTGTTCACGAGCTCCGTCGATGATATCACCATTTCCAGTTGGTATTAATGTAATTTCATCAACATTGAGCACTTCTTCTAATGTTTGTTTAAGATGACTAGAATGTTGAATTTTGATATCTTCAGCTTTATCATCGTATTCGATAATAAAGATATTCATGTTTCCTTCTGATTTAAGAATTGCTGAATGTGTAGTGAATTTGTCGTAATCAATCATTGTACAAACAGTATCTAGATGCATAAATGTTCGACTAGTTGGAATCTCAATCGCCACCACCTTTTTAAAAGTAGATAACGGATCTTTAAAAATACGTCGTGCTAAACGTTCAATTGCTTGTGCAGAAGTACGTTCAGATATCCCTATTGCAAGTACATCTTTAGATAAAACCAGTTCGTCTCCGCCTTCGATGTTGAATGGGCAGTCACGATCCAACCATAAAGGAACATTCTCATCTTTAAATCTAGGATGATGTTTTAAAATATATGAAATGAAAATCGATTCTCTGCGTCTTGCTCTCCAAAACATGCGATTTACTGTCATACCTTTACCAATTGAAGCTTGAGGATCACGTGTGAAATATAGATTAGGCATTGGGTCAAGATAAAACGGATATTTATCATCCATGTACTCTACAAGGTGTGTCGATTCAAGTTGTATTTCTTCTTTGCGTACGCCAGCCATAATCTTATTAATTAATGCTTGATTTGACAAAGTTGAAAAGAGTTTTTTTATTTCTGTTTCATGCCCTAGGATAGTTTTTCTAGATTCTGCTAAAACGTCATCTATAAATTGCTCTCTGACATTTGAATCTTCTATACTTTGTGCTGCTAATTTTTCTAAATAAAGCACTTCTATTCCTTCATCTTGAAGAACTTGAGCAAAACGATCGTGCTCTTGTTGAGCTACCTTTAAAAATGGAATATCATCAAACAATAATCCATCTAAGTAATCAGGCACTAAGTTTTCTAATTCCTTCCCTGGTCTTTTAAGTAATACCGTCTTTAGTTTCCCGATTTCACTGTTAACTTGAATAGGTCCATTTGTCATACTCATTTCCTCCTTTTCTTCGCTACATTATCAGTATAAAACTGATTAATAACTAAGTTCGTGATGATTATCACATACTAAATGTAAAAAGTTTCGCAACATTTGGTTATTCAATACATAATTATGTTTGAATATACATTACTATTGCATACTTTCGTTGAAAAAATGAATATTTGAGTAATATGAACCTTTACATCTTTATGGATAAAAGTTTTTTATTCATAAATTTGAATACTTAGTCAAATAACAACACTCATATTTATTGAAATAAAAAACACCTGATAAACGATGTATGCGCTTACCAGGTTATATTTATAATACACAACTTTATAAATTTTTATGAATAATTATGATTAAATATTTTGTAATAGACATATTCAGCTATAGACTGGGAATGTGTAAGAATCATAATCGTATCATTACCACTTATAGTTCCTATAATCTCTTTCAATTGTAACTGATCAATATAATAATTTATGCTTTGTGCAAATCCTGGTGTCGTCTTTATTAGTATATACGATTCTTTAATCATAGTGTTAATAATTTCTGTTTTTATGTAATCATTAAGTTTTACTCTTGAGTCTAATTGAGACTGCTGCGTAAGTAATTTATATTCATATTGATTTGCCTTCACAGGCAGGCGATAAATATGGAGTTCTCTTAAATCTCTTGCAATAGTAGTCATGCTATAACGTACACCAAAGTGATCATCAATGTAATCAATAATATCTGCTTTTTTATAAATGTGATTTTGCTTAACAATCATAGTTACTAAATCTTGTCGTTTACTCTTTTTCATTGAATGATCAACTCCTATAGATAATCAATTTATTTTAATTTATAAATTAAAATTTCTTTTTATTTAATTATACTTTATCATTTTATTGTTGATAATTATAAGAATTTTTATGTCGTTTGTGACAAAGTACGTAAACATACATTCAAATTTAAAATTAATTTGTTTATTTAACTATCATTTTATCTATATTTTCCCTTTTATTCTTATTAGGTTTTATATACTTATTACTATGCAGTCACACATACGCTAGACAAACCGTAGTCTTACCTCAAGGTAAAGTAAGCAGCTTTGTATTAGTTGAAAAAATCCTGAAGATTTTAGTTCACTCTTATGATGAAATAAAAAACCTGAGACAGTTAAGTTTGTCTCAGGCTGAGTCGAAATTAAGTCAACACTCATTTCGATTAAGGCTTTAAAGATTGTAAATATTTAACATTACTTCTTCTTTGTTAAGATTCTTTAAAATTCATTTTTAGATACTTGTTAACATATTTTTATTTTAAAACGGTTCGCCTACACGCCAACACTGTCCCATGCTTGACCTACTTGTTGAGCAATACCGTCGCCATATAAATCAAATGCTGCTTGTTGTAATGATGCTTTGGCATCTTGGAAATCAGAATTTGAAGTTAAATAAACAGTTAACGCTCTATAGTAAATTTGTTCAGAACGTTGTTTACCAATACTACGAATTGTGTTGTAAGCTGCTTTGTTCGGAATACCTGAATTCGTATGTACGCCTCCATTGTCAGAATTTGTATAAACAAAATCATTCATATGAGATGGTTGTCCAAAACGCTCTGGATTAGATAAACTTCTTAAGGCATCTCCGCCTACGCCAGGTGTATAAACATCTTCACCCATTAAGAAATCTTCATCATCAACGAAGTAACCAAATACATCTGAAAAACTTTCATTTAATGCACCTGATTGAGAACGGTAAACAAGATTAGCAGTTTGCTGTGTTACACCATGTGTAATTTCATGTGCAACAACATCATTTGCACCAGACAGCGCTGTAAATGTACGTCCATCTCCGTCACCGTAAATCATTTTATCACCAATCCAAGCCGCATTGTTTCTGTTATCTTGACCTTGGAAGTTATTTACATGTGCGAGTGAAATAATTGGGCTACCTTGATTATCATATGATTCTCGGCCGAAAGTATTTTTATAATAGTCATACGTTTCTTTAGCATAATAATTTGCATCTACACCTGCACGTTGTTCATCATCAACAAAATTTCTATCTTTATCTTGCATTAAGTAAGCTTGACCAGTATTCGCATCGTAATTGTAAGCTGAAAGTGTACCTTGTTGAGTTAAATCTTGTAGTGCATAGCCACCGCTGACACTATTAATATTAATTTGTTTCATGTCACCTAGTACACCTTTACCTGTACCTGTAGTAGCTGCTTCTTTGATCATATTTAATTTACCAACTACTTGACCCGTTTCAGCATCAATTTTCACATTCCAATGAGAAATTTTTGGTGAAGTTGTAATAATTTCTATGTTATAAACATATTTATTTTTTTCTCCATCAATCTCAACTTTATTGGTTTTGATGACATCACTTTTTAAGTTTTTAGCTTTTTGACGATCAATTTTTATTGCTTCGAAAGCTTTATCTGTGGCATTTTCTTTACTTATCGATACTTTATTCGTAGGTTGAACTTTCTTAGCATCAGTATCACCATTGACAAGAACTACCTTACCCTCTTTATTCGTATGAACTTTTACTTCTTTGTCGGGTGCATACGTGTTGCCCACTTTCGGTTGCAATGTGTAATGCGTAAATCCTTTGTTATCTTTTTCAGTATCAGTGACCTTATAATCTTTGTAATGATTTTTTATATTTTCAGATTTTGGTAACTCTTTCAATGCGTTAGTTGCTTGAGATTCTTGGGTTACTTTCGCATCGATGTTTTGAGTTGCTGATACTTTATCCTTAGCGTCAACCTCCGTATTGACTAAAGGACTTGCCACAGTTAATGCGGCAATACTTGTAAGTGCGAATTTAGAAAAATTCTTCATTTTATTACCTCCTATAAATTAATGAAAAACAACTTACTATATAATAGTAATTAAAATTTTCTGAAAAGTAAATGAAAATTTCATTTAATTCACATAATCATCACTTATAATTTTTTTGTATAAATAATTTGTACAATACTTTAAAAACTTATGTTAAAATTTTAATTTAGAATTAATGTTATAATACACTTCAGTTAATTAAAATGAAATAAAATTAATTATTATATCAAATAGTTAAAACGTTTCACTTCAAATGTTATATTTTGAGAAATAGATTTAAAAAGTCGTCACTTTCTGAAGAACCAACAATTCTAGAACAATATGGTACGGCGTATTTTTTAAATACAGTTTAGTTTTACGATGTTATATTAAAAACACCCTCCAAGTTGAATATTTTAAATTCTACTTGGAGGGTGTAACGTCACATCTTTATTACTCATTCTCTTCATTTAAATATGAAGTGATAAACTCTATATAGTATTCCACAAATTCTAAATAATTGGTTTTTTCTACGCACTCATTTATTTGATGAGGTCCATTTCCCGGACCAAACATTAAAAATGGAAAATTTTCATCTTTTCCTTTTAATAAGTTAGAAGCATCAGTAACTGCTACAGTAGGAGTAACGATTAAATCTCTTTCGTTAGAAAAATGGCTTTTTGCAATATCAAACCCTAGCTCTACCAAGCGATTTTGACCTGTTGTTACTACAGGTTCTAAATCAAGATAAAGTTCTTGAGTCAAACTAGCACCATTTTGATTTGCTTCCTCGATATACTTATTAAATAACGCTTTAACTTTGTTATTATTATGTTCTGGTATTGTGCGTACATTAAATTCAGCTGTAGCAAAATCAGGTACTGAATTAACTTGTGTTCCCCCTTGAACAATACTATTAGTCATAACAAGTCCTTGAATAAGCTCTTGTGCCTTTTCCTTTGTTATATGGTTAGGTAGTTGACTTCCTAAATTATTTATCATGTTTGAAAAATCTAAGGATTCACCTTTTACTGATTGTGTTATTTTTTCATATTCTTGATTTATATTTTGAATAAATTCTAATAATGGCTTAATAGCATTTTGACCTAAAAATGGTAATGAACTATGTGAAGCACGTCCTTTAGATTTTATTCTAAAGTCCATTGAACCTTTATGTGCATACACCAAACTAGGAAATGATGGTTCCGCAATAAGTAATGCATCTAAATCATCAGCATATCCTTTTTCAAACAACTGTTGCGAACCAGATTGTTCCATTTCTTCACCCACTGTTGCCATGAATTTAATAGTTCCATGTGTTAACTTACCACTTTCTTTAATTTCAATAAGAGCAATGGCTAAAGCTGCTAATCCAGATTTCATATCTGCAGCTCCCCTACCGTATAAATAGCCTTGATCCTCTGTGAGTGTGAAAGGATCATACGTCCAATGATCATGATCCCCCTCAGATACTACATCCATATGACCAGATATTCCTATAACTGGTTGACTTGAACCAACGGTTGCAATTAAATTTGCTCGACCATCTGTAACTGTATCAATATATGAACGAATTCCATACCGATTAAATAGTTTTTCTAAGTACTGTGCAACCTCTAATTCATTACTATTTACAGTTTTTATTGACACTATATCGGATAAGATTTTAACTCTTTCCTCATTAGATAATACGCGCATCGTTATTCCACCTTTCTTAATTTGTAAAACTTTTAATTTAACAATGTAAGTATAACTTTTATTCTATAATGTATCTCATTTATCTATATTGTTTACCTTACAATACTTATATACCATTCATTGTTAAAGTCATGTCTTATATTAAATGATTATAACAAGCACAATGGTTCAGTCATGACATCATGCTTAGACGTTAAACGATAATTCTAGCTTGTAATATATTACTAGAAAATTAAATCTGGAATTTTTAATGTACTTTATAGAATAATTCTACTTACAATAAAAAAAGGATTATAATAAAATATAGTTGATAAAAAGGATGGAGGATATACGCTTTGAAAAAATTTTTAGCTACAATAGTGGTAATCATTCTTATATGTGCATTGGGCTTTTCATTATATGCAGCTATTAACCACCATACAACTTCTAATAAGAACGATCAAAAAATAGAACACAATCGCAAAAACAAACAAAATAATACTTCAAATCAGAATCGTGATACTCATCAACACCAAGATCAAACGCAACCAACAAATAGTGACTATAACAACGATAATCAATCAGGTACTGAACAACCAGCGCAACAACCTAATTACCATCAATACCCAAATAATAATCAACAGTCTGGTTCAAATAAAAATAACTCTTCAGAAAATAACAAACAGAAACCGAATCAGAACAAAACTAATCAATCAGATCATCAACCATCACAATCAACACCACAACAGTCGTCACGACCTAATCATAATCAATCTGATTCACAACAAAATGACAACTCAAACAATAATTCCAACAATCAAAATCATGGAACAAATGATAATCAGAATAAAAATCGTTAATCATATGACAAAGCTTATGCATGTATCAAATTACATTGTGTAAGCTTTTTATTTTTTTATTCGAATATGCTTGAAAATACTATAAAATCGATATAACTAATATGTGAAAAATGTTATATTTTTTCAATACTTTTATAAATTATATTTATATAATTTATAAATTAAGTTAAAATGAAAGTAACTAATCTTATATTGAGGTGTATCATGAGAAAACTGATATCTACCATTATCGTTTCAACACTAATATTAGGAAGTTGTTCGACAATGAAAGACGAAATAGAAAAAGTTCCTGCAAGTCAATACAAAGGTCAAGATTTCCAACCATTAGCTGAAAAAAGTGCTATCGCACATGCGAAAAAACATCGTGAAGAATACGAAAAACTTGGCGAACAATTTTTTAAAGATAATTTTAGCCTTAATGTTAAAGCCACAAATGTTGTAGGAAGTGGTGATGCCGTCGAAGTCTACGTTCATTGCGATGATCATGACATTGTGTTTAATGCAAGCATCCCTTTTGATATGGAATCAATCCATGAAGAAGGCTCCATGCGAAGCAATGATAACGGAGATACTATGAGTGATATGGTAGGAACTGTGTTAAGCGGTTTTGAGTATAGAGCAAATAAGGAAAAAATGGATAACTTAGAAAAATACCTCAAAGATAAAGAAGATAAATATCACTATACTGGATTCACCGATGAAGCAATAACTAAAACTCAAAATATAGGTTATCAAAATAATTACTTTTACATTACTACTAGTTCCACGAAATTACGAGATTATAGAAAACATTTTGAACCTTTAATTAAAGAAAGTAACGATGATTTTAAAAAGCATATGAAACAATTAAAGTCTAAAAAAGATACGTATCTTAATACAGAAATAACGACTACACTTTTCAGTACTCTGGATGAATATGACGAAAAAATCATTAGAAAAAATACTTTATCCATGGCTAAAGAAATGAGAAAAGAGCCATCTATTCCACATAATTTCACATTCCACTTATTATTTAGCAATAACAAATTAGAAATCAACGATCCAAACATAAATAACAATCAAATTAATGAGTATAGGGTGTTCGACCATGACGGATTTAAAAATTAATGATAGGGATATAGCTGAAATAAATGGCTTTTGGGTATATCACAATACTAAAAATAAACAATTTACAGTTAACGGTAAAAAATTCAAAGTAATTGATTCTTACGATGATGCATCCACATCAAATTCTATAGTAGCAGTTGGTGCTAACTAAGATGTATATTAATAAAAAAGATGTATGTGAGCACACTTTTCACATACATCTTTTTTATCTTCATTCTTTTATATGATAAAAATTAAAATCACTATGTTTGTTTAAATGATAAAGCAATGAACAAATCAAAGTATCAATCATTGTTTACCTAAAGATTATCCAATATTTGCAATTGCTAGATTTCATGTCATTTCTGGATCTGAGAGTGAATATTTTTCTAAGCGCATACCTTTTGTAAAAGATATGCCACAATATATCACGCCATCAATTTTAAATTTAATTACTAATTATAAATATTGACCATTTTCTAAGCGGTTAAAGTACCTTAAATAGCTTAAGTTATTTTTACAGAATAGAAGAATGTTAATGTTTGATAATTAAAAAAGTTAATTCTAGAAATTTTAAAATCTCTAGAATTAACTTTACTCAACTTTTTTATATCTCATTGATATTTATCTTAGTGGAATCTCATACCACCGTCAACGATGATTGTTTGGCCAGTAATATAATCTGAATCGCTACCTGCTAAGAAGCTTACTACATTAGCTACATCTTCAGGTTTAGACAAGCGTTTTAAAGCAATTTGATCTGTAAATTGTTTCCAACCCCATTCCATTGGTTGGTTATTTTCCTCAGCAAGCTTTTCAGCGATACCTTTCATCATTGGTGTTTCAACAATACCAGGTGCGAATGCGTTGACTGTAATATTTTTCTCAGCTAAATCACGTGCTGCTACTTGAGTTAATCCTCTAACAGCAAACTTAGTACTACTGTATAGAGATAAGCCTGCATTACCTTCAACACCTGCTTGAGATGTGGCATTGATAATTTTACCGCCATGTCCTAATTTATCAAATTGTTCAATTGCAGCTTGGATGCCCCAGAATACACCACCTACGTTAACACCTACAACTTGATTAAATTGTTCAGGTGTTACTGATTCAATTGGTGTCATTGGACCAAGACCAGCATTATTAACTAGGACATTTAAATCGCCAAAGTGTTCAACGACTTGATTTAACACACTAAATACTTGATCACGATTTGAAACGTCTGCTTTAAAAGCAACTGCTTCTTGCCCTTCTTTTGATAATTTTTCAGCTGACTCTTTAGCTACCGCTTCATTAAAGTCTACAAGCGCGATGCTATATCCATCTTCAAATAGACGCTCAGCAATTTTCAAGCCAATACCTTGTGCTGCACCTGTAACAACGGCTACTTTTTTTGAGTTACTCAACAAAACCACTCCTCAATATTTCTTAAGATTATATATTTAAATTATCATAATTTGTGCAATTTGATGTGAAAATATTGTGAATAAATGCACAATTTTATTAACATTTAATTTTCAATGTTTATCTATTGCAATTAATTAAATTACAAGAAGTCGCAATATTCCAAATTCCTAGTTCTCAATTTTATTTTGTTTTTAAAGAATTTGTTAAAATTTCTCAACTCCATTTACATGTATCTACATGTATGTTAAAAATAGTTATGTAAGCGTATTACAAACAACAAGGGAGGATTATATTATTATGTCAGGTATCGTTGAATCATTACATAACGCTGTAAACGCTGGTTTACACGTAAAACAAGATTGGGTAGACATGGGATTCGGTATTGCAGATACAGTTGCAAAAATCGTTGATCAAGTTTTAAAATTTGTTTAATTCAAAATAGCATATGAAACCTCATTGTTTCTAAATACCATAAAACAAGGCTGGGATACATTCGTGTCCTTGCCTTGTTTTATGGTATTTATAGATGCTAATTAAGTTGAACAAGTGACTATACTGTACTATTCATCTTAAAATATTAATTCTATAACCTTTTTAGAATTTATCATTTTAGTCCTCTATTTCTCTGACAAAATCATTTATTCTAATACTCCACCATCATACTGGACCATTAACTTTCAATCTTAAGCGAACTGATTTCCACATGGTTTAAAGTGAAGCAATTTTTATTATAGATATTAATTTCATCTCTTTACCACTTAATATATATCGAACTCAAATCTAATTTAATTCAAATTTTACTTTTTAATAATTGATGTCTACTATCTCTAAAAATATAACTGAATTATAAATATCGACTTCTTATAATTGTAATTAAGATGATGGTAAAATTTTTCACGTTTTCCCCATATTGATTGTGTTCAATTTTAATAATAGAATTAAAGTAAATTATTGAAGCGTTTTCTCAAAGTTTATATAGAGAAGAGTGATTAATCGTGATTGATAGACAAATCAAACTCATCAAATTGTTATTAAATTATACAGATACGTATATAAGCGGCCATGATATTGCCAAACAGTTAAATGTATCTAATAGAACTATTCGTAATGATATTAAAACTATACATACTACATTTCTAAATGAATTAATTTTAAGTGTACAATCTAAAGGTTATCTGCTAAATACATGGCTTTATACACCTGATGAGATACAATCTGCTTTAGAATCAGTTATTGTAAAAGAGAATAAATTACTTGTCACAATTGCTTATAGGTTATTTATGGAAAAGCATACATTCACTATTAAAGAGCTATCTTCAACTTACCATTTAACAAAATCAAAAGTGATTGATTATATAACACGTATACAAACGTGGGCTATAAAATTTGATATTTATTTATCAATTAAAAAGAAGCAAGGTATCATGATCGATGCGAGTACAACGAGTATCAGTAATGCTGTACTTCATATCAACCAACTTACAGACGATGACTTTAAAGTTGAAAAACTTATTTTACAAGAGTTACCTCAAGCCCATACTAGAAAAATAAAACAAATTATCTCAAAGCATATAAATAATCATCAATTATCAACTTCTGAAAATAAAATACAACAATTACTTGTGCATCTAATTTTAATTATTAAACATTCTCAACCAGAGGAAGAAGATTGGAGCACTGATACAGAATCTTTAACTATTGCGAAAAAGTGTATAAAAGATATCAACGAAACGCTTGGATATCAACTTAACAATAAAACAAGCGAATGCTTTTCCTTTTTTATTAGCTACCATTACAATAAGTTTGATTTAGGGGTCCAACAACTATTTATCCAAAGTTATATCGATCGCCTCATTGAATTAATGGAGCAGCATATTGGTTTTCCCTTTTCACAAGATACAATTTTAAAAGATAATATGAACGTCCACTTTAGTCGTACATATTTGCGATTAATGCGTCATGTGTATCTAAATAATCCATTAACAAGTCAAATTAAACGACTATATCCCTTTGTCTTTAATACACTATATGATAGTATTCGACAATTATCACAAGATACAAATATCCAATTAAGTGAAGACGAGATTGCCTTTTTAACTATACATTTTCAGTCTTCTATCGAACGTCATAAGTCATCACATATTCATGTTGTAATTGCTTGTTATTATGGTTTAGGCATCTCAACGTTACTCGCTGAGAAAATCAAACAACTTAATCATGCAATACAAATCGTAGATACATTAAAACTTGAAGATATTAACGACTATCATTTTGAAGGGATTGACTTATTAATTACTACTCAAGACTTTGATACAAGTCAACTTTTACAAACACCTAAAGTCATACAAGTATCACCTTTATTTTCAGATGACGATGCTAAAAAAATCGAATTCTTTATAAAAGCCATGCAAAACCCATTATCAAAAGATGATATATTATCAAAAATTCAGTTGAGTGTTGAGTCCAATTTCAAACTGAATCATTCAAATCACATTCTTCCAATTTTTGAGAAATCCAAAGAAATTTTAGATTATCATCATGCAACTCTAGATGGCTATATAGAAAGTGCAATAGATCGCGAAAAACAATCCTCAACATATATAGGTAAAGGGATAGCACTCCCGCACGGCAACCCTGAAAAAGTACTAAAATCACACATGATTATATTTAAACCTTCTCAACCTATAACATGGAAACAACATAAAGTTAAACTTGTTTTCTTTTTAGCAATGAGTAAAAAAGATTTAAATATTAACCGTAAAATTATACAAACAATTGCTCAATTAGAAGAAGATGACATCCATCAATTATGTCTTTTAGATAATTTACAACTAAAAAACACTTTGTATGCACGTTTTAAAGAATAATTGCCACTATTGACGGCAATTATTCTTTTTTTATGCTTGAATGTATGCGTTTACAATTATTGTTAGGAAAAGGAGCGTGCATACTATGAAAATACTTGCAGTTACATCATGTCCAAATGGAATTGCTCATACATATATGGCTCAAGAAAAATTAGAACAAGCGGCAAAAGATATGGGCGTTGATATTAAGGTTGAAACTCAAGGAGGCGTCGGAGCAGAAAATGTGCTCACTTCTAAAGAAATCAAAGAAGCTGATGGAATCATCATTGCTGCCGATAGACAGGTAGATTTATCAAGATTTAATGGTAAACCTCTCATCAATGAAAGTGTACGTGAAGGTATTCATAGACCCAAGGAATTAATACAACGTGTGATTGACCAAGATGCACAAATTTACCATGATCAAAATATTTCTACAAATATGTCTAGAGATCAGGAAGAATCTCATAAAAGTAATATTCAAATGGTGTATCAGCATTTAATGAATGGTGTATCCTTCATGGTGCCATTTATCGTCGTTGGCGGTTTACTCATAGCTATTGCCTTAACTCTTGGAGGACACACCACTCCAAAAGGATTAGTTATCCCCGAAGATTCATTTTGGAAATCTATTGAAAATATTGGTAGTTTATCGTTTAAATTTATGGTTCCCATCCTTGCAGGTTATATCGCGGTGAGTATTGCTGATAAACCTGGTCTTGTTCCAGGTATGATTGGTGGTGCCATTGCTGCAGATGGTAGTTTATATGGAAGTGAAGCAGGAGCCGGTTTCCTTGGTGGTATCGTCGCAGGTTTCTTAGCGGGCTATATTGCAAAATGGATTAAACAGATTAAAGTTCCTAAAGCTATGGCCCCTATTATGCCTATCATCATTATACCTATTCTATCTTCATTAATAGTTGGTCTCATTTTTATATTTGTAATAGGCGCACCAATTTCGAATATTTTTGGTGCATTAACATCATGGTTAAAAGGAATGCAAGGGGCTAACATCATTATTCTTGCTCTTATTATTGGCGCGATGATTGCTTTTGATATGGGAGGTCCAGTTAACAAAGTAGCATTCTTATTCGGTTCTGCATTAATTGCTGAAGGCAACTACACTGTGATGGGAATGGTTGCTGTTGCAGTATGTACACCACCGATTGGTTTAGGTTTAGCAACGTTTGTTCGTAAACACCAATTTAATAAAGCAGAACAAGAAATGGGTAAAGCATCATTTACGATGGGATTATTTGGTATCACTGAGGGAGCAATCCCTTTTGCTGCACAAGATCCTCTAAGAATCATTCCAGCTAATATGATTGGCGCGATGTTCGCTTCAGTGATAGCGGCCATTGGTGGTGTCGGTGATAAAGTTGCTCACGGAGGTCCTATTGTCGCTGTACTAGGTGGAATCAGTAATATTTTATGGTTCTTTGTAGCTGTTATTGTCGGAAGTCTAGCAACCATGTTGACAGTCTTGTTATTTAAACGTCACACCCTTGCTACAGCAAAAAGCAGTAGTGGAAATGATACTTCTGTTGGAACTGACAATGTATTTTCTGATGACCAATCTACTAATCACACTACACAATCCTCACATCATATGGTGTTCGATAAATCACTCATTGAAATTACCAAGGAACCAATGACAAGAGATCAAGCGATTGATAGATTACTTACAAAGTTATGCCATCGTCATTACATTACGAATATAGAAGAGGTAAGAACCGCAATCCTTAAACGAGAAGCTGAGTCAACAACTGCTATCGGAATGAACGTTGCAATACCACATGCTAAATCTTATGCAGTTAAACGTCCTATCGTCGCTGTATTAAATCATAAAGCAGGTGTAGAGTGGGAAAGTCTAGATGAATCAAATCCTCAGCTCATTTTCCTTATAGCAGTTCCCAATGACAATAACGATACACATTTAAAACTGCTACAACGTTTATCACGAACGCTCATGAAAGATAATACGCGTGATGAGTTAATTCATGCTCAAAGTCGTGATGAAATATTTAATATTTTAAAAGAGATATAAAGGAGCGTATGACAAATGGTACTTTTTCTTCAACCCGTATTTCAAGAACGTTTATGGGGTGGCACCAATCTCACTCAATTTGGTTACGATATTCCGAATAATTCTACGGGTGAATGCTGGGCAATTTCCGCACATAAAAACGGTCCCAACACAATTCTTAACGGAAAACATAAGGGGAAATCTTTAAAACAAGTTTGGGACGAGGATAAAGCACTTTTCGGAAATGACTCACGTAAAGATTTTCCACTCCTCACTAAAATTCTAGATGCACATGATCGTTTGTCAGTACAAGTACATCCTGATGATGAATATGCACTTAAACATGAAGGCGAATACGGTAAAACTGAATGTTGGTATATTTTAGACGCTCAACCTGGTGCTGAAATTATCTATGGTGTTAATGCTACAAGTAAAAATGAACTTGAACATATGATTGATCATCATGAATTCGACTATTTATTTAAACATGTACCTGTTAAACCGGGTGACTTCTTTTATGTACCAGCCGGTACAGTTCATGCTATTGGTTCCGGAATACTCATTTTGGAAACCCAACAATCCTCAGATACAACATATCGTATATACGATTATGACCGAAAAGATAAAAATGGTCATACGCGTGAATTACATTTAAACCAAAGTAAAGATGTTATTGATATCACTACAACTGAACCTAATACAACACCTAAGACTGAAATGATAAATGGCAATCAATACACTCAATTTGTTGCTAATCATTTCTTTACGGTTGAAGAATGGTCTATCAAAGACATATTAGATTTTCAAAAACCACACACTTATTGCTTAGTGTCAATGATTAACGGCCACGGGCAAGTTTCAATCAATAACGAAGTATATAAAATCGATAAGGGTGATCATTTTATTTTAAATTCTGAAGATCAATATATTAACTTTGTTGGTAATATGGATATAATAGTCAGTTTTAGTAAAGATGAGGCATCTTAAATAAACGTGTTGCATCAATTTTTAATTTAAATCAATTGAATAAAACATCATGTTACTTGAACTGACTTAATCATAGATTTTTCTTTCATATAAGAGAAGCATCGATAATTACAACTGTGCCTGTTTCTATAGCAATAAAATCTGTCACTGTTAAACTTAGGATAAACAAAAACGGTTATCCACCTTCTGTTAAGGTGAATAACCGTTTTTTAACTTATCTTTCTAAGATAAGAACAATACAACATGTTTTCCTGTAAGTATCATTTTAAATCATACTGTTCTGACATTAATTAAGTAAAATCGTTGATCTTTATTCAGTTACTTTACTTTCGTCAGCTTTTTCAGCAATTTTACGGATAATAGGGTCAGTCACAGGTTTCAAGCAATAACCTACAACCATGAATCCAATTCCGAATAAACCTAAAATAATCACTTTCGTAATCAGTATCTCTGGAACTATACCTCCAACTGTTTCACGTAATGCGTCGATAGAATACGTGAATGGTAAATATGGAGATATCGCTTGGAAGAATTCTGGCGTTGTTTGAATTGGGAATGTACCTCCTCCACCAGCAATTTGTAACACAAGTAAGATAATAGCAACAGCCTTACCAGGGTTACCTAACAATGATACAGATGTGTAAATGATCGAGTTAAATACGAGTGAACTAAACACGGCAACAGAGACAAATAATATCGGTGATTCTATCGATGCTTTAAGGATAACTAAATCACCGATAGATACTATTAATGCCTGTATGATACCTAATAAGAAAAAGAAACCAGATTTACCAAGATACACTTGTCTCTTCGTCATAATAGGTTGTAAGTGTTCGTGTTTGTTATCCACAGATAATAAGCTAACCATTAATAATCCTCCAACCCAAATAGACAATGCAGTATAGAATGGCGTCATGCCAGAACCATAATCTTTTACTGGGAACACATCTGTCGTTTTTTTATTAATAGGGTTAGCAACAATATCTGCCTGTTTCTTCAAATCATTTTTCAGTGTATCTATTAACTTATCTACAGCATCATCTTTATCTAACTTTTTGAAGATTTTATTTGCTTTTTTCAAGTCTTTCTCAACATCTGGCAATTTATTTTCTGAGAAATCGGCAAGCGAAGCAAGTGCTTCTTTAGCTTGAGGCTGTTTCTCGTTTAATAAATCTACAGCATTATCATAACGACTAAATAAAGATGGTATTTTTTGGTTTACAGACTGTGTTACATTGGCTAATTCTCTCTCTAATCCAGGCAAGTCATTACGTACAAAGTCTGCGGCTTTCGCGACATCTTTTTTAGCTGTTGGGAAGTAAGCCTGTGCAGTTCTCATTGCTTTTATATATGCGTTTTCGATCGCTGGCAATGCAGTTTGAATCGTATCAATTCTCTTTTTACCGCTATTTAAAATATCTTGACCAGCGTTAATCACTCGGTTAATAGTATTTAATTTAGACTGGATTGTCGATAATGTATTTTGACCTTTATTAAGTTGATCAGTAATCTCATTAGAAACAGCTAGTAAATTACGATTAAGTTCTTTTTTAATGTAATTTCGTAATGTATCTAACCTTTTATTTAAGTTAGGTAAGTCACGTAATACATTGACTGCTTCTAATTGTCCAGAGCTACCATTTGACAATGCATCTATTAATTGATTGGTACTTTTTAAATTATCGTTAATGCTATTGTTTGCTTCTTTCACTTGCTTAATTTCATTAGATAAATCAACATGTTCACTTTTTTCCAACTCTGACAAGATATCTATAAATTGTTGATTATACTTAGATGCGTTTTCTAAGCGTGATTTTATATTTTTTAATGGTTCTTTAAACTCTGATGGTTTATCTGAAGCGATGACACCATATGCTATATTTTTTAATGACTTAATGTCTTGTTGGGTAGCTTGTGCTTGTTGATCAGTTTGATTAGATAATGATAATAAAGCTTCTGTTAAAGCTGTATTCATTGATTTTACATCACTGTTAGATAAAATGTTATCACTGTATACGGGTTGATTCTCACCTGATTGACTCACAGGTACTGTTTTAATGTTTGAATGACTCTTCCCTTCCGAATGAGATGATTTTATAGCGCTTTGGGGTGTAGTTGATGCTTGATTTCTTAAATTTTGATTTGCTTGGTTGTTCACATCTTGAGCGCGGCCCGCTGCTTCTTGATAGTCTCCCACTCTCGCTTTAGCTTGAGTCAAATAACCTTTTGCATCATTTAACTGACCGCTCGCTGCATCAATACCTTCACTTGCAATATCAACACCTCTATTGATTCTAGGGAATTGTGCTGGAACATCATTAGCAGCAACATTTAAAATTCTTTCAATATTAGGCATGTAGCTATCAAGTGCAAGAATCAACTTAGCCCTTTCATTAAGCGCCGGAATAGACGAATTAACAGCATTAAGTTTTTCTTGAGCATCTAATACATTCCCTTTATACTTTCCTAAACTTCTAAATTGATTAGCATAAGCATCCAAATCATCTTGATGTTTATTTAGTTCAATAATCTTGTCTGCAAATTGATTAATTTTAGGCAATGAATTATTAGCTTGATATACAGCACTCTTAATTTTATTGATTGTAGGTACATTATCTTCAATTGATAGTCCGACTTTGTTAGCTTCAGAAAGTAAAGCGGTTGCTACGGTTTTGTTAAATTGTTTATTTGCTTTATCAATCACAAATGACGATCCCGTATCAGTTAATTTAGCTGCTACGGCATTAATCTTCTGATTTACTTTAAAATCTATATCCGCCTTTTGAGGATGTTTTCTTAAAGTACCAGTGATTTCATGTGTAAATTTCTTCGGTATATAAATACCTGCATAATACTTTCCTATTTTAATTTCATGGTCAGCTTTTTCTCTACTCACAAATTGCCAGTCAAAACTATCATTCTTTTTTAAAGTTTTGACCATTTTATTTCCTACATTAATATTCTTACCACGAACTTTTTCACCTTGGTCTTCATTCACTACGGCAACTTTGATATGTCCTGTATGACCATAAGGATCCCACATAGCCCAGAGGTTAAACCATGCATAGAATGAAGGAAGAATTGCTAAACCAGCTAAGATGACCCATACACCTGGTGTTTTAGCAACTCTTTTTAAATCCGTGATAAAAAGTTTTAGTGCGTTTTTCATTTTCACACTCCTAATTATCATTATTCTTTTTTATTGTAATACATTTCCGTACAGATGATTACTTAAATGTGCATATTTTTTTGCTTACGTAAAGATGATACACATGTTATATTAAAATTTGATTAAATGGATTTATTTTTCTAATGTTGATTAGTATAATATTTGTATTAAGGCGTAATCCATTTTTGTTGATACTTGTCAACTTTATAAATCATAAGATAAATTATATCAAATTCTCATTTGTTATGACAATAACTAAAAATATTTTTTAAGGGAGCACACATAAGATGAAGAAAAATAAATTTTTAGTATATTTACTATCGACGACGCTTATCACGCCAACCTTCGCTACACAAGCAGCTTTTGCTGAAGATTCATCTAATAAAAATACAAGCTCAGATAAAATGGAACAACATCAAGCACAAAAAGAAACATCAAAGCAATCTGAAAAAGATGAATTTAACAACGATGATTCTAAACACGATTCTGATGATAAAAAAAGCACTTCTGACAGCAAGGACAAAGACTCTAATAAATCATTATCAGCTGACTCAACACATCGCAACTATAAAATGAAAGATGATAATTTAGTTGATCAACTTTATGATAATTTTAAGTCTCAGTCAGTAGATTTTTCTAAATACTGGGAACCGAATAAATACGAAGATAGTTTTAGTTTAACGTCACTCATCCAAAATTTATTTGATTTTGATTCTGATATAACAGATTACGAACAGCCACAAAAGACAAACCATTCTTCTAATGACGAAAAAGATCAAGTAGATCAAGCAGATCAGACAAAACAACCATCACAACATCAAAATCACTCACAGTCGTCTGCTAAACAAGATCAAGAACCATCAAACAATGAAAAAGAAAAGACAACTAACCACCAAGCCGATTCTGACGTCAGTGATTTACTTGGAGAAATGGATAAAGAAGATCAAGAAGGCGAAGACGTAGATACAAACAAAAATCAATCTTCTTCTGAGCAAAAACAAACTCAAGCGAATGATGATAGCTCAGAACGTAACAAGAAATATTCTAGTATTACAGATTCAGCATTAGACTCTATTTTAGATGAATATAGTCAGGATGCTAAGAAAACAGAAAAAGATTACAATAAAAGCAAGAATACAAGTCACACTAAAACATCTCAAAGTGATCATACTGACAAGAATCCACAATTACCAACAGATGATGAATTAAAACATCAATCAAAACCTGCACAATCATTCGAGGATGACATTAAACGCTCAAATACACGTTCAACAAGTCTTTTCCAACAACTACCTGAATTAGACAATGGTGACTTATCTTCTGATTCATTTAATGTTGTTGACAGTCAAGACACACGTGATTTCATTCAATCAATTGCTAAAGATGCGCATCAGATTGGAAAAGACCAAGATATATATGCATCAGTTATGATTGCTCAAGCTATTTTAGAATCTGACTCTGGAAAAAGTTCGCTTGCACAATCACCAAATCATAACTTGTTTGGAATCAAAGGTGACTACAAAGGACAATCTGTAACTTTTAATACTTTAGAAGCTGATAGCAGTAATCATATGTTTAGTATCCAAGCAGGTTTCCGTAAATACCCAAGTACTAAACAATCTCTTGAAGATTATGCAGATTTAATCAAGCATGGTATCGATGGTAATCCGTCAATTTATAAACCAACTTGGAAGAGTGAAGCTCTATCATATAAAGATGCTACTTCACATCTGTCACGCTCATACGCCACAGATCCTAATTATTCTAAAAAATTAAATAGTATTATTAAACATTATCATTTAACATCTTTTGACAAAGAAAAAATGCCTAACATGAAGAAATACAACAAATCAATAGGTACAGATGTGTCTGGTAATGACTTCAAACCATTTACTGAAACTTCCGGTACATCACCTTACCCACATGGTCAATGTACTTGGTATGTGTACCACCGTATGAATCAATTTGATTCATCCATTTCTGGTGACTTAGGTGATGCTCATAATTGGAATAACCGTGCTGAAAGTGAAGGCTATACGGTAACGCACACACCTAAAAATCATACTGCAGTTGTGTTTGAAGCTGGACAATTAGGTGCTGATACACAGTATGGTCATGTTGCTTTCGTTGAAAAAGTTAATGACGACGGTTCAATTGTTATTTCTGAATCAAATGTTAAAGGATTAGGTGTCATTTCATTCAGAACTATTGATGCAGAAGATGCTCAAGATTTAGATTACATTAAAGGTAAATAGTAAAAATTTAAAATTATTTGAGGTATTACCCACAAAATAATAGCACAAAGATGTATTCAAATTTACAATGCATCTTTGTGCTTATTTTATATTCAATAACTATATTAGAGTAAGTTTACATTGAAAAGTCCATTTTTATATTTTACTCAAGTGATTTCTAAAAGTATATTATTCATTATATATAACGATCATTATTGCATGTCAAAAAAGAGTAGGACAGAATTGATTTTAAATTCTTAGTCCTACTCTTTTATACTGACTCTTGTTATAAACTTTGAGTAAGCATTGCGACAACTCAATCATTAACTGTGTAATTGTTTAACTACACATAAGATTGATGATGTCTATTAGTATATATCATTTTCAAATTAATTTTGGTGTTTTTTTCTACGAGCCATAAAGATGAGCGCCCCACCTAATGACATGAGTACAACAGCCACTGGCATCCAATGTTGTTTGATGACTTCACCTGTCGCTGGTAATGAAATATTACCATCGTCGTCAAATAGATCACTTAAAAGGCCACCTTTATTATCTAAAGATAATCCATTCTCTGGTGCCGAATGATCTAATTTATCAAGAATAGATCCTCTTGAGTGAAGTTTATCAAGTAAACTTGGTCTATCAAATATTGAATTAGAATCACCGACACCTTTGTTAATACGATCTAACAAGGATGGTCTATTCTTTATAGGATCTAAAATATATTCTAAGTCTTTCTTAGCTTGTTTTGCTCGTTTTTCTAAATCTAATAAATCATTTGCCTTGCCTTCAATCGCAGAGTGAATGAGATCCATGATATCTGATTTGTCCTTTTGTACACGCGCAATAACATCAGCGATAATTTTAGCTTTGTCTTTATTGATACGGGTTTGTAATATTGTTTCAATCGCTTGTCTTTTGTCTTTAGCATCATTAATCACACCATTCAATATATCATCAGCTGTTGCTGTTCCTTGACTATTAAAATGACGTTTTAATTGTTCTACGATTTGAGAATTCGACAAGTTTTGGCTTAACAATTTTTTGGCAATACGATCTGCTTCATCATTACCAAGTCGTGTCGTCAACAGTTGTTTAATTAAACTTTCTTTATCTTTAGATTGATCTAACATTGATTTTAAAATATCATCACTAGAAGTTAATGCAAGACCATCAATTTGCTTGGCAATTTGATTAGCGATATCTTCATTACTTCGGCCATTTGTTTTAATACGTTTCATTATATCTTCTACTTCATTTTTGCTAAAAACACTATTTAAGATATCTTCGGTTGCTTGTTTTTTATTACTAGCACCATTGAGTTGATCTATAATAATATTTCTTTGTCGGTCAATACTTTGCTTAGTTTTATCAATTTCTTTTTTAAGCGCTTGTTTCTTATCATCAGATAAAGTGTTATTATCCTCTACTTTTGTATCTAGTGCTCTTAAATTCATTAATTTATTATTTATATAATTAGAATCTAGTGATTGATTGTCAGTTTGTACCTTAGCAAGTGCTTTTTCAATCTTATCACTACCTTGTAATGAACGTGTAATTGCTTGTATATCTTGTTTTCCATCTGTGACATGTTGATTTTTTGAATCCCTAATTTGATCAGTATCTGATGCTAGACGTTCTAATGTTGAGCGACGACCATCATTACTTTTATCGTCTTTACTATCACTATCAGATTGGTTTGTTGTTGTACTAGATTCTTCTTTGTTATTTTCTGTTTTATTAGATGGTGATGCTTGCTGATTGCTTTGTTCAGAAGGCTTATTATTAGAGTCAGACTTAAAATCTTGTTGGATTTTATCTAATTTATCAATAACTGACTCTTCAGAATCATCAGTAGTTGCATTACGTGTACTAGCACTTGTATCGTGTACTTTATTATTTGAATCATCTTCTTCATCGGTTGTTGAGTCGCTAGGTTTAGAAACACTTCCTTCATCTTGTTGACGGTTATCAACATTTTTAGCAATTGAATCTAAATCTGACAGAATTTTATCTAAGTCTTTAGTTATATCATCATTATCTTTTTCAGATGTATCGTCATCTTCAGTTTTTGATGATGTGGCACTAGAGTCTGTCGATTCTAAGTGATTATTTTTATCTTTTGCATCATTTATAATTCGGTCAATGCTTGATTGATTATCGACTTTATCTAAACGTTCTTCAAAACTTTTGATATCTGCGTCAGAAAGTTCTTTCAAATCTTTAATATCATTTTTAGCTTGTTGGATTTTGTCAGCGATGGAGTTACTATTAGAAGTATTTTCAACATTTGATGATGTACTTTCTGAATCTGCAAAAGCATCTTTTGTGAAGCCATAACCAACCAGCGAACCACTAAGTAACAACGCAGAACATGACAGCTTGAGGTAGACACCAATTTTATCTGTTCTCTTCATTTACACATACTCCTTTAATAAAGTTACCTGTATTATTCTTTAAATAGATTTACATGATTTAATCAAAAATATACATATCACATTATAATACATAATTTCATAGATTTGTAGATAATGAACCTAAAATAACAAATTTAAAAAACAAATTTCTTGTAATTATTAGTAATTTGGTATTACACTTCTTTACACACTTAATTATTTAAATAATATATTAAGTTAAGTGTAATTCAAAAACAAGGAGTTTTTATAATGGCAAATTCTATTTACTCAACTACAATGATTTCAAATGGTGGACGTGATGGTCGCGTTTTTAGTCCAGATAATACATTTGTTCAAAACCTTGCAACACCTAAGGAAATGGGTGGTCAAGGAGGCAACGATACTAATCCTGAACAATTATTTGCTGCTGGATATAGTGCATGCTTTAATAGCGCGCTATCATTAATCTTATCTCAAAATAAAATAAGTGATGCAAACCCAGAAGTTGAAATCACTATTGAATTACTTAAAGATGATACTGACAATGGCTTTAAACTTGGCGCAGATATTAAAGTCACACTTGAAAATATGTCCCAACAAGATGCTGAGAAATTTGTGGAGCAAGCACATCAATTCTGTCCATACTCAAAAGCAACACGTGGTAATATTGACGTTCAGATAGACGTTACAGCTCAATAAAACTTGTAATCGTACAACTAACTCTTTGCAAATAATTCTATACACGATTAAAGAGTAGAATAATGAATTCAAATTGAATTCTATTCTACTCTTTTTATATACTCTCATACTTCCACAATCACTGGTTTTCATTTTCAATCCCTCATTAAATTTACTTTTCATAAACAAAATATCTTTTTTTAAATCAATTTCATACTTTTTAAAAAATTTTACTTTAAAACAACTATAAAAAGGTTAAAATGGGAATAGTATAAGTAAGTAGATTTTTTCTTCATAAAATGTAAAGTTGCTCATCACCGAAGGAGGACTATTTATGTTTACCATATCAATCATCGCTATGATTATTGGTGTTGTGCTTATCGTTTTAAGTCAAATTATCTATCATTCAAAACCGATAGATGCTAAAGAAAAAATGTTTATACCCGGTGTATGCCTTTTTTTAGTAGGACTCTTAAGTTTAATCGGTCACTTTGTTAATGGCTACGTATGATCTTTTTTCAAAGCTGTAAAACATACCAACATCTCTATAACAAAACATAGTATTTAAAAATTTTGTAATTATTAAAAGAGCCTAGGACATCAATGTCCTAGGCATATTTAGCTATTGGCTTTTGTCAGTTAAATTTAAAATACTCTTTTTCAAGTTTTTAAATTTCTAGTTCTCATTAATGAATCTGAACGACGAATTTAATATGAATATGATTTCATTCTTTTTGATGTATCATGATTCTTTATTAGTGTTGTCAAAATTTCGACCTTCAAGTCCAGCCAATTCTTCTTTCGACGCTGCAGGTGCTTTCATTTCAAATATTTCATCGACAACCGTGTAATCATAATAACCGAGACGTGCTATAGGTCTGATTGACTTAATGTCTAATTTTCCGTTGTCCATAATTACTTTATCGTCAATATGCACTTGTGCTACACGACCGATGACTATATCCACAGTTGAAACAGGGTCTCCAGTGGGAATTCTTACTGTTTGAACGTATTCACATTCAAAATGAACAGGTGATTCCTTTACTCTACTTCCAGGAGCTTCGATACACGATTCTTTCGTCACACCAGCAAAATCAAATTCATCATCTTCTGGAGGTAATGCTTTGGATGATAAATTCACTGCTTCACGCAAATCATATGTTGCCATATTCCATACAAACCAACCAGTTTCTTCCGCATTTTTAACTGTATCTTTTCTTTCATGATCGCCAAGCACTGACTGATTAGCCGCAAACATTACCATTGGGGGATCCCATGTAAGATTTTGATATTGACTGTACGGCGCCAAGTTATCTTTACCTTCTTTAGATACTGTAGAAATCCAACCTATAGGTCTAGGTACGGTGCTACTTTTGAACGGATCATGTGGCAATCCATGACTTTTAACACCTTGTTTTGGTGAATAATTCATTTTATATCCACTACTATCGTTAATCGTTCTATCAACTTAAGGTTACATAACTTGACTTAGCATTGTCTAATATTTATCAATCATTTCAATATAGTTAAAAGTTAAAAATAATATTTATAACTTTTAACAACCAATATTGCTTTTATCATTTGAAGCTATTTTCAAGAACGTTGGTCACCTGGCATAAATATTGATACAACTAAAGCAATCAGTCCGACAATAGCAATCATTAAAAACTGTAAGAAAAAGTTAGACAGTTCGCCTACAAATAACATTAAAATAGGTGCAATCGCTGTTCCTAAGAATAATACAAATGTATTAACAGATAAAAAGAAACCTTGATTGTTTTTAACAACTACACCTACTTTTGAAATAACAGTAGGAATCGCAAATGCGATGCCTGCAACAAACAACACACTAAATGTTGTAATAAGTATAATATTCGTAGTCACACCCATGAGTATGATCGACACAATACATGTTGTTAATGCGATAGTTATCAAGCGCTTCATACCTATACGACTGCTTAAACGCCCTGCAAATAGAGATAATAGCATGCCTATCACACCGAACAATTTCATCATTGAGGACACAGACATGTCTCCTCCAACATGGTGTGATGTGACATATTCATTTAAAATATCATACATACTTATAAACATAATCAATAATGTTAGTGAAATAAATAAACAATAGAAAACTTTAAGATTGTCTTTGAAATCTTTAAAGTTATTGAAAAACTTAAAGAGTTGTATATCAGGATTTTTATGAGGACTCTCAGGTACATTTTTATAAATAACTAATACGAGAATTAAATATAGGATTGTTAAAATAAAATATACCCACTGCCAATTCAAATAACTTACCACTAATTCACTCATATTTTGCCCTAACACACCTGATAACATAAAACTTGTACTGATAAAACTAATTGCTGTTACACGTTTCACACGTGGATAAGTTTCAGTTGTATAAGTCATGACTACAGGAGAAAATGATGCAGCAAATACGCCTTGTAGTGCTCTTAATATTAATAACACTGTAAATGAATGAACAATGCCTATCATAAGACAGATGATAACTAATGCACTCATACCTACTAAAATAGTTTTAATTCTGCCATACTTTTCAGAAATCGTTCCATAAAATAGACAACTGATTGAATATGTTAATGAGAATAAAACACCGTTTAAAGTTGCTATAGATTCAGGAACATGAAAGTCTTCTGCGAAAGTTGCCGTAAGAGGTAGAGCCGTATATAAACTTGCCATTACAATGATACCTGAAATAAACATGATTGTCGTAATGAGATTATAGTTTTTACTTTCTTCCATCGATTTCCATACTCCTTTCTAAATTTTAATCAATACGATTATTATGACAGGTTGTTTCAAATACCTAAAGAGATATTTAAATTGACGAAAAATTAAAACAATATAAATACACTTGTATACATTTAATTTCTTTATAGACACATGAGAGCTGAAAAATTGACATACAGATTACTTCAATTTAAGATTACCATTACCTTTTATTATCTATATTTCACAAACCTATGATTAAATCGTTAGTATATTACAACATTTCTGTTAAATTGTGCATTTAATTTTTATTTTAGGGAAAAGAGATGTCTAGAAGGAATTCATATTTACAGATAAATAGGAGGAATCTTTAATGATTTTACGTTATGCTACAAATTTAAAACTAGCTAAAGAATTATATGATGCAAGTAAACCTAAATTAAAAGGCGATCAAGGTATGATTGATACGTTCACTAATACATTTGGTTTACCGGAAAACTCAGTTAAATTAGCAGGTGGCGTTGAAGCTGCAGCTGCTGGTTTATTTGCTGCAAGTTTTTTAAATAAAAATATTTCACGCTTAGGCTCACTTGCAGCAATTTCAGTACTTGGTGTTGCAGCTTACAAACATTTTGAAGCAGGGCATGGTAAAAAAGGTGCACAACATGCTTTAGACTTATTAGGTTTATCAACACTTAGCTTATTAGATACTTTTTCTTGTAAAAAATAAGTACTTCAACATATAAATGTATATTAAATAAAATAACAGCGGTAATTTCCTTATTAATCTTATCAAGGAATTACCGCTTCTTTTATGTTATCTATCAACGAAAAAAATGCATTCAATTCATCAGTCTAGATGAATACGACAATGATTATTTCTTGTATTTATTAAGCAATGCTGGAGGAACATGACATAAATAATAATCCTCCGGAAATTTCTCAAGATGATTCTGATGTTCTTCTGCACTCTTCACATAATTACTTAGAGGTTGTACTTCGACCATTACTTGTTTCGCGTCTTCCCTGCGCTTAATGTAGTCTTTTGCTTCATTTAAATGCTTCGAACTTTCACTATACACGCCTGTTCGATATTTTTGACCCTTGTCTTGACCTTGTTGATTTAAACTATAAGGATTTATCATTTCAAACAAATAATCCAGCAGCATATGTATTGAAGTTTTTGCAGGATCAAAGTGTATCTTCACACATTCGGCATAGCCATCATAAGGAGCATCTAAACATTTCGACGTTCCATTTGCCCTTCCAGCTTCTGTTTGAATAACTCCTGGAATCGTATTAAAAAAAGCTTGAGTTCCCCAGAGACATCCACCAGCAAAATATACCGTTTCCATATCCTCACTCCCTAAAACAAATGTGTTAACTCCCTTTTCAATAATAAAGAATTCAAAATAAGTCTCTCAGTTCATTCAATTACAATCAAAATAAGAAAAGAACCTGTACATATGATTGATGTATCAGGTTCCATATTATTAACTTGATTACTCTGTTCATTCTGTCTTACTAAGGCATCAATAATTTGATACCCTTCACAATATTAATAATAAATAATACAAGCGAAACGATAAGTAGAATGCCTCCAATAATTACTCCTATCACTAGTACAGCAACTCCATTTGTCGAATCAATCAAGGATAGTCCAGCAGCAAATGATATAAGTCCTAATGCCAAACACACCCAACTCAATATATGGTTAAATAATGCATTTCTTGAATACGTAGATGCTGGTGGTTGTCCAACAATCCATACGATTAATGGAAACAATACAGGTGCAAAAAATACACTTAGATAACTTAAAGCCCCTAACATATCATCCGTTTTATCATGATAGCTTTTATCAAAATTTTCCATACAATCAATCACCTCAATTTAAATATAAACACATTCTGAGTATTCATTTAAGTGATATGGAATACAATTACAATATTGTAAGTTTCGATACAAAAATACTAATGATTAACCACTTAATGCTTGTACTAATGCATATTTAAATGTTGATACCGACACAGCATTAGCATGACGTTGTTGTAGTGCTAAACGTGTTTCAAATTGACCACGATGAGTCCCTATCTCCTTCAAAGCGTTACTCAACTGACTTATATCATTTACAAGAAACTGATTTTCTATTGCAACGAAATCTTGATTATGAACAACCTCTTTATATCCCATAATTAACAATTGATGATTATATGCGCTTCTTACAGCATTCCCTATTTCATTCCCCTCATTAATATCTAAATAGATATCACATTGTTGATATAAGGTATGAACTGTTTGATCTTTAATTATTGGATATAATTTAACATTTTCATATTGCGATAAACTTAATAATTTTGAAGACATCTCAGTTTTAGCGCCTATGTGAAATTGATAATCTTTATGCAAACGTATCAACGTTTCAACATGTGGTATTTGATCTGAATTTGTTAATGTTAATACATTCTTAGAATAATGATTCCGTTTATACATGTCATATAAGTAACCAGATGCATATACTTTCTGTTGTTCCTCTCTAGATAGTTGTTCTTTGATTAATTTATATTCATTTTGATTAGGAACAATAACGGCAAAGCGACTTTGAAGGTTTTGTGATAACATGACTTTCATATTTCCTGGGATATAACCATGAGATTGCTCTTGCCAAAATAAAATACCTTTTTTCAATGTCGGTAAATGATAAATTGCTAAAAATGGTGTTGATAAAGTATTAAATATAACTTCTTTTATCTCAACGCCCATTTCACTCAAGTAAAATTTAATCCACTCTGTATATGACTCAAAAAAATAAGATTTCCCTTCATATTCTACAACTACATCGTTAGTTACATAATTCTCATAAATCACTTCTTTACCTTCACGTGTCATATACTTTTTTAATATTGCATTACCTAACAAATCGTAAACTGTTTCAGCAAATTTAAATCCTTCTTTTGTATAATAATCAACCGAACGCAAACGCTGTTTTGAATCAAGCCACTCTACATGGCTAACTACCCGTGTCTTATAATGTTCCTTATAAAAGATTTTACCTCTAAGCTCACCCATATCTGTAATGGTAGCCATTGTCGCATCTCCTTTAATTTCCCAAAAAGGAGGCGTATCAATATCATTAAAAAAAGCAGGGGTATCATCTTCATAAATTTGATATGCTGCGAAAAAACGATACGGCGATGTCACATCATCAGGTAAAAAACCATCATCATTAATTACAATCGTAAAGTGATTGTAACCAGCATGCTTAAGAGAGTGATGTAATTCCTGTGTTTCTTGATTATAATTTTCGAATAAATTAATCATATAGCACCTCTTCAATGAGTTGTCTCCATAGATCAACAATATGCGATGTTTTAAATGATTCTGCAATGTTATACGATACCTCATGTGCCCTTATGGGACCATCTTTAAAATATCGAATAATCATATGAGCGATTTGCGTTGTGATATCATCAGTAGACGCTTGTTCAAAATCTATCGATATCAAATAGCCATTTTGATGATGTCGAATAAATGTCGGACTGCCATAATTCACATCAAATCCAATCATACCTAAACCTGAGCCAACCGCTTCCATTAATGTCAGGCCGAATCCTTCACTTTGTGAGGCAGCTATGAATAATTCATATTGCTGATATATTGTACGAAGATTTCTATGTCCTTTAATTTGTATGTAATCCTCAGCACGATGTTTGGTAATAATATTTTTAATTTTTTCTTGTTCTTCTCCTTGTCCGTAGATATCAAAACTCAATTGAGGTAACTGATGTTTAGCTTTAATCACAGCTTCCACTATCCAATCAACATGTTTTTCGGTAGCAAGACGTGATGCGGTTATGATGGAATATGGTTTTCTTTCTTTTTCAGGATATTGTAACGATTCTATACTACCTACTGGAATTGTACGTATACGTGGGCAATCATTCTTATATTGTTTAAATTGTTCACTTAGTGTATGCCTTTGCAAATCTGTCGCTGTGATAAAGAAATCAATATACTTTGCATTTTCGAATTGATACTCATAATAATTATTCCATAAAATGTGAGTCCCATCAGTCGCACCTTCACTGAAATGTTCAGCGTGAACGACTACGCCAACTTTACTGGATCCCTTGTTTTCTAATATGGCTTGTCCCACATCAGTTGCTCGATCAATAATAATGATATCATCTGAATCCAATCGCAATTGGCGTATAAAGTATGCGACGAGTGCTTGTTTACTGTATAAACGTGCATCATCAAACACAAAAACATGTTCATCTTCATCTATATATTCGCGGTATGCAATTGATCCATCTTCATTATAAAATTGACGCATATATATTTTAGCTTTATTGTCAAAAGGAGCATAATACTCCGAGAATGTTCTTACATAGCTATAAAAATCTTTCCTAATTAACATTCCATTCACTACAAACTCCGCACGATCAACGTAATGTTCGTTAGCATTTTTTAAATAGCAGGTTACGAATGTTTGCTGATTATTTAAATAGAGTCGTAATACTTTACCGTTTTGATCTTTTCGAGTAACCTCATTACCTAACTCTGAAATTAAATCATCAACTGTGTACGTTGTAGGAGCGATTTTTACGTCTGTGAAGTATTGATATAGCCAAATAACTTCATCATCTTTAAACCCTATGTTGCTTGTTAGTGTTTGAATATTTTCTGATTGAATAAAATCTAAAAATATAAATTTTGTTGGATAAGGTAATTGCCTTAATAGTTTTGCTCGATACACTTGTGCATATTCAACACCACTACTGGCCCAACCGATTCCAAAATTGATATTATAAATCGTCATGTCTAACACCTCTTTGTTTATGGGAAATGAATGACCATATCTCCGTCCTTATCAAAGGTTAGAATACTTAAACATAAATTTCTAACCATCTTCCTTTTTATATCTTCAGACATATATTCATACGTTTCAAGAGCCACTTTGTGATATTCAAAAATGACATTACGCTGTCCATTTTGTCGATTGTTTACACTGGCTTTAAGTTGTTGTAAGTTATCCACTTGCTCAATCCATTCGCTATCTATCGCTTTCAAAATTGATTTTTGAATGAAACGAAGTTTTAAATATGAATCCGTCGCAATTTCTAAACGATTGTTAAATTGTTGAGTAAATTGTTGTATTAAGAATTGTATGATTTCTTCATCATTTTGCATATTAATATTTGATACATCTTCATCAAAGATAAAACTTAAGTTTTCGTATATATAATTCACAAGTGCACGTTCCCTACTTAAGCCAAGATTTTTAACGTCTTTTGTAAACACATCTCGTGCAAGCTGTTCAAAATTAAAATCATCAAAATCGCTTGCTTCAAGTATGTGATTACGTTCAGCATAAATTTTATCTCGTTGAACACTAATACTTTTTTCGAATTCATTTGCCATTTCTCTATTTTTCATAGCAGTCTCTTCAGATACACGTTGCGCTTTATTAACAATTGACTTTACACGTTTTTTAAAGAGTGCACTACTTTCTAGTTTAGATGCATCCATCGTTTGGAGATTTTTATTTTCTGCCAAGTTAGAGTTACTCCAACGTTTTACTAAATCATCATCAAGTGATACAAAAATCTGTGAATATCCAGGATCTCCTTGGCGACCTGAGCGCCCTCTTAATTGACGGTCAACACGACTGTTATCCATATGTTCATTAATTATCACTGCTAAGCCACCGATATCATGAACCTCTTTTGATAACTTTATATCAGTTCCACGCCCTGCCATACTTGTAGCAACAGTAACTGCAGATAATTGTCCCGCCTCAGCAATCATTTGTGCCTCTTTAGCTACATTTTGAGCGATTAATAAATTGTTAGGTATATCACGTTTAAATAACTCAGCTGAAAAATATTCTGCCGCTTCTGCAGTACGTGTAATTAGTAACACAGGTTGTTGAGATTCATGTATATCAATCACTGTCTTTAAAATTGCATCGTTCTTTTTGTCACCATTAGCAAATACTCTATCAGGTCTATCATCCCGTTCAATCGGACTGTGCGTCGGAATCTCTATAACAACTTTTGAATATAAATCAAAGAATTCTTTTTCCCCTAATTTACCTGTTCCAGTCATACCTGAAAATTCATCAAATTGTTTAAATAAATTTTGGAATGTTATCGTTGCCATCACACTCATATCTTGAGAAATTTCAACATTTTCCAGAGCCTCTATAGCTTGATGTAAACCAGACTGAAGCTTTGTCCCAGGTAGCATACGACCAGTGATTCTATCTATAAGCACAATCTCACCATCAAAAATAAAATAGTCTAAATTATATTTGAATAAATACTTAGCTCTAAGCGATAAATGAATCATCCTCACTAAATCAAAATATTGCTGTTGGTATATATTATTCACTTTGAAATAATGGTTTGCTTTTTCCGAGCCCTCATCAGTGAGCCACACTTCTTTTTTATTAAAATTAACTATGAAGTCTTTATCTTTCTCAAGTGTTTCAACAAACGTTTTAACGATGTGAAATAAATTAGATTGTACACGTGGCGCACCAGAAATAACTAAAGGCGTTTGGGCAGCATCTAATATAATAGAATCGACTTCATCAATAATAGCAAAGTTTAATTTCGGTAAAAATTTGGCACGAATATCATCAGCTAAATTATCAATTAAATAATCAAATCCTAATCGCCCATTAGTCGTGTAAACAATGTCATGGTGGTACAGTTCATATTTTTCATTTTCAGCGTATTCGTATTCTGGAATGTCCACAAATCCTAATGATACAGACAAGCCTAGCCATTCATATAGTGGTTTCATTTCTAAAAAATCGCGTTTTGCTAAGTAATCATTTATTGTGATTAGATAAGCACCTTTACCTGTAAGTGCATTTAAGTACAGAGGCATGGTAGCTGTAAGCGTCTTACCTTCTCCTGTTTGCATTTCTGCAATATTCCCCTGATGCATAGCGATTGCTCCTAAAATCTGCACATCTTTTGGATACATACCTAAAACTCGCTTGGAAGCTTCTCTAACTGTGGCATAAGCTTGTGGCAGAATGTGATTGAGTGAAGATTTATTATCATTTAAATAAACTTTAAATTCTTTTGTCTTCGCTTGAAGTGCTTCATCACTAAAATTTGAGAATTCCTCACTCAACGCATTAATTTGATTTAATATTTTACGCAATTTTCTTAACCTAATATTATTAATAATTTGGTTGACACCTTTAGCCATTCATATCACTCCTGTGATAGTTTGATATGTCTAGATGATGTGTCCTTATATTGGTTATGATTTGATTAATTACTTTAAGTTTTTTCTCAGGATCTATATATTTCGTTGCCTCGTAAGCTTGATTACTATCTTCTCTTAATTCTTGCACAATTATATTGCGAAAAGATAAATGATTCATGCCAGCATTAATAAGTTCTAAATCATATGAATATGCTTCTCTAGGATAGACAATATTTTCTTTTTTATTTTTTAAAATTTGATGACTAAGAATTTCTTTATTCTTACGATAAAATTTCATTTTAAAATAAGCCGCACCCTTAGGTTCAACTTCAAAATTAAATTGAAATTGATATTGGTGCCCTTTTTTTAAAATAGGTAGCTTAGGGCTTACACGGTCTTCTGCAAAATCAGTTAACATATACCAACTGTGAATGATTGTATCGGATGGCATCAAAGGGTTCTCAAAATAGATATTATCTTGATTAAAACGTAATTTTGTACCATACATAAACGTTGATGAATTAACTAGTCGCCATTTGACTTCAAATTTCCTATCTTTTTGCATGTGTCACCCTCCCAAATCGCTCTTCCATGATTAAATGATAAAAATTAATAAACCAATGAGTAACAGTAGCAGAATCATCGTTATGTCTACCAGGAATTCTTTTACTTATCACACGTGCATGTTGTTTTGTAAGAACAGGCAATAAATCTTGAAATGCATATTTGTCATAATCATCATGCTCCATGTAAGCAATCGCAAATGTTGTCATTGACAAATCACTATGCTGAATTTGCTTCCAAAAATGATTATCTAACTGAACAACATCTTTGTTAGTTATGTCATTTTGATTCAATCGCAAAATATCAAGTGACGTTCCAAAATCGTTTGGACGAACGAGTTTCATATTATTAGCAATAGTACCTAGATTTATCAAAGGTTTTCCTACAATAACAGCCGCTGGATTTAATTTTGTAGCGTAATAAAGTGCGCCAAATGATCCCATTGATAACCCTGAAAGAATTAATTGGTTGTTCGCAAATCCCAAATAATCCAAAGCATTTTGGATGACCTTACGGATTGACTGTTCATAATTCTCTGACCCTAGGTAAAAGGCACCACCTTCGATTCTAGGATCAGCTATTAAAATAAATGGAGCATTCATGCGTTTCATCATAAAGTACCCTTCAAAGCCCTCAGCAGTACGATACCCACTAAAATATACATTGAGTGGTGGTTTTAAATCTCCAGGATGAAAGTAATGTATAAATTCTTGCTTATTTTCATCACTATATCGTTTTCCGCCTAATATGAACTGCCCTAATTCCAAGCGTGACCAACGTTTATGAATAGCACCTATAAATAATGTTCCTTTACCTTTAGCTTTGATTGATACACTCACATATGTTTGATAAGGACGAGCAGGTAGTTCTATGGGAGCGTCTAAATCGTCTTGTTCATATATTAGCTTTTCTACTGGTTGATCAGTTGAATAAACAGGCGTCAATCTCAATGTATATTGGATTTTAGCATCACCTTCAACTTTAAATTCTGGCCATATTTGATTCACCTTATTGGCATCAGCGATGATATTTTGACTCCATGTAATGAGGGGTTGGTATGATTCCCCAAATCGTCCTGATACTTCAATAGATTCATTTCCATTAAATTGATAAGAACCATCAAAATGAATACTAACGCGACAATGAATAGGTTTTACTTTATCTCCATATTGCCCAGGAAATGTAACTGCTTCTAATTTTTGTTGTAATTGTTCTTCATTTTCATAAATGAGTGGTTTTATAAAATTACGTTGTATTTTCTTATCTTGTTGGTAACGAATAAAAAACTAACTTTAAATAAAGTTAGTTTTAAAATTATTGATTAATGAATTTCTTTAGACAAAATATTATTTACCATTGTCCGTTGTTGTATTGATACATACCTTCTTTTAAATATATTCCCCAAAATATATAACACAATATGCCTAGCCCCATGGAATCAAATAAAATAATATGATTCATATTAACAAAGATAGTGATTAAAAATAATAAAATAGTTATACTCATTGGAAAAGTAACTAAAAGTACCATATGAAGCATGTATATCGTACATAAAGTAAGTCCTATTATTCCAGTAAAGATAATCATACCGAAGATGATATTACTCGTTTCTACATTAAAGTATTGTATTTCTGAACTCGCTTTTATCATCGGTATACCAAAACCGCTTCCTAAAAAAGGATGCTCAGTTAGCGCATAATCAATAGCTTTAATATTCATATCACTCGGCATAAAGACTTCCTGGCTATTCTTCCCTTTTAAGATTAGTTTAATAAAAAGGTGATAAATGTATGGTTGATTGATTATAGCAATTGTCATTAGTATCATAGCACCAATTATGGGATGTTTAATTCTCTTTTTCATGTGAGATAACGGTAATAGAAGCATTAGACATAAAATAACAGATATAAAAATATGACGAGAATTTGATAAATAGAGCTCTATCATTCCAATATTTAACAATAATAAATTGAATACATCATAATCTTGTTGTTTGATTTTTGTTACCATATATAAAACTAGTCCCATAGCAAGAATAATTGCGAATGAATGTTCATCTTTGAAAACACTTCGAAGTGATTCCCCATCAATTAAATATGATTTTGGCGCTATAACTATAAGTAAAAAAGTAAAGGCAATCATTAGCGTGATAAATTGATTAATCCAGTTAATAAGATTTTTTATCTTTTTTATTAAACTAACATACATAACAATCAAAATTAGCGGTATAAAGAAGTTAAGCAATTTAAGAATAGATTCTATCGGATCGTTAGATACAACTAAACTCATTATGATATAAAGTAGCATAATAATCATAGTAGATTTGATAAACCTTAATATCATTTCATTTCTTATCCAATTTTTTACATATTTAAATAGAAAAAATACCCCAATGACATAAGTCAAGATATATTTCATACTTACTATGTAATACGTCATCTCTAGTGTGTCAAAGGGAGTATATATCTGCGATCTGAGCATATAGAGTATGATTAATTGAACGACACCTAGTGCCCCTCTTTTAAGAAGTAATAAAGATAAAGCGATAGATATCATTAATGTCCATTTATTAGGAATGCTAACCATAAAAATGGATAAGATAATCAACCATTCGATAAATTTACGTTGAGTGATGTTTAAAAATTGTTTCATGATATAAGCCTCAAGTTGTCTAATTCGTGATGTAAGTGTTTAATCAATTTTTAATTATGAACATGTTATTATATTTCTATTATAAATAATTAAACGCTATCAACAAAATATTTTTCTAAATAATTTTATTATATTTTAGAATTATAACATGAATACATTCCTACCGAAAATTAAAATGATGAATATGCCGTATGTCTTAAATTAAAATTTTTATTCCAATAAATGAAAACAATTAATGCTTTAGACAATGAACATATCCTTTCACCATAAATGCACTAAACGATACGTTTACGAACCGCGCCAGATATTAAATCAACTAAAGCGACCATCGCAATCAAACCAATTAGAATCATGCCCACTCGGTCCCAAGATCGTGTTTGTAAAGCAAAAATTAATGGTGTACCTATGCCGCCTGCGCCGATTAATCCTAAAATGGAGGCTGAACGTAAATTCAATTCAAATCGATATAAAATAAGTGAAATAAACGATGGTAAAATTTGTGGTATTACAGCAAACATTAACGTCTTCATTTTATTTGCTCCACTCGCTTTTAAAGATTCTACAGCGCTAAAATCTAAACTTTCAATATCTTCAACAAAAAGTTTCCCTAACATACCGACTGAATGAATCCCCAGTGCAAGTACACCTGAAAACGAACCCGGTCCAACAGCTTTAATAAATATTAACGCCATTACAATTTCAGGAAACACACGTATAATGCTTAATATGAATTTACTTATACCCGTAACTGGTCGTAATTTCATCATATTTTTAGCGCCTAAAAATGCAAAAGGAATACATATAATTGATGCAATGAACGTGCCAATTACTGCAATAGCAAAAGTTTCCAGCAAACCTCTAAGTAAATCTTCACCATCAGGTATATATATGTAACTTAAATCTGGATGAAATAATCCGTAAAAGATAGACTTTAATATTTCAATAGACTTACTTTTAAGTTCAAGGCCTGGAATCCCTGCAAACGCCCATATAATTATAGCTGCAACAACAATGACTATAATCCAATTTTTAATTATTCGTTGACGATGTTTTTTTGATTTTAATTCATATTTACTATCCAACGTATTCATGCTAATCTTTCCCTCACTTTCGAACTCACATAGTCAATAATCACTACAATGATTAGAGTGAACAGGATAATCATTGCTGTCTTCTTATATTGAAATAATCCTAACGTTTGATCGTAGAACAACCCAATACCACCTGCGCCAACAAGACCTAAAACTGCTGATGCCCGAATGTTAATTTCAAAAGCAAATAGCACATATGACATAAATGATGAAAGTGCTTGAGGAACAACGCCAAATGCAATCCATTTCACTTTATTAGCCCCTACAGCTGTCATAGCTTCCATAGGTCCTGGATCAATTGTTTCTAATGATTCATATAATAATTTACCAATGATACATATTGTTAGAACAAAAAGTGCTAATACACCCGGAATTTGTCCAATACCAAATATGGCTACAAATACGGCAGCTAATAATAAATCAGGTATTGTGCGTACAATATTAAGAACAAAACGTGATGGTATCGCAATCCATTTAGTTTGAACAATATTACTCGCACATAGTAGCGCTATTGGAATGGAGACAATACTTCCTAGAAAAGTACCGACAATTGCCATACGAATCGTGTCTAGCATTGGTTGTGTAATATGATCTAGGTAACCCCAATCTGGTGGTATCATTTGTTTGAAGAATACGCCAATTTGTGGAAGACCTATCATTAAATCTCCAATGCTAAAACCAGTATAAATAAAACTCCAAATAATCAAACCCGTGATTAAAATAATTGAAAAGCTAGTTTTAAGAGACATCCGTTTATTTAAATAGCGATTATATTTATGCGTTGTTGGTGTCGTCACTTTATTCCACCCCTAATTTTTCATCGTCCTTAATTGAGCGACCGTATATATGATTAAATACTTCATCATTTGCCTCAGACGCGGGACCATCATAAACGAGCTCTCCCGCTCTTAAACCAATTATTCTCGAGCCGTATTCCTTTGCTAAATCTACAAAGTGTAAATTAATCAAAATAGTAATACCTAGTTCTTCATTGATTTTCTTTAAGTCATCCATCACTTGTTTTGTAGTTAATGGATCTAATGAAGCAACTGGTTCGTCTGCTAATATAATGGTTGGTTCCTGACATAACGCTCTAGCTATTGATATACGTTGTTGTTGACCACCTGACAACTGGTCAGAGCGTTGGTCATATTTATCTAAAATGTTGACACGTTCTAAAGCATTCATTGCCTTGACTTTATCTTCCTTAGGAAAAAGACCAAGTATCATTTTCCAAGTAGGATGGTATCCTACCCTACCACTCAAAACATTTCTAAGCACTGTTGAACGCTTAACTAAGTTAAAATGTTGAAAAATCATCCCTATACTTCGACGCATTTCTAATAATTTTTTACCGCGTGCTTTAGTTATTGATTGACCTTCGATAGTAATTTCACCTTTAGAAATATCATGTAGCCGATTAACCGATCGTAGTAATGTTGATTTACCTGCTCCAGACAATCCAACAATAACTGCAAAATCACCTTTTTCTATATTTAAGTTAATATCTTTTAATCCCACATGGCCATTTGGATACACTTTACTAACATCCTTAAATTCGATTTGACTCATCAACAAACACCCTTCTTTTATAAAGAAAAGCTATGAGACTCAAACCGCAAGAGGTCTACAAACCTTCACGTTTAATCCCTTAGCTTTTCTTTTTATAATTCATTCAATTTATTTTATTTCATATCATGAACAGCTTTTTCATATTGTCTAACGATATCAAAGTCTGAATCTTTAGTATCAACATAACCTTCATGAGAGTATACCTCGCTAATGATTTTATGACCTTTTTTAGTTTTAGAAATTTCTTTAAAAGCTTTTTTCAATTTATCTTGGAATTTTTTATCCATATCAGGACGTACTGAAATCGTATCATTAGGAATAGGTTTAGTGAGTTTTAATATTTTAGTATCTTTAAATACATTTGGTTGATCTTTTTTTACAACTGTACGTGCATCATTAAATACAGCTGCTGCATCCACATCTCCATTTAACAATGAAATAACTGCTTGGTCGTGTCCTTTAACATTGACTATCTTCATATCTTTTGTTGCATCAATACCAGCTTCTTTTTTTAATGTTACTAGAGGGAATGTATATCCTGCTGTAGAAGTTACATCTTGTAATGCTATTTTTTTACCTTTTAAATCTTTGAGACTATTAATACCAGAGTCCTTTTTAACAAGGATTTCTGATTTATAATCATCAACTAACTTTTTACTTGGAGATCCATCTTCATTAACGTCGTAACGTTCTGCCTTTAATAATAAATCCGCTGCCTTTTGATCGTGTGCTAAAGTATATGCAGTTGGTGGCAAGAAACCAACATCCACTTTCTTAGATTTCATCGCTTCAACTATCGTGTTGTAGTTTGTTGAAACTGATACTTTAACCGGAATCCCTAATTTATCTGACAACAATTTTTCTAACGGTTTTGCCTTAGCTTCAAGTGTATCAGCATTTTGAGATGGTACAAATTGTACTGTTAATTCTTTAGGTGTATAACTACCTGTTTTTGAATCTGATCCGCTATCAGAACTTTTATTATTATTCAAAGAACTTGAATTCCCACAGGCTGCTGCAAAAATAACCACCGATAAAACAAGCACCACTAAAAACTTAAGATTTTTCATTCTACTTACTGTCCCCTTCATATCAATATTGGTGTAATATGTATATTTTTGAAACTATATTTATAGATTAGCATATCTTATAAGTGATGGGTATTTAATTTTAATTAAAATTATAAATTTTTTATAATAAATCGTAAGAAATTGTAAAAAATCTGTTAAGCAAGCACAATACGCTATATTTTTATACTATACTTTTTAAAAATTCCATCTTTTATATAAGGAGTAATCATAGAGATGAAAATATTTAAAACTTTAAGTTCTATACTAGTTACATCTGTTCTTTCTGTGACTGTGATTCCATCAACATTTGCATCAACAGAATCTACTGCTACAAATCAGACACAACAAACAGTACTTTTTGATAATTCTCACGCTCAAACCGCGGGCGCTGCCGATTGGGTGATTGATGGCGCTTTCTCAGATTATGCAGATTCAATGAGAAAGCAAGGTTACCAAGTTAAAGAACTAGAAGGAGAATCAAACATTTCTGATCAATCTTTACAGCAGGCGCATGTATTAGTTATTCCCGAAGCTAACAATCCATTTAAAGAAAATGAGCAGAAAGCAATCATTAATTTTGTTAAAAATGGTGGTAGCGTCATTTTCATCTCAGACCACTATAATGCCGATCGTAATTTAAACCGTATTGATTCTTCAGAATCAATGAATGGTTATCGACGTGGCGCATACCAAAATATGACTAAAGATATGAATAATGAAGAAAAAAATTCTAACGTTATGCATAACGTTAAGAGTTCTGATTGGCTCTCACAAAACTTCGGTGTTCGTTTTAGATATAATGCACTTGGAGATATCAATACTCAAAATATCGTTTCAAACAAAGATAGTTTTGGTATTACTAAAGGTGTACACTCAGTTTCAATGCACTCAGGTTCAACATTAGCAATAACTAATCCTAATAAAGCTAAAGGCATTATTTATATGCCCGAGCATTTAACGCATAGTCAAAAATGGTCTCACGCAGTTGATCAAGGTATTTACAATGGTGGTGGCATCAACGAAGGACCTTATGTAGCCATTTCAAAAATTGGTAAAGGAAAAGCTGCATTTATTGGTGATAGCTCTCTTGTAGAAGATTGTTCACCTAAATATCTTCGTGAAGATAACGGGAAACCTAAAAAAACGTACGATGGTTTTAAAGAACAAGATAATGGAAAGTTATTAAATAATTTAACAACATGGTTAGGCAAAAAAGAATCTCAATCTTCTATGAAAGACATGGGTATTAAACTTGATCATAAAACACCGTTACTTAACTTTGAGCAACCTGAGAATTCAATTGAACCTCAAAAAGAACCGTGGACTAACCCAATAGAAGGTTACAAATGGTATGATCGTTCAACATTTAAAAAAGGGAGTTATGGAAGTGATCAACGGGGGGTAGACGATGGAGTAGATGACAAAAGCTCTTCTCATCAAAAACAAAATGGCAAAGTTGAATTAACTTTACCTCAAAATATCCAACCGCATCATCCATTTCAATTTACAATCAAACTCACGGGATATGAGCCTAATAGCACAATTAACGATGTAAGAGTTGGACTTTATAAAGATGGAGGTAAGCAAATCGGTAGCTTTTCTTCTAACCGTAACCAATTCAATACTCCCGGCTATAGTCCTAGCCAATCAATTAAAACAAATGGAGCGGGTGAAGCCTCAATCACACTCACAGCTAGAGTGACAGATGAAATTAAAGATGCTAATATTCGTGTTAAACAAGGGAAAAAAATTCTATTAACTCAAAAAATGAATGAAAATTTTTAACACCGATAATAACTTAGTGTTGAAAAGTGAGACATTGTTTTTAATTTATATATCACAGAACTATGTCTCTTCCCCGTACTTGAGGAGGTTAATTCAATGTCTCAAATTGCTTTCTATATCCTTAGTGATGTCCACGGTTTTATATTCCCAACAGATTTTTCATCAAGAGGAAAAGATTTACCCATGGGGTTGTTAAAAGCCAATCATCTTATCGAGCAAGACTGCGTGCACTATGACGACAGTGTAAAGATTGATAATGGAGACTTCTTACAAGGTTCTCCATTATGTAACTACTTAGTATCTAAATTAAAGAGTAGTCTCCCATTAACATCAATATATAATCGTTTAGGGTTTGATTTTGGAACTGTTGGCAATCATGAATTTAATTATGATTTACCTTATCTAAAACAGGCCATCAATCAACTTCATTACCCAGTTTTGTGTGCAAATATAATTGAAAATACACAGCCATTCACTGGCCAAGGTATTCATTATTTTAAAGTAAATGGTTTAACTATAGGAACTATTGGATTAACCACTCAATATATCCCTCACTGGGAACAACCTGATTACATTAAGACACTCACTTTTAACAGTGCTTTCCACACATTAAAATCTGAGTTACCTACACTTAGGGAAAAGAGTGATATTGTAGTAGTAAGTTATCATGGTGGCTTTGAACGTGATTTAGATAGTGGCATCCCGACAGAGGCGCTTACTGGGGAAAACGAAGGGTATGATATTCTAAGTCAGTTTAGCGATAGTATCGATGTGTTGATAACCGGCCATCAACATCGTGATATTGCGACAATCAAGAACCAAACAGCCATCATTCAACCAGGTTCAAAAGGTACAAAAGTTGGAAAAATAGTTATTGAATATACGCATGATAAAAAAGTATTAATTAAAGAATGTAAATTAATGAATGTTCATAACAATACCTCCTTTAAGCCGAATGACGAAGATATCGTTTTACGTAATCAATTAGAAGATTGGCTTGATACTCAAATCGCAGAACTCCCCTACGCTATGAGAATAAACAATTCATTTGAGGCAAGAAAATCACCGCATGCATTTGTTAACCTTCTTAATTATATTTTACTAGAAAAAAGTGGTGCAGATATTGCATGTACAGCACTATTTGATTCCGCAAATGGCTTTGATGAGAAAGTAACCATGCGTGATATCATCAATAATTATCCTTTTCCTAATACTTTTAAAGTGATAGAACTTAGTGGAAAAGATATTAAACTTGCAATTGAACGAAGCGCAAGTTATTTTGACATTGTTAACCATAAAATCACAGTTAATAAAGAGTTTCTAGAACCTAAACCTCAGCATTTCAACTATGACATATTTGCAGGTATCCAATATACAATTCATGTTGGTCATCCTTACGGTGAACGTGTTAGTGATTTGCAAATTAATGATGCACCACTACAAAGTGATCAAATATATACAATATGCGTAAATAATTATAGAGCTGTTGGTGGTGGGAATTATGATATGTATGTTAACAAACCTGTGATAAAAGATATTCAAATCGAAGGTGCTCAATTGTTAATAGATTACTTATCTCACAATGATTTATCTCAAATCCCACAAGTGATCGATTTCAATGTTGTTAAGTAATCCCTCTTTCTATTAAAGTATCATTGCTGAAAAGTTTGATTGTATAAAGAAAAATCCTTATAGAGGTGTCGCCACACTTCTATGAGGATTTTTTAATAATCATGAATATTCATTAAATGTGACATGTTTCTTTTCATAAAGTTGATTAACAAGATTAAGAAGCATACCCAACACTATAATCCCACCAGATATCATAGTAATTTGAATGTAAGGTAATCCTACTGATAATAATATAGATCCAATAATTGCACCAAGAAAATTAGCAACATTGAAAATAGAAGCTGCTAACGTGCTTGCAAGAAGTGGTGCTTCTTTTGCACTTAAGATAATTTTGCTATTAAGTAACGGTGTTGTACCAAATGTACCAAAACCAAATAAGAAGCAAATGATTAATGCTAATATTGAATTTTGAATAACAGTAACAAATAGTACGATTGTTAAAAATAGTAAAAGAAATGTAAGGTATAAATTTTTTGTTAATTTATTTTCCGGTACATTACCAGTAATTAAATTCCCTATTACACCGCCTAAACCAAACATAAATAAACAAACAGTTAAACCTACAATTTTAAATGGAGAAAAATCTCGTATCATTGGCTCCATAAATGTATAAGTAGTAAACACACCAGAGTAACCAAACACAATAATGGCAATCACAATTAAAATGTGTGGATTCTTAAACACTGTTAATTCTTTGCTAATATTTGCTTCTGCACTTAAAGAAACGTTTGGAACAAATTTAATCATTCCTAACATAGTAATGATTGCCAACACAATCATGAATCCAAAAACAACTCTCCAATTTGCAAAGCCACCTAAAAATGATCCGAATGGTACACCTAACATTACAGCAATAGTTAAACCTGCCTGAACAAGTGCAATGGCCTGTGTTTTTTTAGCAGGAGGTGCGACTGTCGCAGCAACACTCATACACACACCGAAGAATGGCGCATGCATTGCCGCAGACATGAGTCTTGATAATAACAATACATTAAAATTCGGTGCAAGCATCCCCACTATATTACTTATTATAAAAATCGCAACTAATATTGGTAACAGACGATGGGCGTGAACTTTCAATGTAATGATTCGCATTAAAGGACCTATCAATGCAACACTAATAGCATAAACACTAATTAATAAGCCAGCACTCGAAACAGAAACCTTCATATCGTCAGCGATTTGTGTAAGTAAGCCTGTCACTACATATTCAGCCATTCCTACTGTAAATGTTCCTATCATAAATATAATGAACAACATTTTATTATCTTTCATGAGCGTTTCCTCCCTTTTCTTAATATCAAAAAATCAATATGAGTGGTATATTATAAAAAATTCGTCTCAATGTGAAGAGTATGTTTTCAAATTTTCATCTTCCTCAAATATTAATCTCATAAGTTTTCATATTGTTTTCATGTAATAATATTAAGACAATTTATGATGACTTGATATAAAGCATACGTTTAAATATGTCTGATTGAATTGATTTAATTTTGATAAATAAAATTGAATATTCATGAAATAATGTCGATTTTTTGACGAACCCTCTTATAATACGTTTTCTTTTCCCTGTTTGATTATAATTAAATGATTTTTTAAATAACTCGACAGTAAATATCTTTAAATTCATTTTAATATTTGAAGGTGATTGGGTGATCTGAAATTAAAACAGTTACCTAAAAATTAATTGTAGTATGGACAATGTAGTAGTATGTGATTAATGTCGATTGAATGATAATCACAGTCCGAATTGTATATTTATTTTAAGTAGCTTAATGAAGTCGATTTACATGTTTATAATGAAAAACTAATTGCTACTTTACAAAACCTTCTATATATTATATGATACTAATTGTTGAAATTTTGGAGGGATACTCAAGTCTGGTTTAAGAGGCTAATCATTCGTGATTAGTAGGAGCTTTTTGCTCGCGTTGGTTCAAATCCTTCTCCCTCCGCTATATATAAAAGAGCCTGAGGCATTTATTTGTCTCAGGCTCTTTTGCATATTGGCTATGATGATTAAATTGAACATCATAAATATCCCTTATTCAAGCTACGATATATGTAAACACTTGAATAAGGGATTTTTATCTTACTATAGTTTTACATTATGAAAATAAATTTTTTAATACTCTGTATAAAGAGCCTAATAATTGAAAGAAATCACCTGTCATTTATTTCACTCCTATCTATATAAGATTACGTTAGGTTTATACCCTATATCATTTTATTTATTTGTTGATGTTAATTGTTCACTTTGTACTAAATCATCAGCAAGACCGTGCCAGAACTGTTGTAACTCATCTCTAGTACGTTTAGTATCTGTACTGTCTTGTCCTACAAAGTCCACATGATCCCAGTCATGTTTTGTTGGAGTTACTTGCCATACACCTTTTTGATTTTTATCTGTAGCTTCAACATATTTTTGATTAAATGGATGTTGTGAAGAAATGACTGAAACAAGTCCATCATTTTCTCTCCATTCTTTCTCTTTAGCTTTTCCAATTAAGTTACCAGTAATTGTAAATGGTAAGAACATGTTAAGATCAGCTTTTTGTTTTCCTGCCAATGTTTTATGTGTTGATTCGCCCGTATAAGTTTTATATACAATATTAGGATTTAATGATGTTTTTCGGTTTAAATCTGTTGCGCCATCGCGTGTTAAATCGTGTAAACCACTATCTTCTGATTTCCACAGTTTTGAATTTTGAACACGTTTAACATATTGAATATATGATTCATTTGGTTTTTGTTTTAATCCCCAGTGTTCTAACCCAAAGTCTACACGTGAATCTTTATTACCATACATTTTACCTACGTCATATACAAGTTGGCGTACAATCGCTTCGTTACCTAATAAGTCTGACGCATGTGTACCATTATGTGGTGTACCGAGTGTTGTAATAGATGACACCATATTATCGTGGCCACCTTGGTATAATGGAGAAATTTCCCCACCATGTTGTTTTTGATATTCAACTTCTTCTGGATTACCATGTCTCAATAGCTCTTCTAATTGACGAATTGTTTGACCACCCATACTATGACCAACTAAATGTATTTTTTGACCTGGTTTCCAATCTTTATAAACACCTTCATAGGTTTTACCGTAACGCTCATGACCATATTTAGCTGCGTGTGCTGCACCATAGTCAACACGTCCGCCTTTGATGTAGTAATATAACTCAACAGCACGGTCATAGTTACTACCAAATGCACTTATACTTGCTTCATAAGCCTCATATCCATTTTCTTCTAAATCTTGGCGAATATTCATTTTATCGCCACCCCAATAATGTGTTAGTACTGATGGGTTAATATTGTCTGTAAATCCATTGAAACCATGTACTAAAATAATTGGATCATTATTTTTATATTGTTTTTGTTTTGCTGATTTATTTGTTTGATCCTCGTTTTTTTCACTCACTTGTTGCTTAGACTGTTTATTAGTTGTAGCAACAGCATTACTTTCTAAATTAGCGAGGCCATCTTGAGACCCTTTATCATTTTTAGAAGATTTATCTTTATCTGTAGTTGGATTCGCTTGCTTGTCAACTTTAAGAGGTTCCTCTTTACTATTTAAATTAAATGTTTCAACTTTGTCGTCATCTTTCTTAGCAGTCACTTGTTGAGTGTCGTTATTTACTTCTTTGTTTACCTCTTCTGTTGATTGACTATCTTTTGATTGATTTTGACCTGTTGTTCGTAGTAGATCAGTATTTTTAGATGATTGTGTATCTTGTTTACTCAAACTCTCTTTTTGAGAGTCTTCTTGTTGGGCAGTTGTATTATCGAGTTGTGAAGGTTTAGTTTTCACATCTTCATTGGACTGTGCTGCATTTGAGTGTAAAGTTTGATTGTTTTCACTAGCATGCTTTTCCAGTTCAACTTGTTCTTGTTGTGGTTTCTCTTCAGAATGATTTTGAACAAATGCTTCATTCTTTTTATTTTGTTCAACTACAGATTCAGATTTATTGTCATTTTGAGAATCTTTTTGTTGCTGAATCAAATCCTCATTTTTTGGCGTTTCGTTATGTAAGTTTTCATTTTCAGTAATAGAATTAACATTACTTTTCTCATTAACATTCTTATTTTGCGTTGATTGTTGTTCACTTAACTTTTCATTTTTATCCCCAATAGATTGTGTTGTGCTATTTTCAACAGTTCCTTTATCCTGTTGTTGCTCAGCTGCCTGAGCCGATCCTCCACCCATAAATAATAATGCTGCAATCAGAATGGATGATGCACCTACGCTAAATTTACGAATACTGTATTTATTTTGTCTTGTCTTCACAATTAGCACCTCTATCTATTTGTTTATTTTAAAATGAAATTTTTGTCGGTAATTTGTTAGATGAAAATATTAATAATCATACGTGGTATAAATCCGAAAATTTTACTAAAAATGGGTTTGATTGCTTCCATAACTATCTCCTTCCCACCAAAGGTAAGCGCTTCCATTTTTGTTCAAAAAAATAAAAATTATAAAAATAATTTTAATAGGCCATAAAAGAATAATTCACTTATCTACTTTGGTTTGATTTGATTAATATATTACATCGATGTTCACAATTTGTCAACAATTACATGCAATTTAATTATTTATCATACTAATATTAAATCTAAAGAAATGATGGTAATCTATATATACTATCAAATAAAAAATATCGATTTATATAAAAATAAAGGATGATTAGTAATGGATATACAAAAGTTTGAATCTTATCTAAAAATTAAGCATTCATATTATTCAAACCCTTCTCTTGAAGCATTGAATTACTATGTAAGACGCTTTATGATAACTGTGCCGTTTGAAAATATTAATGTTCAAAACAAGATTCCTATCTCAATCGATATCAAAGATTTATACAATAAAATTGTTATTCAACGGCGTGGCGGATTTTGCTATGAATTAAATCATTTGTTTGCTACGTATTTAGAACATAAAGGCTTCCACGTCACTCGTGCTGCGGCAACAGTACGCACACCAAATGGTGGACGTAGTCCTGAAGGTTCGCATATGTCACTTTACGTTAATATCGAAGGAACACTTTATATTACTGATGTTGGATTTGGTGATTTACCTACAAGTATTATCGAGATAGGTTCTAAAACACAATTCATTCCAACATATGATAAAAATGGAGTTTACCGTGCTGTTTGGATTAATGACAATCAATATGCCTTACAGAAGCTTAGACAAAATAAATGGATGACACTCTATGAAGCACATTTAAAATCTCAAAGCATTAAAGACTTTGAAGATAAAATAAGCTACAATGAGCATCATCCTCATTCTATTTTTGTACGACATTTGCTTATTACACAACCACAATCGTTTGGACGTGCAACAATGACTTATCATTCTTTAACTTTAAGCAATGATAGTACTAAACATAAATATGACGTTACTACCAATAACTACAAATATTTTTTAAAAAAATATTTTAACTTAAACGTATCAATTATCCCATTTGAGCCATAAATAGGATGAATCGTCATTCACTTTCATCCTATTTTTAATCATTGATTTATAAGATTCATGGAATAAATCCCCCATATTAAATTAATTAAAATTCTAAATTATACTACCTTACCATTCTCGAACCTCTTTGCGCTCGCCTTTAAAATTATTTCTTTTTTGATGGCGATGTGCTAGTACCTGTTCTACTTCTGAAAATGGAATATCTAAACTATGTAGTAACACAAAAAGGTGATACATGACATCTGCTGTTTCATTAATAACTTCTTCACGATTATGTTTTATCGCACCTATCACAACTTCAAATGCCTCTTCACCAAATTTCTTGGATATTTTCTCGATGCCTTCCTTTAACAAATATTGAGTGTAAGAGTTAGATTGATTGGCTTTAGCACTTTGATGAATCGTTTGTGCTAAAGCTTGAATTTTAAAGCGTGATGCAATTTCAGTATTAAAACAACTCAGACTTCCAGTGTGACATGTAGGACCTTGTGGCATCACTTTGATTAATATTGTATCTTGATCACAATCTATATGAATACTCTCAACGTGTTGGAAATGACCAGAAGTTTCACCTTTAGTCCACAAACGTTGTTTAGATCTAGAGAAAAAGGTTACTTTCTTTTCTTTCAGAGTTTTTTGATAAGCTTCTTCATTCATATATCCCAACATTAATACGCTATCCGTTTGTGCATGTTGCAAAATTACTGGTACTAATCCTTTAGAAAAGTCTATAGGTTTATTCATCTCACAAGGATACCTCCTTCACGCATTTTATCTTTAATTTCTGCTACTGTAGTTTCTTGATCATGTAAAATACTTGCCGCTAAACCTGCAGAAACATCTGTGTGTTGAAACAGTTCAACAAAATGTTGTGCATTTCCTCCACCCCCAGAGGCGATAATCGGAATATTAACTAATTGTTTAATTTTTGCTAAATGTTCAATATCAAAACCTTGTTTCATTCCATCATGATGCATGCTAGTTATAAGTAATTCCCCGGCACCTAAATGCTCTACTTCTTGTACCCAATCATATACTCTGACATCAGTTAATTTTTTACCACCGTGCGTAGTACAGAAATAATCCTTTCTGTCTTTATCATAAAAGCTATCAATAGCAATACAAATACATTGACGACCAAATTTCTCACTTGCTTGTCGAATTAATTCTGGATGTTTTAAAGCGCTTGAATTGAGTGATACTTTATCTGCTCCGTGATTTAATAGTTGTGTAATATCATCTAAATTTTGAATACCTCCTCCTACTGTTAAAGGGATAAATAATTGTTTTGCCGTTGCTTCTATCACTTCTATCATAAGATCATGTCCTGCTTCCGTCTTCGAAATATCAAGAAAGACTAGTTCATCTGCACCGGCTTCATTATAAAAAAGAGCCAAATCAACTGGATTACCGATATCTCTTAATGACTGGAACTGGATACCCTTTACGACGCGTCCATCTTTAACATCTAAACATGGAATTACTCTTTTTTTAATCAAGATAATCCCTCCCAGAATTCATCCAGATGTGCTGCTTTTCCTACAATAGCAGCATGAACATTTAACGATTCTAATCGAAACAAGTCCTCTTGATTTCTAATACCTCCTGAAGCAATCACAGGCAAGGATGTATAAAGTGCGAGACGACCTGTCAAATCAAAATTAGGCCCAGAAAGTTTACCATCTTTCGAAATATCGGTATAAATTACACCCCCCAAAGGTAAATGCTCAATTTGGTCAACATAATCAAATAAAACATACTAAGATTAGCTATGAAGAAATCT
>NZ_KV822068.1:0-2264 GCF_001815825.1 Staphylococcus sp. HMSC068G11
CAAAAATGAAGGCGGAAAAGCTGACCAATCAAACACAAATGAAGGCAATGGTATTTTAAATGGTGGGAGCCAATCCAACGTAAATAAAGGTGATCACCAAGATGCATCAAAGCCTTCAGATAATGATCATAAAGATCACAGTGACGACCCAAAAGATGACGGTAAAGACAATCATCATAAAGGTGACAAAGATGATCAACATCCAGGTAAAGATGATGGTCAAGATAACCACAAAAAAGATAAAGACCATAACGACAAAGATGATCACAAAGGTTCAAAAGATGATGATACTAAAAAACCAGATCAATCTGACAAAGATGATCACCACAAAACCGATAAAAATGATCACCACCAAGGTAAAGGTGATGGTCAAGATGATTCAAAATCAGAACCATCTAAAGACACTGACAATAAAGGCAATCACAATACAACATCAAAAGACGGTAAACACAATGGCAAAAGTCCAGTAGCCCCCATTGCAGCTGCTACAATGACACCAGCTATGACACATGCACATGGTTATGGTCAAGGTTCTGCTTCGGAATCAACTGAAACTCCAAAAACAATAACAACAAGCACAACTGAAACAACACCAGATAAAAAAGAAGTAACACATGGCGAAAAAACTGAACACAGTGCAAATGAACTTCCTGAAACAGGTGAAGAAAACCAAGAAAACAAGGGCTTATTAGCTAGCATTGCAAGTATATTAGCTTTAAGCGGACTTGCGACATTATTTGTTAATCGCAAACGTAAAACAAATGAATAATAAAATATAAATCTTTACAATCATTGTTAACTATTAAATAAGGTGTATAGAAGATAACGATAAAAGAAAGGGGACAAACGCTGTCATTTCAGCGTTTGTCCCTTGTTGTTTGGATTATCGATTATTCATATTTTATACATCGTTGTTTTCACGCGTTTTCATGTATTTTCATTAAATGAAATTTTGTATCTTTATTCAGTTCTCAAGAGTCTAAGTGTTGCATACATGATGCGTGCATACTGTATGCATGTATATTGTATGCCTGCATACAGATTAGAGGCGTTTTGTTATAATTGGGAAGTCGTCTATTCCTCAGACGTCAATTTGACGTAGAGGGGAGGTGCGCTTTATGAATGAAATTCTTGTTCACATCATGACAATGGCAGTTAGTGGTTGTCTAGTCACGTTATTTGGCTATTGGCTCCATAAACGTGATAAAAAATAATATAGACGATTAAGCCGATGTACCAAAAAACCCCGAACTATTCGCCGTAGTTCGGGGTTTGGTGCGTTTATAAATGAAATTCTTATTAAGTACATTATACATCTTTATGTACTATTTGTAAAAGCTTATCTTTTTTTATTATTCTTCCCAATCGACCTGAAGTTGTTTTAGAAAAGCTTCTCGTTCTTTCTCTAATTGTGGATCATACTCATTTTGTGTTTGTTTTTCATATGTGCGTTCTTCTAACCATTTTGGTGTTTTTTCACGACTGATATATTGTCGTGGCTTATCTATATTCGCAATTTGTGGTTGTCGTTTATTGTGAATGCGTTTCTCAGCATCAAACGTAAACTCTAACCACTCAATTTTACGCCCTTTTTTCGCTTTAATTTTATTAATATGAAGATTTTTAAATATCGTAGATAGTTCTTTTATGATTGGATTTAGAACAAATTGATTAATATTAGACATTCTATAAGAATTTGGAATATCTAAACGTTCTCTAAAATCTTCAATTTTAATTTTCATATAACCAGTGTGTTTGTATTGTTTAAGTATTCTAAACATATTTTTGGCGTAAGTAGATTTGAGATGTGTCATTTCTTTTAATTCAAATTTAGTAAAATTACTAGTAATGGAGTTTAAAATATATTTTAAATCTGGAGAAGTAGCAATTTCTAAATATCTTTCAGATATATCAATTTCATATTTATAAAACAGAACAAATTTCTTTATTTTCGTTTCTGTTCTAATAGTATATCGAATATCTAACATTTTATCGTAAACTCTTTGTAAATCATTTACAAATCTGTTTATATTACGTGTTTCTGGACTATAATTACTTAATTCCTTCAGTTCATCAAAAGACAAATGTAATGTATTAGTATCTTGCTCTTTTAATTTATTACACATGGCAAAAAATAAGTTAATTTCAGTTGCTGTAAATCGTCTTAAAGGTACTAAGTTCATTTCGTTTTTATATATAACGGTTTCTCCACTCATATAATACTCCTTTCACATTAAAGGCATAACAATAAGAAAACTATGCCT
>NZ_KV822069.1:0-95562 GCF_001815825.1 Staphylococcus sp. HMSC068G11
TGACATATTGTCATTCAGTTTTCAATGTTCATTTTGTAAAATCAATCTTTTATATTGTACTATATCGCTTCGATAAAAGTCAACAACTAATTGATATTACTTAATTAATTTTAAAAGCTTTTCATTAACTTTGCAAGGGTTATTTTTACACCAACTTAACAAAGTTATTAATCGCTTTACATCCGCTTTTTAGCGACTTTTATATAATATCAATTTTATGTTTTGAAGTCAACATTTAAATTGAATTATTTTTTATTCGTATGAGTTCTTTTATTCACTCACAAGAAAATATTCTAACACATTTCTTAAAATTTGCAATAGAAAAATCGTATGAAAATATTTTTCACACGATTTAAACACAATTTAGGCATTATCGATTTTATTGTTTTTGGGTGCTTGCTATAACTTTTCTTGCGATTGAATTATATAATTCTCCTAAACGATCATCCGATTGATATATCGAAGGCGAAAAGTCATTGGGATTCCATGTAGGTTGTTCTAATGGAAGTTCAGCAAATAATTGCGTCTCAAGTTCATCAGAAAGCTTTTTTCCTCCTCCTTTTCCAAAAACATACTCTTTTTTACCTGTTTCCTTACTTTCAAAATAGCTCATATTTTCTATAACTCCAAGAATAGTATGTTCTGTATGTTTAGCCATTGCACCTGCTCGAGCCGCTACAAACGCCGCGGTTGGATGCGGTGTCGTTACTATAATTTCCTTACTTGATGGTAACATTGAATGTACATCTAAAGCTACATCTCCTGTGCCAGGTGGTAAATCAAGAAGTAGATAATCAAGTTCTCCCCACTGTACTTCTGTAAAGAAATTTGTAAGCATCTTACCAAGCATTGGACCTCTCCAAATAACCGGTGCATTTTCTTCTACAAAAAATGCCATTGAAATAACTTTTACTCCATGTCTCTCTACAGGTATTATCTCCTTACCATCTATACCCGGTCTTTCATCTATTCCCATCATATCAGGCACACTAAAACCGTATATATCAGCGTCTACTAATCCTACTTTCTTACCTTCTCTTGCTAAAGCTACGGCTAAATTGACAGCCACTGTCGATTTACCAACCCCACCTTTACCTGAAGCTATAGAAATAAATTCAACTGGGTTATTTTGTGATAATAGTTCTTCAATGGTTTTGGGCTTTTCACTACCTTTTCCTATATATCTCTCGACTACTTCGCCAGGAAGTTCTTCAAAACGAATTCCCACAGTATTTGCACCATTTTCTTTTAAGGCTTTGACTATAGCCATTTGAAGATCTAATTGTGGTTGCCCCCCTAATTGCGCCATTGCCACCTTAACGCTCACATGGTTAATATTATCCTTAATAGACACATCAACAATACCTTCAGATTCCTTCAATGGCACATCTATAATCGGATCCTTTAATGCCCCTACAATTTCTTTAACTTGATTTACCGTTAACAAAGTAAATCCCCCTTATTGATTTTTAATTTATCTACATAGCAACTATAGTTGCCTGTTTATATATCATTCATATTTTTTAGTATAAGACTTTTCCTAATATAAAAAAAGAAGTTAGCCCATTTTTAAAATAGACTAACCTCTAATTATTATACTTTCCTACTATTGTGAGTAGAATGATTAGGCTCCTTTATAAATAATGCTAGAACAAAAGCAATAATCACAAAAACAGTGACTAACGCGAACGATACATCAACTCCCGCAGCAACACTTTGCCGTTGAATCATTTCTTTACTAGCGTGATTACTTGATGATACAACCCATTGAGCACCTATACTCATAAAAGTGACCATTAGAGCAGTTCCTAGAGATCCCGCCATAACACGTCCAAAGTTCATAATTGCCGTTCCGTGGGAAATGTTTTCAGTTTTCAATGCATTTATCCCCGTCGTATTGATAGGCATCATTAATAAAGACACAGCAAACATACGAATCGCATAGATTACAATCAAGTACGTATAGGATGTATCTACTTTAAGAAAGCATAATAGAAATGTACAAGAAACCAATAAGATAAATCCAGTAAATATTAACGGTCTAGGCCCATATTTATCGTAAAACTTCCCAGTAAACACAGACATAATACCATTGATAATCGCGCCAGGCATAATCACTAATCCTGATAGCAACGCAGATAATCCTAAAGCATTTTGAACATACAATGGAATAAGTAATGCAGGTCCTACCATAGATAGCATAATAATCATAGAAGTAATTGTTGAAAAACAAAATATTTTGTTATTAAATATTTTCAAATTTAATAATGGATTAGAAATTGTAATTTGTCGTTTAACAAAAATACCAATGATGATTAGACTTATTAAAAGCGAACAAAGGACAATTGGGTTAGAAAAACCTAGGTTACCAGCACTACTGAAAGCATAAAGCATTAATCCAAAACCTAATGTAGAGTATATAACGGATTTTTTATCCAGTTTTGTTTCTTTCGTTGTGTTATAACTTGAAATCGATACAAAACCAAATATAAATGTAACTAATGCTATACCGACAATAACAATAAATGGCACTCTCCAACTTGCATTGTCAATGATTAAACCAGTAAATGTAGGTCCAATTGCAGGTGCAAATTGTATAACTAATCCTGCAAGTCCCATTGCAAATCCACGGTGTTCTTTAGAGAACAATGTAAACAATGTAAATTGCATTAATGGCATGAGTATACCTGCACCGACAGCTTGTATTACCCGTGCAAACATGAGCACGCCAAAATTAGGTGCAATAGCAGCAACGATTGATCCTATCAGAAATGTTCCCATTGCACCTAAATATAGCGGTCTCGTTTTTACTTTATCCATTAAGTAAGCGGTAAGTGGAATCATGACACCATTCACTAACATGAAACCTGTAATCAGCCACTGCGATGTATTCTCATTAATATTTAACTCACGCATAATGTGTGGTAAGGCTGTATTAAGTAATGTTTGATTTAAAATGGCCACGAAAGCGCTAATTAACATTACAGATACGATTAAATTTCGCTTAGTCTTAGATAATTCATAACTGGCCATAAACATATACTCCTTTTTATTCAAATGATAATTTTATATTCAATCAAATTTTATTTACCGATACAAACTTAATGCTCAGAATAATATAGAAATTTCTTGTTATTTTGGATACCATTATAGTGTAATTATTCAAACTTTGTACTGCTTGGTAAAGCATGATACAACTGCAATGTTTAATAGCATTATCAAACATTGCTATTAAATAATTAAATTATTTTCTATCGTTAAGTTCAATTATTCCATATTAAATTTTCTTTTTTACAAACGCCTTACTTTTTATTATTCAAATTTTTACTTTCAGGATAAAAAACTTCTTTACATACAAATAAAAATCCTATAATAATCATAATTACCCAAAAATGTATATTAACATGTACATAGTGTATGTGAACTATAAAATAAAACATAATTGTAGTAACAATGTAGGAGATGAGATGAAAGTTAATACCTTGAAAGTATGGATTTTTTGGAAGATTCTTTTTAAAATAATCCATTAAATGCTCAATTGAAAATAAAGTAAAATAGCCTAATACGATATAACTACCGTAGTATATTAAATTATCATAAAAACCTTTATTGTAACTAAAATCGCCTAAGTGTAAATAAATAAGGATGCGACTCAAACCGTACAAACCAAAGCCTAAAAACGTTAAAAAAATGGCTCCGGAAATAATAAATATAGTGAGAACAATAAGTGTTACTAATAAATGATATGATTTATTTTTTAAAAATTTCATCACTTTTGTCCTCCCTTACACTTCGTATATACATATATATTATCATGTAAATAAAAGCATATAAAATTTTAAGTTATACAACATTTCTTCTTCTCATCTCAACTTATTTCTTTTTATTTTCACAAAAAAAGCAAGTAGATATGGTATACGCATTTCTACTTGCTCATAATTAAAAAATCATTCTGTAATGTTTCTAAGATTGAATAGGATTACTCTTAAATAATGTCATCCACATTACAATTAAACATACTGAAATTATTGATACTAATCCTAATACATTGTGTAAATTAGAACCAAATAAACCAACATTTAGTGCATACATATATCCCATAATCGTAGATCCGACAGACGAACCTAAATTTTTTGTCAATGCATAAAACGACATCATCTTTTTCATATTTTTTGGAGAAGTTTCCTCTTGGACAATAACACTATCTTTTGTATAAATATAGCCAAAACTTAAACCTGCAAATATAACCGCAAAAGCAATAAGCAATGGGAGTTTTAAGCCAAACATTATCATCAGACTACAAACTAATAAAACAAAGAATGAGCAAATATATAATGTTTTTCTAGTAAAATGCGCTTCTATTTTAGCTAAATTGAAATTAAGCGTAATCCAAGCAACAGACAACGGGAATATTACAAATCCACTTTGTAAAGGTGATAAACCAAGTTTTTCTTGTAAATATACTGGTATATATAAATTATATCCCATCAATGTTATCGCAATTAGTAAATCCGTTATAAAAACTAGAACTATTGATATGTTAAATTCTTTCGTTGGTAAAAATGGTTGTTCGAAACTATTTTCCACTTTAAATAGCATCCATAAAACAACTAAAGCTAAAATAATTGAGAATATATTAAAAATAATATGATGTTGGTTGAGTAAACCAAACATTAATAAAGCTATAAAGATATAAAAGATAATCAATCCTTTTATATCAAAACGACTCTGTTGTACTTGTGTCTCATCAGGAAAATGAAAAGTCATAAATACAAGTATTATTGCCAATATAGCAATAGGAATATTGATATAGAATAGCCAATGCCATGAAGCGAACTCTAAAATCGCACCACCTAATAATGGACCAATAATACTCGAAATCCCCCAGACACTTCCGACGATACCCATAATTTTATATCTTAACGGAATTTCAAAAGCCAACTTTGGAACTATTTGTGAGAGTGACATCATAACTCCTGCTCCAAAACCTTGTACTATTCGAGAGATAATTAAAAAAGTAAACGTCTGACTTAATCCCGACATTAAACTACCTAAGGCAAACAATGATACCCCTACAACAGCAATGTTAATAATTTTAAATCTAGACATGAGCTCACCAACGATAGGGTTAGCTATGACTAAAGCAATAAAATATACGGTAAATACTAATGAAACTAGATTACCGGCATTCAAACTATTTTTTATTGTTGGTAATGCTAATGAAATGATTGATGTTTCTATAGCTGCCATAAACATTATTAGTATGAGTGCCATTACAGTAATGATGGACTTAAGATTCATAAAAAAACTCCCTTTTTATTGGATTTAGCTATTGAAACGTAAAATTGACTTTTTAATATGATGGTACTCATACACCATTTGTTTTCAATAAAAAGGAGTGAGATCAGTACATCTCACCCCTTTAAAAAGTCCATAAAGTTAAAATTCCAACGCCACCATGTGTTTATTTAAAGTATAATGATATATCTAAAAATAATACTTATTTTTCTCTCTAAATTAAAAGGATAGAATATTGCAATTCACATAAAATAAAAAATGCCTATCATATGTAAGAGAGAAGCAAGAACAATAAATATATGCCAAATCATATGAAAATAAGGTTTATTTTTTTGGGCATAAAACCAAGCTCCGATAGTATAAGATAACCCACCAAGAAATATAAAGAAAATAAACCACCATGATGTTCGCATAATAATAATAGGTAAGAATATGATACCTACCCACCCCATCACCAAATAAACAATGAGACTTAATCTATGATTGACTTTAGTTGCTATTGATTTATACAAAATTCCCCATAAGGTTGTTCCCCATAATAATATTGTGACAAGCCAACCTAACCAACCACCGACAACACTTAACAAAACAGGTGTATACGTTCCTGAAATAGCCACATAAATCATACTATGGTCAATAATCCTTAATATATATTTATGAGACGTATTATTTTGCATCGAATGATAAATGGTTGATGATATGAACATCATAAAAATACTAATCACATAAATCGACACACTAATTGACTCTAATGTGCCACCATTGTTAAAACTATGCACTGCTGCATATGGAAGAATAAATAATGTAAGTAATGCAGCAGCACCATGTGATGCTGCATTACCAATCTCTTCTCCAAATGTTAAAGGAATGATGTCCTTAAAAGTTTCTACCACAGAATCGTTTTTTCGCTTAGATGATTGAGACATCTATTCCACCACCTTTAGTTAAATCAAATCCATTCGTTTTAAATCTTCTGTAGCTGTATGTACACTATCCTTACCTTCTTTATTTTTTAAAGGTGAAAATTCTTCTTCTCTTGGAACTTGTAGTGTTACAAAGCTTGTACCGTACCTAAATATGTCAAAATAAAATAATTCAAACTTTAATGTAGGACGTTCAACCACACCAAAATTTTCATCTAATTGTTTTAATTGTTTGATTGCCAAATGATATGGTAATTCTCTATCAACAGCACTGGTAATGAAACCTAGTTTAAAAGCATGGATACCTATATTAGCATTGTTAAATTGATTTGCTATGTCTGTATCTAATTCGGAATACTCTAATACAGTGTCTTTACAATCAACATTTACAAGTCGACCTACACTTTCACTATCTTTAGGTTGAATTGTTTTTGATGTGATGTCTTTACTTTGTGTCACTGTAAAACCTGCAAATAACGGATCTAAAACTTTAACTAAGACATTATCAATGTTATTTAAGAAGATATATTTGACGTGATCCTGTTGCATTTTATCAAGGTATCCAGCTTTTTTAAGAGACTTAAATACACCCCCATTACCATTAGGTGTTTCCATAATATGTCCATCTCTATTTAAAACAAGTTTTCCTTTTTCACTTAAAGCAACAATGTTATCTTGCTTAAAGAAATGAATATGATTGGCATCATAATTAAAATATTTATGTTGTTTAAAATACTCTATTGTATCTTTATGATTAATGTCACTTGTCATAATATACCAATTAATTGTGTGGCCAGTTTCTTCTTTTAAACGAATCAATTGACGCGCCTGAAGCTCAAATAAACTCGTACCCTCTATTTCAAAAGAACCTTTAGGCCCTTTATATCCTAAACGCGTACCTTGTCCTCCAGCCATCAATAATACTGCAAATTCACCATTTCGTATTGCCTCATAACCTTTTTGTTCATATGTATGTCGTTGTTCTTCATTGAGTCGTGATTTCACTTCATATTTGACTTCAGATACAGAAGATACATCATCAATAGTTTTTCTATTAACATATAAGTCCTGATATAAATCTTGAATTTCTGCAAGATTTAACTGATTCACTTTTTCATCTAAAGCATTCTTTTCATTACTACTCATTAATTTTTCATATTCATACAAATGCTCTTGGTTATACTTTTCCAATTGATTTTTGTCTAACATGATAACGCTCCTTATGTATACGTAATTTTAATTGTTATTTTTCTCATAATAATCTTATTTGATTAACCAATAGTGCATCATAGTATTTAAATATGGTTGAAATAAAGTATATATCGCACCAACACTTAATGCAGTAGCTAGAGATACATCTACTAGTCCCCCAGTTTTAAAATGAATGGGTGATACGATATTAAATGGTAAAGGATAAAATAGTTTAACACCTCTTGAAGTTAATATATCAAGTATAACATGCGAAAACATACCAATAACAATTGCAACCATATAATACATCGGAGTTTGTATGAAGTACAGTAAAAAACTAATTCCTATAATAAATAAAAGTGAATGCGTAAATGTTCTATGACCAAATAAAATTCTGACAAAAAAACTAGTAAGCCTAAATCGTCTTCCTATTTTACTTTGTGTATGACATATATCTGGCAAAATACTTGAAATGACTGAAAGTACAATCACTGATATAGAAGTAAATATATCTGTATGAAAATATTGTGTGGTTATTGCACCGACTAAAAAGCCACATGATGCGTGTGTTTTACCTGTCATGTTTTGTTCTCCTTTATAAAAATATTTTAGCACATTTCGTTTTAAAAAGCGAACATACTTTCGCATTCACTTTCAATTAGTATGACATAATTAAAAAAAAGTATCACATAAATACTTGAAAACGATTACACAATCATTTATGATAGGTTTATAAATTAATTAAAGGAAGTGTTTTTAATGGCAATGACAGTTAAGAAAAACGATAATGAAGTTCGTATTCAATGGAGAGTAGCAGATATCAAAATTCCAAATAATGAAATTAAAAATGTTACTCAAGATCAAGATATTCATGCCGTACCAGAAGAGAATGGTAAAGAAATATCTCGAATCGGTTCTACTTTCGGAAAAACAAATCGCGTATTAATTGATACTGATCAACACTTATATATTATTTACACTCAAAATGATCAAAAAGTATATAATGAGTTAACAAAATAAATTACAGATTTATATTTTTTAACATAACTTTATAATTAGACTGTCGACATAACTCAATATAATGTCGACAGTTTTTTAATGTGATATTTTCAAAATTGCTAAGCTGAATGATAAATATTATATTAAAGAAAATAGACTAGGAGGTAATATGAATGTTCGTTGTTACAAATAGAATCACTGTAAAAAAAGGATATGCAAAACAAATGGCGCCTAATTTTACTAAAGGAGGACCTATTGAATCTTTAAAGGGCTTTGAAGGTATTGAAGTTTGGCAAATTGATAAAGATGATTATAGCGAAGATATGTATGTAAATAGTTGGTGGGAAACTGAAGAGGATTTTAAAAATTGGGTGAATAGTGATGTATTTAAACAAGCACATAAAAATACTGGTAAATCCGAAAATTCACCAGTCATTAAAAGCGAAATTGTTAAATCAAATGTTTTATCTTCTTTAAACAGAAGATAAATTATGCAAAGGGAGTGGGCTAGAATACGTATATGATTCATTGTCTAATTTTGCATTTATTATTAAAATAAAACAAGTTTGATATATGAGAAATTTTATTTTAACCATTAGTAATATATTGCTGTTGTTTTGATTAGTTCCCCACTCCCACTAAATTAAAAATGAGTATATCTTTTACCCAATAAATAAATGCGCTAATAAAGCAATTATTGGAAGCGTAATGATAGTACGAATTAAAAAAATCATAAATAATTTACTTATACTAACTGGAATTTTAGAACCAAGAATCACGCCGCCCACTTCAGATAAATAAACAAGTTGAGAGATACTTAATGCTCCAATTACAAAACGTGTTACATCATTTTGAACCCCTTCAATAAGAATTGAAGGTAAGAACATATCGGCAAACCCAATTAGAATTGTTTGTGATGCTTCATGTGCTTCTGGAATTTGTAACAATTCTAGTACTGGAACAAATGGTTTTCCTATAATCTCAAAAACAGGTGTGTAGTTAGCGATAATAGTAGCTATTGTTCCTATACTCATAACTACTGGTAAAATTACAAACCACATATCTACAACTGTTTTAAAACCTGAAATTAAAAATTCTTTAAACCCTGGCGATTTAATTCCAACTTCAGTTGCTAAATCAAAACCATATTTTAATGCTGTTTTGCCTTCTGGTAGCTGTTCATTACGGGCCTCTTCACTTACTTCTTTAGCATATTCGTCAGGAATATTTTTAAGTGGCCAAATTCTTGGCATAATCATTGCTGCAATTAAGCATGAAATGACAACTGTTAAATAAAAATAGAAGAATTGATCTTGCATTCTAATTGTTTCGGCAATGACAATCGCGAACGTAATAGATACAACACTAAAGGTTGTGGATATTACAGTTGCTTCTCTTCTTGAGTAATATCCTTCACCATATTGTCTACTAGTAATTAAAACACCAACTGTACCATCACCTATAAATGAAGCTAGATTATCAACTGTCGATCTACCAGGTAAAGTAAACAAAGGTCGCATGATAGGTCTAAAAATGGGGCCAAGTAATTCTAATAGACCATACTCCATTAATAAAGGTAAAAAGATTGCAGCAAATAAAAATACTGCTACAAGAGTAGGTAATAAACTCGAAAATACTAATCCACCTGTATCTTCAGATTTAATCATTTCAGGTCCAATATTTAAAAATGTTAGCCAAGAGAAGAAGACAGCTAATACTCTCAAAACAAGCCATCCTATTTTAACGTTGAAAGCACTGTTCATTAAACCTTGAGGATTTAATTTATTTTTATAAATTGTAGAGCATAATATTGTTAAAATACCTGATACAGTTATGATGGTTACAATTAAAATTGGCATGATACCACCAAGCCAATCTTTTAATAAACCAGCTAAAAAAGCTATTGGAAGAGTCGTTTGATGCTGTCCATCTTGAACAACTGGTATAGGAATTAAAAATAATATAATCCCTAACAACGACATAGTGATAAATTTAATTCTACCTCTAACTATGTCAACTTTTTTATATTCATTCATATATATTCAATCCATTTCTATCTTTTTATATCCATATGTAATTTAAAGTATATCACATTATATATATGCATTATTTTGAATAATTACGTAAAGAACACTATACGCTATTTATTAACTTTTAGCAAATCCATTTTAACTCTTTTTCCATTTAAGCAGTTCTATTCGTATATGATTTATATTTTTTATTTTTTTAATGAGCCATCAAAATGATATTGTAACATCAATAAGAGCCTGTACATTAATTTGTAATGTATCAGGCTCTATAACTAAAAATATAATATTGAAACTATCAAATTTACTACATCTTACGTAATAAAAATAAGAAGTAAGGTGCGCCTATAATTGCTATTACAACACCTACAGGAATATCAAGAGGAGGTTGTATACCTCTTGCTAAACCATCACCAAAAGTTAATAATATTGCTCCTACCAAACCTGACATGATTATAACATGTATATTTTTATGACCGACAAGTTGACGTGCAATATGAGGTGCTATAAGACCTAAAAAACTAATACCTCCTACTACTGCAATGGACGCGCCTGCTAACATTACTGCTAATACAAGTAAAGTCATTTTTAAGATTTTTACACGTGCTCCTAGTGCAATGGCTACATGATCACCTAAATTTAAAATATCAAGTTGATACCCTAATAACAATACTATAGGTACAGTGATAATAAACCATGGTAATAAACTATAAAAACTGGCTATATTATGACCATATAAACTACCAGTTAACCATAATAGCGCATTATTTGCATCAAGAGGATTACGTATAAGCAGGAATTGGACAATGGCCGTACAAATTGCACCTATAGCTAAACCTATCAATGCTAATTTTGATCCCTTTACATCAAATTTAGAAATAAGAACTGAAAGAATAATACTTATTGTCAAAGCACCGATAAATGAACCTAAAGGAAGAACAAATAGAGGTGCCGATGGAAATATCATTATGATTATTACTGCTGCTAAACTTGCCCCTTTTGTTATTCCAATAACATCGGGTGAGGCAAGTGGATTTCTTATAACCCCTTGTATCACCGAGCCAGAAATAGCTAAACTACTGCCTATAAGTATTCCTAAAAGTGTTCTAGGAATTCGATATTCATTTAAAATAAAGTCATTGTGTAAGAAGAAGCCTGTAACTGCATGAATAGGATTAATCATTACTGATCCTATACAAAGACTAAAGATTGTACTAAAAATTAATAACAGTAAGACAATGGTATAGCGCATCTTCAGGTTTTGTTTAATCATATGCGATTCACCCCTCTAACAGTTATGAATAAGAAGTAAAAAGCACCAACAAATGATGTAACAATACCTACTGGCGATTCGAATGGATAAGTAATTAAGCGACACAATACATCAGAAATAAGTAATAAAGTAGCGCCGAATATAAATGTTAAAGGTATCATCAATATATAGTTTTTATTTATATATCTTTTCACTATGTGTGGAACTATCAAACCAACAAATCCTATAGGACCAGCAATAGAAACAGAAACACCAGCAAGAACAACGACCAATATACCAACAATCATTCTGACGATTTCTGTTCTTTGTCCTAATCCTCTGGCAATATCATCACCTAACTCTAATATAGTTAATTGTCTTCCCATAAATATGGTCACAAAAATAGCAAGGAGTAAAAATGGTAAGATAAATATAATCTGTTGCCATTTTATACCGGCTAATGAACCAACTAACCAGAACATCACTGTATCATTAGAATCTTCATTTAGAATAATTATACCTTGAGTCATACTACTAAAGAACAGATGAATAGCCATACCTGCAAGTGCTAGTTTAATCGGTGTAAGCGACTTAGTAGAGCCAGACAATGTATAGACAGTAAAACCTCCTAAGAAGGCACCAATTATCGCTAAAATTGTAGAGTAAGAGCCTAGAGACGGTATAAGTACAGTTATAAGAACAATAACGAAGGAAGCGCCTGCATTCACACCAAAAATCTGTGGTGAAGCCAAAGGGTTTTTGGTAATTGCCTGCATCAATAAACCTGCAATTGCTAAAGCGCCACCAATAATTAAACCAGCCAGCATTCTTGGCATACGTACATTGTGTATTAAGAAAGTTGCTTTTGTATTCGTGTGTCCAGTGACATAACTTAAAATATCATTCAATTGTATTTTTGAAGAACCAATCGCTAAATTCAAATATACTGAAATAAAAAGAAGGCACACACCCACAATAAAAGTGAGTGTAGTGCGCTTTTTCTTTTTTTGTTCAATAGCGGATTGACTATCTTTATTTACTATAGTCATTGTTTTCCACCTTACTTATTATCTTTTTTACTATCTTTCTTTGATAATTCAACAAGTTCTTTTGCCATTTCTTCTGAAGAAATTAAACCACGTGATCTTGCCCATAAGTCACGGTCTAAAATATCAACACGTTGATTTTTCACAGCATTTAATTTCTTCCATACAGGATCTTTTTCTAGTTCTTTTAGTGAAGGTTCGTTAGAACTTGCTTTGTTTGTCATTATGAACATACGCTCAGGATTCACTTGAGATAAAGTTTCAGTGTTCATTTGTAAGTAAGGTCCTTTAAGATACTTACTTAAACCTTTAGTAACATCATCACTTAATGCTTCTTTAAAACCTAGTTGACTTAGGAATTGACCAACATAAGAGTTGCTTGGGTGAGCAAGCAAACCTGATTTAGCAGCTACTGCAGGCAATACCTTTAGATTTTTATCCATAGTTATTTCTTTTTTATATTCTTCAATTTTCTTATCGTGTTCTTCTAAGCGTTTTTTACCTTCTTCTTCTTTACCTAAAGCCTTTGAAATTGTTTTAAAAGCATCAATATTTTCATTATAATCTCCATCGAAACTTTTCAGTTCAATCGTAGGAGCAATTTTATTTAAGTCTTTATAAATACCTTTGTGTCTATTATTATCAGCAATAATTAAATCTGGTTTGAGTTTACTGATTTCTTCTAAGTTAGGTTGTTTACGTGTTCCTACAGAAGTGTATTTTCCAATTTTGTCTCTTAATGGTTTAATAATACGATTTTTTTTGTTATCGTCCGCTATCCCAACAGGTTTAACATCTAAAGCAACTAACGCATCAACAAATGAATACTCAAGAACAACAACACGTTTAGGGTGTTTAGGTACTTTCGTAGTACCTTCTTCGTGCTTGATTTCAACTCCATCTTTTGATGACTCTTTACTTGAGTTACTTGAATTATTATTTCCACATGCTGCAGTTGCAATTAAAACAAACAATAAGCCAATTACACTTAAAATTTTTAAACCTCTCACTGTTTCCACTCCTTAATATGTATATGCTTACATTATTAGTTTATTGATAACGATTCTCAATGTCAATAACTTATTTTATTATTTTCATAATTAATCCAACGCTGAACAAATGATGTTTATATAAAAATGCTAATTTTAATAAGTAATGCCTATCAAAATTTAATTTGGAACGGTGCGTTGATTTAAAGGTAAATAAACACTTTTAGCAGTGGGAATATATGGGCATATCAAAGTTTTGAACAAGGGATTCTATTTTTGAATCACTACTATATAACTTAGTTAAATTTTTCATATACATGCTCTGAGACAGCGCTTCATAATTCAAGCTAAATTGAAGTTTATCTCCGATCTGATAATGGTCTTGGTTATTTAAATCAATCATTAAATGGTCACTTGATGCACCTAATATTCTTATATCATCCCCAAGAGGTTTTATCCCCTCGATAAAAGTATCTAAATAACCGATATCAACTATGGCTTGTAAATAAGATTGATTATTTTTTTGATATAGGCGTGGTTTTATTTCTATAATTTCTGCTTCTAATACTATCGCATTTTGATATAAGCTATTAATTGAATGATTTGTCGTCGTATCTATACCCCTTAATAATGCTTCCCCTATACGAAGATCATTGATTTTATCTAAATGATTGTACAGTGTTTGAGGTAACATACTCGAATTTCCACCTGAAATAATTCTAAACTTAAAATGAGTTTCACTTTCTACATCATGTATAAATTTGTTTATCATACGAACATCTTTTTCATTGGGTGCTTCTGATTTAAAGCACATAAAATTAAATGCCAAGCCAACAAGTTGTATGTGAGATAATTTAAGTATTTCTTGTACATAGCGTACCACATCATAGGTCAAGACCCCTTCTCTACCATCTTTCCAGTCAACCATTAGCATGATTTGATGTTTAATATCAAGAGATTTTGCTAACGTATTAAGTTTTTTGATTGTGGTTAATTCAGTTTGGATACTCATTTCTACTCTTGAAATCATCTTTTCCAAATCTGCTTCAACAGTAGGTCGTAACAATGTAAATGTAATGCCTAAATCTTTGAGTTGTTCAATATTATCTAGTCTTGATTCAGCAAAATGTGTAATTCCTAAAGACTTAATACTTGATACAATATGTTTATCCCCTGCGACACATTTAATTACTGGTGTGAAATGAATTTGTTTACATTCTAATAACGATTGAAGTACTTTGGCATTATATTTAATTTTAGATAAATTGACACGAACATTTGCCATGTACTACACCTCTTTTTTTATTGGATTATCTAACTTGGTATTTAAATATTTTTTCACTTTATTTTCCATTCTCATACTTAATAAAGCTTTGACTGTGATAGTTGATCCAAACAATAATTTTTTCAATTTTTCAGCATGTGGCTTGTCATTATCGATTGCCATTTCGATTTCTTCACGCACAATCTCAAATAATTCTTCTTCTATTACTTCATCATACTGATTAAAATGATGAATCAATTCTGCTAGCTGATTTTGAATCACTGCATGTTGAAATTTAGCAATAACCTCCTCAATATTATCTGCAATAAGACTTTCATTTGTAACATCTATTTGAGGAACTTTCTGTTTAAGTGTATTTAAATCTATACGAGAACCACCTAAATCACGTACAATGAATTTCATTTTATAATTAGGTCCAAGATTAACAATCGTATTTTGCATATGCGCTTCAAGTGCTATGCCATAATTTTGAATATACGCAATAAGTGGTGTAACTAAGGTTTGTGTATAAATTGCTATAAAATGCTTAATATGATCAAGTGTGATTTCGTTTTCTATCCATTTTAAATAACTATCTACAACTGCATGATTATCAATTGGATTAGGATTAACTAAACTAGCTGTTACAACTGTGCACCCATAATCATATATCGTTGGTTTTTGACGTATAATAAGCGCTAATTGTTTTGATAAATCAGATGCCGTGTGAGCATAAGCTCCAAAAGGTTCCATCGCGACTTGAAGTTCTGGAAATTCCTGAAGCAATCCTTGTAATGCATGACTTAACTTAGGACCATCTACAGTTGTAACTGATGAAACTGTTCTAATAGCACTTGTAGCTTGAACATTTACTGGCAATTTTACATGATATGGTTTATGAATTAAGTCCATTGTTCTAAATGATAAAGTAGCTTTGGCCTCAACAGTAAATGGCGTAGGTAGTAAGATTTTCTTGGCTATCCATTCTTCAAATTGTTCGCCGATAATATAATCATATTGCCAAGGATGTATCAACATTAATCTGTAATTGTTAAGACTTAATCGAAGTGGCTCGAGGTAGCATTTTAAACGATCTCGATATTCAGGAATAACTTGATTCAGAATAAAATTCTGATCATCATTTATTGCTGTTGTTACTACATGATTTTTTTCAATAAGCATAATATTTAATGGAATAACTTTTTCAAATTCCGGTGCATATAGCTTTAGTTCATTAGTACTAAGAGGCAATTTAGTTTTTGTTAAAGGATGTGTGGGATGCCCTTCTATCACAAGGCTTTCCGAGTAACTTAAATCATCTGTCATACCACTATCTTGTAAATGTTGCAGCCAAGCTATAAAATTTATAGAATCGGGCAATTTACTAAATTTCATACTCTGATGAATGAGTGTTTGTCTATTATAAAAATGTTTATACGTTTCATACAAACTATCCCTACTATGAATTAATTCATCGTATAATCGTTTTGAAATGTTGATATGAAATATTTCCGTTAGTATTTGAAGAAGTTCTTCTAAACTTTCAACTGATTGAGACAATTTTTTATTTTTCAATACTATGTCACCAGAAAAAACATATCTTTTTAAGGCACTTTTTCGAGCTACTTTTAACGATAAAAGGTGCTCATTGAGAAAAATTTCAACTTTATGAGTACCTTCTTTAATACACATACCTTCAGAAACAATATGTTCCTTAATCATTGCGTTAATCGTTCGATATTGGATGTTTTTGTCAGCTAAAAGCCATTCCTTATGATTCATTATTGCTCTCCTCCATATTCGAAATACGTTGTATGATATAAAAAATGATTGAAATACTAATAGTGCTAATTCCCATAATAGTAAATGTAGTTAAAATACCGAACATATCCGCGAAAAAGCTCATTATTAAACTACCTAACGGAATCATACCTCGATCCATCATTACAATACTTAATACTTTCCCTCTATCACAGTCCTTTACACTATGTTGAAAATAAACTCTATTAGTTGTTCTAGCCCATTGACTAAACAAACCTATTAACGTAATACATATAAACATGACTACTAAATGATGTATGATAATACCTAGTAAAGCCATACCAAACAATATTGAACTGAGATAATACATTTTTACTGTACTTAAGTGTTTTAAAATTGATGGTAAGACTATCGTTGCAACTATTCCTCCAATCGCACAAAAAGTCATAGCTATACCAAACACTTGCGATTGACCAGGAAAAATATGGTTTGTCAATACTGGTAAAACTGTAGTATAAGAAAAGCCTGTTGCCATAATAATAATAGAGGTAATGAATATCTGACTACCTTCTAAATTACTCTTAAAATAATTTAGTACAACTTTAAGTGGTAGTGCTTTTTCTTCTTTTTGACTTACTATGACTTCAAAATGAACAGGTATACATAAAACTGCCGCGATAAAATAGCACACTGCTTGAGCTAAAAATGTAGTGGGTGTATGATATACAGCTATTAAGCCACCCGCTATTGCGGGTCCTATTGATCGACATATATTAATAATGAACGAATGAAAAGAAACTGCTTGAGTTGTAGAAATTTTACTAGATAAATCAGGTAAAACTGCTTGTCTCACCGGAGTTTCTACAGCACTTAGTATCCCCCTAAATGTTGCATATAAAAGTATGATGAAAATCGGTATAGTGTTAAGGCTATATGTAAGTAAACACAATAATGCTGTAATAATGAATGATGAACTAATAGTGATACGTAACAGGAGACCTTTGTCATATTTATCAGCTATGGATCCTGCCCAAACACTTAATAGTAAAATAGGTATAAGACGACAGAAATTAACTAAGCCTAAATATACAGCATTATGATATGTTGTGAGTACGAACCAATTTAACCCCACTTGACCAATCCAATTTCCTAAAAATAACAGAAAAGAACTGGAAAAGAAATATTTTGCCATCAAATTCCACCTGTCTTTTTCGTTGATAATAATTATCATTATCATTAATATGGATTATACAAATGTTATTTATTTTTGTAAAATATTTTTAAGAGGTGAATTATGAATTTCAATCAATTTATAAATAAACAAAATATAATAATGACTGAAGATGAGCATAATGTACATGACTTTCTTAAACATCATGATTCTAAGTGGTCTTCTAATTATATTGATCATTTATTAGATGGACGTGATAAAGTAAGTCAACGTTTAATTACATCTTTACATAGGGAGAATTTAGTAAAAAGTCGCGATTATAGTCGTGTACTTAATCGACGTCATTTTGCTGGTTACGGAGTTAATGTTATTGCCATTTTAGAAATCTATTTTCCAACATCAAATATTTATTTGTATGCTCCAATAACTGGAATGCATGCATTCGATCGCCTTGATGTCGAAGGACCATTTTATTTTAAAAATCTAAGTAAAGAAGATGATTTTGAACGTGTACTACATCCTAATCAAATACTAGATTGGATATTAATTGAAGATGAAAACTTAAATAACGAGGCTAGCGTACAATTTAGAAATGATTTAAATAATAGTGCAGCTAATATGACTTTTGCTTTAAGTTTCCAACACCATACGATGCGTAATGAAAGAGCGCCATTATATCACCTTATTAAAAATGCAAATGATAGTTACTTGCGTTCTGAACAATCTGTCATCGAAGGCCATCCTCTTCATCCTGGTGCTAAGTTAAGAAAAGGAATGAATGCTAAGGAAAACTTTATGTATTCATCAGAATTTGGTAATGTTATTCATCTAAAAGCCGTGTTTATTCATAAAAGTATAAGTCGTATTCAATCATTGAATGTAGATTACAATGATGCCGTAAAGCAAATGTTTCCTGACTTAATTAAAACCTTAGAAAAAGAATTTGGCGAAGATTTTAATTTACAAAATTATCATTTGATGATGGTTCACCCTTGGCAAGTAAAACATATTTTACAAAGTGATTATCAGGATGAACTAAACGAAAAGTTAATATTGATAAGTAATCATTCAGTACCATACTATGCTGGTCTATCATTTAGAACGTTAGTACCTAAACAACCTGATTTATCCCCGCATATCAAATTATCGACGAATGTGCATATAACTGGTGAGATTCGAACATTGTCTGAACAAACGACCTATAATGGACCATTAGTGACGCAAATTTTAAGGGAGATTATGTCAAAAGATGAAGATTTTTCACGTTATCAATCTACTTATATCGATGAAAATGCAGGGATTCATTTTTATAATCGAAACGACAATGAGACAATTCAAACAGATCGAAGTGAACAATTAGGGACTTTGTTTAGAAATAATTTATATCAGTTTATATCTAATGAAACAGTGCCAGTAATTCCATCAAGTTTGGTTGCGACATATCCTTATAATACCGAAGCACCAATTTGTACTTTAATCAAAACTTATCAAAATACACATCAATATAAAAATTTTGAAGAAGCAGCGAAACAATGGATTAAAGATTATAGCAAAGCTCTTCTTGGCTTAGTTATCCCGCTTTATTCAAAATACGGAATTTCGCTAGAGGCACATTTACAAAATTCAGTGGCTACCTTTAATAAAGATGGCTCACTTAACATGATTTATATAAGGGACTTTGAAGGATTACGTATTGATAAAGAACAATTGAATAATGCTGGATTTACTACTCAACATTTCCATGAAAAATCTAGAATCCTTACAACTTCTAAAACATCAGTATTTAATAAAATGTTCTATTCAACAGTTCAAAATCATTTAGGTGAACTCGTTATTACAATAGCTAAATATTCTGATAGTAAAGTCCTTGAACAAGAAATATGGCAAATTATTGCACAAACAGTAGAAGACATTTTTAATCACATGACTCACATTTCAAAACAACATCTCAACAACATCAAGCGCACTATTTTCGCATCCGAAATCGATTACAAGTGTGTCACAACAATGCGTTTAGAGAATCAAGCACATGAATATACGTATATTAAAGTGAATAATCCACTTCATAGAAAGAATGATTTATAAAATCAAAAAGCACTTGAGCATCATGCTCAAGTGCTTTTTTGGTATACATCAAGAGATTGATTATTTTAAACCTTCTCTTTCATTGTTTTCTTTGTTATCTTTTTCGTTTTTTTGTTGCCATTCTTTTTTTGTCATTACGTCGTCAACTTGCATGTTAACTTCAACAACTTCTAAACCAGTAATATATTTTACTTGTTCTTTAACTAAGTCTGTCACTTTACGGAAAATTTTAGGTGCAGATTCACCATATTCTAAAATAACTTTTAAATCTACAGCAGCTTGTTTTTCTCCGACTTCTACAGATACGCCTGTAGTTACATTGTTACCGCTTGAGAAAGCGTTAGTAAAGCTGTCTGTGAAGCCACCTTTCATGTCTAAAATTCCTTTAACTTCACGTGCTGCAATACCAGCAATTTTTTCAACTACTTCATCTGAGAAAGTTAATTTGTTTTCAAATTGAGGTTGATTATTTTGAGCTTGTTGTTGCTCTTTTCTTTCTTGTTCATTAACACCTGTTTGATTATCATATGCTTGTTTAGCTTTATTGTTATCTACTGCCATAATACATTCTCCTTTATTTTTAAATTAGTTTTATCCATAAATTAATTGATTAGAAACTTCTTAATATCTGAGTCTAACTCCATCTATTTAGGAAGTTTAAGAAATCTTGAGTACGGTCTTTAATATACCCGATACCGATTCCTATTAAACATAAGACTATAATTAAAATTGTCTTCCAGAATCCAAGAGTTAGGAATAATATAGCTATAATTAAAAATGCTAAAAATCCAATAATACGCCATTTAAACGATTTTAAAATATTTATAAATTGTTGAGTAGCGTCTTGTCCGTTTTGATTGTTATTATCAGCCATGGTATCCCTCCCTTACAATACGCGTGGACCAGATGTTTTCTGATCACGTACGTTAACTTCTAATTTTCTTACAGGAATTTCAGTAAAGTGTTCAACATTACTTTTGATATCAGCACGGATACTCTCTGTTAAACTCTTAACTTGAACATGGTTTGGTACGAAGAAATCTGTTTTGATGTCAATGAATGATTTATTCTTTTTGTTATAGAGCTTACTTACAACGTTTGGTTGTCTAACTTGATCATATTTAGCGATTGTATCGTAAATTGTTTTTTCAACAGCTTTACGTGATACGTAAATATGTCCATCATCAAAGTCTTTATAAAGTCCAGGTTTGCGATGCGTAGGTTTAAAAATACTAAGTACTAATATAAGTCCTATTAATATAAGTAATCCTGCAAGCCCAATCAATAGTGGTTGGAACCAATTAAATTGTAAGAAGTAGTCTTGATAACTTTGAATGCGACTATCATCTATATACATAAATAATAGGAAGCCAACTATAGCCACAATGAGTAAGCCGAGAATAAAATTCTTAAGTCTTTTCACCTCGCACGTCACCTCCTTAGCAAAAGTTAATTTTAGATTATACATCAATTAGGTACCCTATAAATATTTTTTAAAACATTAATAATTCAAATTGATATCTAATTTAAAATATATTTAAAGAAGTACAGCTTACAGTCGTTATTCCCTATTTTTTTAATAGAAAACCAGAATTAAGAAAATTAATTTTATTTTCATTATAGAGCTTTAAATTTTAATATATAGTTTTTCATGTCCGTGTTATATATGTCTGATAACGTATAGATTGTTCTTTTATTGGAGATTTTTTTAGAATCGAATAATTGCAATAACCATTAATGAAAATGTTAATAAAATCACTATAAGCTATATTGTAATGACTTTATGTTACTGCGTGTAAGAACAAAATATTACACCAACTTATATAAAATAATATTAATCACTAGGCAGGAACTAAGCATATTTAAACACGATTGGTACAAACAGTAGACTTAAGTATGAATATCATTATTCAAATAAAGTAAAAGTGCTTAAATTAAAATTCATGGCTATAGTCTACTAATACACTACATCAAAAGATTAAATATACATGTTCTATCACACTCTGTTTGAAATGATTAATAATTTCAAATGACAAATATAAAAGCCTGGAACATCAAATGTTCCAGGCTTTTATGGTGTATTAATGATTAATCACTGCGTTAAAATAAACGCTTATCTCGTATCGGTTATGATTCATATTAAAACTTTAAACTGAATTAGGATATTAAATGTTGTCGCCTTTTCATACATATACTGACATTTATATAACGTTTTTTACTTAAGATTGATAACAAGCTTACCAATCATAGAATGAGACTCTAAAATTTGATGCGCTTCATAAAGGCTATCTACATTTAATCCGTTGATAACTTTCGTGGTAGTTGGTTGATAATATCCCTGTTCAACCTTTTCTGCTATATCCTTAAGATATTCATGGTGTTTGATTACATCATCTGTATGGTGTAATGGTCTTGAAAACATAAATTCATGCGTAAATGTTACACTTTTAGATTTCAATAAATTTAAATCTTGTTGCGAATTAAATGCGACAATTGTCGCAATATGTCCTCTAGGTTTAACTAAGTTAACCATCATTTCATAATACTTATCTGTATCAAATGTACAAAAGATATAGTCAACACCCTCAATATGATTATCTTTAAATTGTTGACGTAAATCTTTCTTATGATTCAGTACAATATCAGCACCCATATTAATAGACCACTTTATAGTATCCTCTCTCGAAGCAGTTGTAATAACCTTCAACCCATAAAATTTCGCTATCTGTGTTGCAATACTACCTACACCACCTGCTCCATTAATTATTAACAAAGATTTACCTTTATTTTCAGAAGGATTTTTTGAAATCCCAAAAACATCGAAAAGCGTTTCATAAGCTGTTAGCCCAGTTAAAGGTAGGCTAGCTGCTTGTTCACTTTTCAAATTTTTAGGTGCTTTAGCTACTAAATACTCCTCTATTAATTGGTATTCTTCATTCGAACCATTTTGGTTAGGGGAACCTGAATAAAAAACGACGTCCCCTTCTTGAAACATTGACACTTGATCTCCAATCTTTTCAATCACACCAACAGCATCAAAGCCAAGTACACGTGGCGCTTTGTCAACTGGCATCGTACGCTGTTTTGTATCAACAGGATTCACACTAATACTTTGAACCTTGACTAATAATTCATGGCCGGATGGATGAGGTATATCAAAGTTAAATTCCTCAAAACAATTTCCTTCATCCAATTGGAATGAAGATTTAAATCCTATCACTTTCATAGTGACACCTCTTTAAAATTATTTAAATTTATTATATCACTTCAATTTACTACTTATAGTGTAAACGTTTTATCGTCAAATAAATTAATGCTTTGCTTTTATTCACTTGCCACTTTAATAACTTGTTTACCAAAATTATCACCAGTTAGCAGATTTCTAAAGGCTTGCGGTACTTTATCAAAACCATCTTCTACTGAAACTTGTGTTTTAATTTTATTCTCTTGAACCCATTCAGCTAATTGCTTGCTCGCTTCTTTAAAATTATCAGCGAATTCTGCTACTAAGAAACCTCTCATCATTGCTTGATTTTTAATCAATGTTTGCTGAATGCGTGGCCCAATGTCTTTTTCTGGATGATTATAGGATGAAATCGCACCACAAACAGGAATTCTTGCATGTGTATTGAGATGTTTGAAGACTTCATCGCCAATATATCCACCTACATTTTCAAAGTAGACATCTATACCGTTAGGCACCGCTTCTTTTAAGGCTTCAGGGAAGTTATCTTTTTTGTAATCGATACCAGCATCAAAATGAAGTTCATTTTTTAGATAGTTCACTTTTTCATCTCCACCTGCTATACCAACGACTCTGCAACCTTTAAGTTTCGCAATTTGGCCCACAACTGAGCCAACTGCACCTGAAGCTGCTGAAATAACTACTGTTTCACCTTCTTTAGGTTGTCCGATATCAAGTAGTCCATGATAAGCTGTCTGACCTGGCATCCCCAACACACTAAGATAAAGATGTAATGGTACGTCAGAAGAAGGTACTTTGTTAACATACTCACTATTTACTGTATTGATTTTTTTCCAAGGAAGCATGCCCACTACTATATCACCTTCATCAAAATTACTATCCTTGGATTTTAAAACTTTAGATACTGTATGTCCATTAAAAGGTTCCCCTTGTTTGAAAGGATCTACATAAGAATCAGCATTTGTCATACGTCCTCTCATATATGGATCAACCGATATATATAATGTTTTCAATTGCAATTCGTTTTCTGAAGGTTCAATAACATCTATATCTTCATATTTAAATGTATCGTCTTGTGGCATTCCGTCTGGTACTTTATTAAATATTATTTGTTCATTATTCATATCATCATCATCCTTATAATAATTGTTTATGCTTTTATGTTTCCCTAAACAATTCGATCGCAATCATTACATATCATTTGTATAATAGTATTTATAGTATCGTGAATATAAATGAATAGGAGATGTGTGTTCATGAAATTAAGTTTACTTGATTATGTCCCGTTGTTCGAAGGGCGTAGCCCAAATGACGCCCTAAAGCATAGTATTGAATTAGCCCAACACGCTGAGAAACTTGGGTACTTACGATACTGGGTTGCAGAACATCATCAAGTATATTCTGTTGTTTCGAGCGCACCCGAAATAATAATGATGTCAATTTTAGAACACACACAACACATCAGAGTTGGTAGTGGAGGTGTGATGTTACCACATTATAGTCCTTATAAAGTAGCTGAACAATTTAAAATTATGGAAGCAAGACACCCCCAACGTATCGATATGGCTATCGGGCGTTCGCCAAGCTTTAAAAATGTTAATGAAGCATTAAATGAAAACAAAAATAAAAAATTACCATTCAATACTCAGATTACTGATTTGCTTAAATACTTTAATAACGATACATCTCAAGACCATCGTTTCAAATCATTATTAGCCACACCTATGGTTACTTCATTTCCTCAGCTATATATTTTAGGTATGAGTAATAGAAGCGCAAAATTAGCCGCTCAGCGGGGACTACCTTTTGTTATTGCACGAATGGGACAATCTGAGACTGACCTTCATGAAGCTATAAGCACTTATCGAAAATATTTCAAAGCTTATCATGGTGAAATTAATAATGCAAAACCATATGTTATTTTAGCAACTTTTGTAGTAACAGCTCCTAATTTGTCTAGAGTTAAACAATTGCTACATGCGCTTCAACTTTGGTTGATGCGTATTAACTATTTAAATCAACCTAAGAGCTATCCATCGATTGAAACAGCGCAGAGCAAGCATTATAGTCAACGAGAATTAGAAAAGCTTGAAAAGATGAAATCAAAAATCATATACGGAATGCCAAATGATGTTGCGGAACAACTTACCTTACTTCATCAACAATTTAAAGTGGATGAAATCCTCATCTTACCTCATGTATTTGGTGAAGACGCTAGAATGGAATTAATTGAGTTAATTGCGAATGAATTGATTCCATCTTGTTCACGCGATGAATTTTAGACTATTACTAAAAGACGCACGATTGATTCACTTGAAAGTCAAGTTATCATTCAATCGTGCGTTTTGTTTACTACTTTTAAGTTCCCCATAAGAATTGTATGATTTTATTTGCAACATCTTTATTCTCATGTAATTGACTATGTTGTGCCTTTGCACCTTTAAATTTCATTTCTTGATAAGACTTAGCGCTACCTCTTAGTAAATATTGAAGCGATTGAGAAGAGCTATTTGACACACGTCCATCTGAATGTGAGCCATCTTGTAAATCTCCGTAGATATTTAAAACTTTTATTTCCTTACCACTATAAATCTTATGCAATGATAACAATTGTCGATATGCGGGATTCATTCTACTTGGTTTTCCCTGTTTATCTACGATAATTTCATTCACTTCCTCATTCATATTCAAAACCCCGTTATAAACTCCCGCTATATTAACTTCTTTTTTTAGTTGTGGCAAATGCAGATCGTCTCCATAATTTTTCATGTAAAAAGCAAATGACATGTTCCCCATTGAATGTCCTACAAAATTAAATTGTTGAATTCCAAATTGACTTTTTAGTTGTGATAGAACTTCTTTAATCCAAAAAGCATTTTCTTTAAAATTTCCATTTTTATTATCTTTAAATTCTACTTTGACAATAGGGTTAGCTGCATCTTTACTTAATTTTTTATCAAAATATACTTTTCCTTCACGACTTACTCTAGCGGTTATCACTTCATTGGTTACATTTTTATTTAATGCTTGTTTGACCATAAACGTTTCTGAACGTTCGCTACCACCATAACCATGTAAAAAAAGTGTTGCCGTTGTTTTTAATTTATTATTAGAATATTGAGTCGAAATGTATGATTGAGATTGAGTTTTGTTATAAATAATAAATAAAACTAATACTGTCGTAGATAAGATTGTAAATAATAGAATTGTGAATTTTGACTTCATCATTAGCCCTCTTCATGTTTATTTATTAATTATACTATTACTAGTAAAAATTTATTTGATTTATGGGATTACTTTAAAATAATCTTAGTTCGATAAGGTATATCACAATGAGACATAACTCTATTTTAAACTACTTTACTTGAAAAAGAATATACGTAAAAAAACGATTATTTCCAAATCATTTTCATTGGAAATAATCGTTTTTGTTTTAAATACTTTAATAAGTGCTCTTAGTCAACTGTCTTTTTTCTAGTTAATATTTAGCTTTTATTTAATTTCTTTACTCTCTGCAAGTTCTTTGTACCAATATGCACTTTTTTTAGGGAATCTTTCTTGTGTTTCAAAATCAACATAGAATAAACCGTATCTTTTTTCATAACCATTTGACCATGAAAATACATCCATTAGAGACCATAAGAAGTATCCTTTAACATTGGCACCGTCTGCAATCGCATCTGCTATCACATTTAGATGCTGTTTAATATAGTCAATTCGTGCATCGTCATGTACTGTTTTTTCTTTTTCATCGAATACATCTTTATATCCTAATCCATTTTCAGTAATATAAATCTTATGATAATTTGGATAATCTTTTACTACACGCATAATTTGGTCATATAAACCTTGTGGATAAATCATCCAATCCCAATCGGTTCTAGGAACATCAACATCAAATTCACGTTGTCCTACACCTTTAAGTTGATACTTAGAGCCACCTTTATCACCAGTAGCATTATGTGTTATTTCAGATTCACCTTCATAACCACGCATCCAGTCACTCATATAATAATTAATACCTAAGAAATCGTTTAAATCCTTAGCTTCATCTAAAATTTTGTAGTCTTCATCAGAAATCTCTAATTGGCCACCATTCACAGATAGGATGTGTTGTACTCCTTCCATCGTTTCACGTGAGTACTTACCAAGGTATGTTGCATCTAAAATAAATTTATTATGAATAATATCTTCAAGTTCGGCTGCTCTCACATCTTCAGGATTAGATGGATCATATGGATATTTTGTAGGTAATGCATGGACAACACCTATTTCTCCCTTATAATTTTTATCTTTAAAAAGTTTAACAGCACGTGCGTGTGCAACCATCATATTATGATGAGATTGGAATACTTTTTCAAAGTCATATTTGATACCTGGAGGGAATTTACCAACTAAATATTGACCATCACCAATTGGCCCAATTTCATTGAATGTTGTCCAATACTTAACTTCTGGAAATTCTTTGAAACAAAATTCAGCATAATCTACAAAATAATCTATAGTTTTACGATTTAAGAAATCTCCATCTTTGTGAAGTACTTCTGGTGTGTCAAAGTGATGTAATGTTACAAAAGGCTCGACATGACGCTTATGACATTCTTTGAAAAGGTTATGATAATACTCGACACCTTTTTGATTCACTTCACCGTAACCTTTAGGAAAAATACGAGACCAAGCAATTGAGATACGTATACCATTTACACCAAAGCGTTCACTTAATTCCAAGTCAACAGGATATCTGTTATAAAAATCACTTGCTGGTTCAGCTGTGTACCAATAATTCTCCTCTAAATACGTGTCCCAAGCGACACGCCCTTTACCATCAGTCTGAGTAGCTCCTTCTGCTTGATATGCAGCGGTTGCTCCACCAAAAATAAAGTCATCAGGTAATTTCTTAGTCATATATAAAACTCCTTTTTAATTGTTAAATTGTTGTTTTACAAATTCTAAAGCCGCCTCACCGTCTCTTGTTAACTTGATATATTGAGCGCCTTCAGTTTTGGCTAATTTAATTCCTAAGCGATCAGTATCTTGTTTAATATCTTCATAATTAGAAGCAACTTGTGGTGCTAAGATAATTAATTGATAATCTTTCATAATATCCATATGTGCACCATAACCACCTGCTGCTGCTTTTACTGGTACTTCATACTCTTCAGCAGCTTTATTTAAAGCATTAGCTAGTAAACCACTTGTACCTCCACCTGCACATAAAACTAAAACATTTGTTTGTTCACTAATAGTATCTGTAGAGGATGTAGAAGTTGTTTCATCAACTGAAGATGTATCATCAGTATCCGCTTCACTTGCCCCTGCAGTTGCTAAAATAGCATCGGCTTTTTTCGTATCAAAGTTTGCTGATACTTTTTCTTTTAATTCATTATTTGCTTCTTTATTTCCTAATTCTTCTTCAAGCACTTGTTCATCGTATACTTTTAAGAATGGATAGTAAATGATCACATCAACAACAATAAGTAATATTGCTAACACAAATGACCAAAATGCAAATCCAGTCCCCATAATAATACCGAGTGGACCAGGAGTAGTCCAAGGTAAAAAGATACTAAAACTATTCATGTTTAAGACATCAACAAAAAATTTAAAAATCCATATGTTTACTATAGGTGCAAAAATAAAGGGTATAAAGAATACCGGATTTAGCACGAGTGGTGCACCAAAAAGTATGGGTTCATTGACACCAAAGAATGTAGGTACGACTGATGCTCTACCTATCGCTTTATTTCTTTTTGATTTTGTTAACCACATAAACATAAATGGAACAACTAATGTTGCACCGGTTCCTCCCATAGTTGCTACGAACATCTGTGTACCCGGTGTAATCACTTTATCAGCATGTTCTCCAGCTTGTATTAAATGTAAATTTGTTTCAAGGTTCGCATAAGTAATTGCTGCAATCGCTGGTTCAACAATAGAAGGTCCATGAATACCTACAAACCAGAAGAACGCAAACGCACCGAATATGAGTGTAACCCCAATCCAACCATCTGCCGCAGTAAATAGTGGCTCAAATACTTTTAGTACTGCATTTGCTACATTCGTGTGAACTATTGCTCTAGAAAGTAAATCTAAAGCATACAAAATTAAAATAACTGCTGATAAAGGGAAAATATCTTTAAATACTTGAGATATATTTGGTGGGACTTCTTTAGGCATTTTAATGGTAATATTTCTTTTGACAAAGAAATTATAAACAATCACGGTAATAAACGCGGAAATAAAGGCTGTCAATAAACCTTTTGTACCCATAAATGCACTAGAAAATCCACCATCTTTAACAGGATCAGCAGCTAAGAATAAAAATCCACAAATAGCTGCCATCATTGTCGAAATAAAGTTAATTTGATTCGTTTTATCTAATTTTCGATTGTAAGAATCAGTTAAGGATTTAGCTGTGGTTCCTGCTACAAGCAAACCAACTATTCCCATTGTATAGTTATAGGGTTTCATCAATATACCTTCCATTGTTTTACTCCAAGTAAAACCAAACACATTTGGTACATAGGTAATTAAAATAAATATACTTGAGAATAAGATAATTGGAATAGCAGCAATAAATCCATCACGAATCGCTCTTAAATAGATATTTCGTGATATTTTTTCAAAGAAAGGCTTTCCTTTTTCTATCCATGCTATTAATTTATTCATAGGGGTCAGCTCCCTTTTTTGTATAATTCAATTAAATGCTTCATTAAGTCCTTTAAAAGTAATGTTGTCATTAAATGGTCTTGACCATGAATCATAGTGATACTATATGCGATATCCTCCCCTTTAGCCTCTTGAGCTAGAAGATTAGTTTGTGCTTTATGTGCATTGGCAATACATTCATTCGCTTCCTCTACAAGTTGTTCTGCTTTATCAAATTCACTATCTTTAGCAGCATTTAAAGCTTCTAACAATTTTGAACGTGCATCCCCAGCATAGGCAACAATTTCAAATCCGAGTAATTGTACCTCATCTCTATTCATTTGAATATCCTCCCTTACATTATTTGTTTTTCCATGATGTAGCTGTTGTTTTCAATACTGTATTCAAATCATCAATATTTTTAAATCCTACCGTACGCAACCATTCTCTAGCAGCTTGCTCTCCTTCTTCAATGTATACCTTAACTGCTCCTGACCATGTGGCACGTCCACATAAAACACCATTGAATTGCGCACCAGAATCATGCGCAAATTTTAATGTATCTTGGAACAATTCCGCTGATACACCTGCACTTAAATAAATATATGGTAAGTGAGTAGCTTCATCTTGATCACGGAAATGTTGTGCAGCTTCTTCTTTAGTATAGACAACTTCTCCTTCTGAAAATCCTTCCACAAAATTCATATTCACAGGTACTTCTACTTTAAGTACATCCACATTAAAACGATCTTCAGAGAATAACTTCATTGCTTCATTAACTTTATGTGGCTTGACTTTAGCGAATTCTGCACTTTTATTGTCAGGAATATTGTCGTCATATGTTAAAACTTCCAAGAAGAAAGGAATATCTTCGGCAACACATTCTGAACCAATTCTTTCAATATATGCTTTCTTTTGTATATTAATTTCTTCTGTGTCATCTACATCATAATAAAGTAAAAATTTAACTGCATTGGCCCCTTGCTCTTTCAAACGTTTCGCAGACCATTCTACCAAGCAATCTGGCAAGCGACCTTTCGCATTCACATCATATCCAGTTTTTTCGTATGCAAGTAATAGTCCGCAGTCATTATTTCGAGCATCCGATGCTGGTAAACCATATTCTGGATCCAATAAAATTGAAGACGCATATTGAGTTAATTCTTCGGAAACAAGTACTTTTAATTGTTCTATTTGCTCTACTGTTGGTGTTTCAGATTGATGTTCTGCCATCATTCTTTTTAATGCACCACGTTGATCAAATGCTAAAGCTGAAATAATACCTTCTTGATTACTTAATTTCTCAATTGATGACACTTTTTGTTGTGATTTTGTCATAAATTACACCTCTATAACTTCTATTTGTTTGAATATTTCGTCAAATTTATCTGTATTAATATGACCTGTTTGTTGTTCCATTGCATTTAGCATTCCGAATGCATTTGCTTTTTTTAATAACTCTTCATCGGTTTGTTGATGAATGAGTGCAGAAGCAATACCTGCTACGGTGGAATCTCCTGATCCAACAGGATTAACTACTTTAATGTTGGGGATATTCACCTTGTAAAATTTATGATTATGTTTTGCAAAAGCACCTTCACTGCCCAATGAAACAATAATCCATTCAATATCATTAAATATTGGCTGACTTACTGCCGTTTTCAATTCTTTAATATCACTTATTACTTTGTATTTTAAAAGCTGTGATAATTCATATATATTAGGTTTAATTACTGTAGGTTTCACATTACTAATAAGAACTTCCTCAAGTGATTGACCAGAGCTATCTAAAATGGTCAAAATTCCTTGTTCTTTTGCTAATCTCACAATATCCGTATAATAATCAGTATTAAGTCCTTTGGGCAGACTACCAGACATAACAGCCACATCAGTTTCTTTGAAAAGTTTTAATAGATGTGACTTGAATTCCTCTGATTCCTTAAGTTCAATCGTGGGACCCTTTTCAAGGATCTCAGTTTGTTGTCCCTCATGCAGTATCGCAATACAATTTCGTGTTTCGCCTTTGATTTTGAAAAATGCTTGTTTAATACGAGTAGTTTCTATTTGTTCTTCAATATATTGACCTAATGCTCCACCTAAAAAACCACTTGCTATTACGTCTTCACCAAATTCAGACAATACTCTAGTAACATTTAATCCTTTACCGCCTGCTGTTTTGCTTGTTTGAGATACCCTATTAACAGTATCTAAATTAAACTGATTTAAAGGATAAGATATATCAACTGAGGGATTTAAAGTTAATGTTAAAATCATTGGACATCATCCTTAATCGTGATATTCACCTTTATTCCATTTTTCTAAGAACTCATCGAAGAAATGTGGATCAGTTTGGTCATTGTTATGTGCTTCTAAATGATTGATTTTAGCAATTAATTTTTTATTTTCCTCAGTAGGTTTGTACTCTGCCTCAATGAATGCATCAACGATGTCGAAAATAAATAATTCACCTGCTACCTTACCGCCAAAACTTACAACATTTGCATTTAACTCTTCTTTAGAATAAAGCGCTGATGTCATATCTCTAACTAAAGCAGTTCTAACACCAGGTACTTTGTTTGCAGCGTTACTAATTCCTACACCAGTGCCACAAATACATACACCTAAATCTGCTTCACCACTCGCAACTTTTTCTCCTACCTTTTTTCCATAAATCGGATAATGTGTACGTGTAAAATCATAAGTTCCAACATCTATCACTTCGTGTCCCTGTGATTTTAAGTGTTGTGAAACTTCCATTTTTGTATCAGTAACAATATGATCGCAACCTATTGCAATTTTCATTTTTATTCCTCCTATTAACACATTTTATTTAACATATCTACGCGGATTTGATGACGTCCACCATCGTAATGACCATTGACAAATTCTTTTGCGACATTTTTAGCAAGCGTATCTCCAACAATTTCGGCTCCCATAGTAATCATGCGTGCATTATTATGACTACGTGTCATGTAAGCTGAACGCTCATCTGAAACCTCAGCCGCAATCATTCCCTTAATTTTAGTTGCAACAATAAAACTACCTGCACCATAGGCATCTATAGCAATACCTAGATTGTCGTCGGACTTTTGAACTTCTTTAGCTACAGAGACTGTAGAATCAACAAAGTCTAAATCTTTTCCTTCTGTGACATCTAAAACATCATAATCGTTGTCTTCCAAATAAGCTTTAATTAATTCTTTTAAGCGTTTGCCATCTACATCTGAACCAATAATAATCGTCATAATAAGTCTCCTTTTTTGAATTAAGGTGTTTAAACACATGTATTTTTGAAAAAGCGCTTTCAAATCTTTACACCTAAATTATAAACATATTCAAACAAATAATCAACACATATCAAACAATTGTCACGTAATTTTGTTTGATACATGTTGATTTAAAAAGAAATTGTTGTTTTTCTCCATGTAAAATGTTTGTTTAAACAAAAAAAAGCAATAAATTTTAAAAATTTATTGCTGTTTTTACTTAAACTAGATATTTAATTTTACAATTCTTATCACTTGATTTTATTACTTTATAATAATGTTTAATTGACATAATCATTATGATCACTTTAAAGGCAATATGTTAACGACATTAACTAATAACCTCAACATATGATTCTATTTTTTCTTTCTTTTCCATGTCATTATTATCTGTTAAAACTGCATTGAGTTCACGAAGCTCACAAAATGATGAAAAATCATCCTTACCAATTTTTGAAGAGTCAATCAGTAAATATTTTTCCAACGAATGGCTAAGTGCAATTTGTTGCGTATAAGCCTCTTCTATTGAGGATGTCATAGCTAGACCATCTTTAACACCATTACTACTAAAAAACATTTTACTAAATCTTAGTTGACTTAATAATTGATTTGTCATCTCACCTACAAATGCTTCAGTTAAATCACGCATTTCTCCACCTAATAAATAGACTCTGAAATGTAACGTTTGTTTTTTCATTAATATATTAAATACTGGTAAACAATTAGTAATAATCGTTAATGAATAATGATTTATTTCTTCAGCTAATTTTTGAACCGTAGTACCAGGACCTAAGAAAATAGTATCTCCATCTTCAATTAAATCTACTGCATTCTTTGCTATAAATCGTTTTTCTTCAATAAAACGTGTATGTTTTTCTTGATGCGACATTTCTTTATATTGGAAAGCTGAATTACTACGAGCGCCACCATGTATTTTAGTGAGAACACCTTTTTCTTCGAGCTCAGCAAGATCACGGCGCACAGTCATATCTGAAACATTTAGATCTTCGACAATTTCGTTTGTTCTTACAGAACCTCTTTTATTTACTAATTTTGTGATTTCATCTAATCTATCATATTTGTTCATTTATTTATTCACTTCCTATAATTACTATATATCATAATATTGAAACAGTTTCATTATTTTAGAAGTTTATCATTTACTATCATACAAATTTAAAATCGATATTGTATATTTTAAATATCACATTTTTTTTTATAATTATTTTGATTTTTCAAAAATACTACCGATTTTCATTAAAAAGTTAGAAATACCTTCTATCATTACTTTAAATCATAACATGAATTCTTTAATATTAAATTATATTGCAGTTGATAATAAATGAATACTTACATAATATCTATGATAATGAGGTGAAAACAAATGAAAAAAACAGATATTCAACAGTTAAAAGATATCGTAAACAACTCTAATCAAATTGTTTTCTTTACAGGAGCTGGTGTTTCAGTTGCAAGCGGAATTCCAGATTTTCGCTCAATGGGTGGCTTGTATGATGAAATATCAAAGGATGGACAGTCTCCAGAGTATTTGCTTAGCATCGATCATTTACATGATAATAAAGAAAGTTTTATAAACTTTTATCATGAAAGACTTTTAATTGCTGATAAAAAACCTAATATTGTTCATCAATGGATAGCACAACTGGAAAATCAACAAAAATCACTTGGCGTCATCACTCAAAATATAGATGGTTTACATGAAGATGCAGGAAGTCACAATATTGATGAGCTACACGGCTCACTTAATCGCTTTTATTGTATTAACTGTTATGAGGAATACTCAAAATCATATGTCATGACACATCATCTCAAATATTGTGAAAAATGTGGTAACGTCATCAGACCTGATATTGTTTTATACGGCGAAATGTTAAATCAAAAAACAGTATTCAAGGCATTAGATAAAATTCAACATGCAGATACACTCATCGTATTAGGTTCATCACTTGTTGTACAGCCTGCTGCTGGTTTTGTATCAGAATTTAAAGGTGACAACTTAGTTATCATCAATAGAGATGCAACTCCATATGATCATACAGCTAGCCTAGTTATACACGATGACATGACTAGTGTTATAGAAGAAATAGTAATAGTTAAGTAACATAGAAGTCAAATTAAGTTCAAAATCCACTACTCATGCACCAAAATCAAACACGTCAAGTCGGTAGAATTTCTTGATGACACTTCCTTATTTTAGTGCATAGCATAGTATTGAAAAAGCTTGAATATGGTGTGCTTTTTAATTGAATAATCTAAATCCTACGCAACAATAAAGACTGGGACATTTAATTGTCCCAGTCTTTAATTATAAAAAAACACTTCCCAATAAATGGGAAGTGTAAATGTTGTTCGCCAAAAATTAACGTTTTGAGAATTGTGGAGAACGACGTGCTTTTTTAAGACCTGGTTTTTTACGTTCTTTCATACGTGGATCACGAGTAAGTAATCCAGCGCGTTTTAAAGAACCTCTGTATTCAGGATCTGCTTCTAATAAAGCACGTGCAATTCCATGTCGGATTGCTTGAGCTTGTCCAGTAAATCCACCACCATGTACGTTAACTAAAACATCATAGTTACCTTTAGTTTCAGTAACATCAAATGGTTGATTTAAGTCTAAAATTAATGATTCGAATGGTAAGTAGTCACGTACATCACGTTCGTTAACAGTAATGTTACCTTCGCCAGGTACTAAACGTACACGTGCTACTGAGTTTTTACGACGGCCTGTGCCTTTATATTCAACTTGTGCCAATGTAATTTCCTCCTTCTAATTAACCACGTAACTCGTAGTTTTCTGGTTGTTGTGCAGCGTGTGGATGTTCAGCGCCACCATATACAAATAATTTTTTACCTTGTTTTTCACCTAAGCGTGTACTTGGTAACATACCTTTAATTGAAGTTTCTAATAAACGTTCAGGATTTGTTCTTTTTAATTCACCAGCAGAGATTGATTTTAAACCACCTGGGTGATTTGAATGACGGTGGTACATTTTATCTTGTTCTTTGTTACCAGTAAATTCAATTTTAGATGCATTAATGATAATTACATAATCACCAGTATCAACGTGTGGTGTATAAGTTACTTTATTTTTACCGCGTAATATAGCAGCTACTTCTGATGATAAACGACCTAATGTTTGGCCTTCAGCATCAATAACATACCATTTGCGCTCAATGTTTGATTCATTTGCCATAAATGTTTGACGCATAATAATTGTCCTCCTAAAAATAAATGCTTCGTTCATTATTGCAGTGCGAATAAATCACATTCGAACCTATGTTTATTGCACTAACAACTATCATTATTGTTACGATTTAAAAGCGTAAGATTTCATTTATTTCATTAACTGTTGTTCTGCTTTGCTTATATATCTTGTAACACAATAAGTTTCCGGGGCTTATCGTGGGGTGATATAAAACAATACCGTTAATAATCATATAATTTCACAGTACTTTTGTCAATGACAATTAGTGTTTTTCCAACGATTTTTTGTAGTGTATTTTTATATCTTCCCCATATTCTTGTATCAATTCTTCTGGGCTTAAATAAATCTTTTCTAAATATAATCCGTCAGGTGGAGCTGTAAGAGGCACATTATTTCTATTTCTGTCCTCTAAGAGCTTAGGGACGTCATTAGGTTCACGCTTTCCTTTTCCTACTTCAATTAAGAAAGCTACCAATACACGGACCATATTATAAAGAAATCCAGAACCTGTTACGACGTAATCAAATCCCTCTTTAGTAGCAACAATTTCACTCTGATAGAGTGTTCTTACTTTGCTTTCAACTTCTGTTTTCTGTGAACAAAAACCGGTAAAATCATGTGTACCTATAAATTCTTGAGCAGCTTTGTTCATTTTATCATAGTCTAATGTTTCATAAACAAACGTTTCGGTACCACTCTTAAAAGGATTTCGATGATTACCTTGATAAACTTTGTAACGATAGCGTTTGCCTACGCAGTCATAACGACAATGAAAATACTCGTCGACATTTCGTACATTTTTAACGTAAATATCATCTGGTAAAGCTCGATTCATCGCATATTGCCATTGTTTGTTATCAATATTCAATTCGGTATCAAAATGAAAGAATTGCTGATACGCATGCACACCCCTATCTGTTCGGCTTGAAGGATGAATTCGTACATGATGTTTATGCATTCGTTTAAGAATCTTTTCAAATTGTTGTTGAACAGTTCGTCCTTGTTGCTGAATTTGAAAACCTAAAAATTGGTTACCTTGATAAGCGATTTCAACTAATATACGCAATATTTACACTCCTGAAAATTTTAAAATAAATAATATAGTAGCGATAGGTATTAAAAGCAAGACTGTTATTGTGTCTTTATATTGCCAATGCAATAACCTATAGCTTGTTCGTTTGATGTTAATATCATAACCTCTGACTTCCATTGCTATAGCTAGTTCTTCTGCTCTTTGAAAGGCAGAAATAAATAATGGAATCATGATAGGTATAAAAGCTCTAATTCGTGTTATTAAACCTCCTGAACTTATTTCTGATCCTCTAGATTTTTGAGCAAGTATAATTTTTTCTAATTCGTCCATTAACGTTGGTATAAACCTTAGAGCAATTGACATCATCATACTCAACTGATGTACTGGTACTTTAATCACTTTTAGAGGTGCAAATAATTTTTCAAAAGCATCTGTTAAATCAATCGGACTAGTCGAAAGTGTCATGATTGTTGCAATCATAACTATAAAAATTAATCTTAATGATATATAAATCCCTTCCATAACACCATTTGATTCAATAGTGATAAATTTCCATTGAAATAATATGATACCTCCATTAGTAAATAATACATGCATAGAAAAAGTGAAAATCAAGAAGAAAAAGATAGGTGTTAATCCTTTAATTAAAAACCAAAAAGGAATGCGTGCTAACTTGATAAATAGGATTAAAAAAAGAAACAACCATGCATATGTACCTAATGAATGACAAAAGAAAATTAAAATAATAAAAAAGAAGACAAATATTAACTTAGCCCTTGGATCAAGCTGATGAACAATTGATTGTAGGGGAAGATATCGTCCAATGATTAATTTATTTTTCATGATGCCACTCCTTATACAACTTCACAAACTCTTCTTCATTTAAAGCAAGTTGTGGAAATAAGATATTATACTTTTTTTCGATATCTTTCTGTAATTTCACCACTTTAGGTAAATCAATATGCCATTTTAATAAACGTGACTTCTGATTAAATAAATTTCTAGGATTTGATTTTTCTACTATCGTCCCTTTATTCATTACTACAACTTCATCTGAATAACGTGCTACATCATCCATATCATGTGAGACAAGAATAATCGTTTTATTTTCTTCTATTTGTATTTTCTTTATTAAAGACATGACCTGGTGTTTACTATTCGGGTCTAACCCAGCAGTCGGTTCATCTAAAATAATTACTTGTGGATCCATAGCCAAAATGGAAACAATGGCTATTTTTCTCATTTGTCCTCCCGACATTTGAAATGGAGAGGATGACATCACATTTCTTGAAAAGCCTAATTCAAGAAGAAGTTGAAAAGCTTTATCTTTAACATTTTTTAGGTTCATATTAAAATTTTTAGGTCCAAACTCAATTTCTTTTTCAACACTATCTTCAAATAATTGGGATTCTGGAAATTGAAATACTACACCTACTTCTTTTCTTATGTAACGTAAGTGCTTGTCTTTAGTTTTACTTGTAACTTCTAAACCATTAATGTTGACTGAACCTGTAGTGGGCTTTAATAAAGCATTCAAATGTTGAATCAGGGTAGATTTCCCACTTCCAGTTTGACCAATAATTGCATAATACTTGCCCTGTTCAAGAGTTAGTGAAATGTCTTTAATAGCTTCAAATTCATAAGGTGTGCCTTGTTGATAAATATAACTCACTTGATTAAATTGTATACTCATAATTTTTTAATCAACCCTTCATAAGTTACATAAGTTGAATCAAAACCTAAAAGTCGATTCATTTTCAAAGGAAATGGTAAGTCCAATCCAACTGATATTAGTGCCTCTTCGTACTTAAAAATATCTTGAGGTGTTCCTTGTTTAAAAACAGTTCCTTTATTCAATACAATGATTTGATCAGCATGCATTGCTTCATCTAAATCATGAGTGATTGAAATAATTGTAACATTATTATTCACTTTAACTTCATTTACAAGGTTAAGTAAAGATGACTTTCCGTGAGGATCTAGCATCGTTGTCGCTTCATCTAAAATCAGCACATCAGGATTAAGTGCAAGTACCCCAGCAATGGCAACACGTTGTTTCTGTCCTCCTGAAAGTGAATGGGGTTCATCATCTGCTTTATTTATCATATCGACTTCGGTTAATACTTGATTAACTTTAGATACCATTACTTTATAAGGAACAAGTTGGTTTTCAAGACCAAAAGCAACATCAAATTTAACTATAGAACCTACAAATTGATTATCAGGATTTTGAAAAACAATTCCGATATGTTTCCTCACTTCTCGCTTATTCTGAGAGTCTACTGGTAGATTTTGGAATAGAATTTGTCCTTCACTTGGTTCTTCTATACCTACCATAAGTTTAGCAATAGTAGATTTTCCTGAGCCATTGTGACCTACAATTGAAGTCCATTGTCCAGCTGGTATTGAAAATGAAACGCGATTTAATGTGAAAGCAGCGTCACTTTGATATTGAAATGATACATCTTTAAATTCAATGATAGGATTTGACTCATTCACATCAATCACTCCTAATATTTTTATATCACTAAACATTCTACAATAATTCAAATTGACTGTATATCAGATATGTATAATTTAATCATTTGTAATATGAATTATAAAAAAAGCTATAGTGTTATTAACTATAGCTTAAATAAAAAAGCGCGCACCCCATCAAATGTTGAGTTCACGCTTAAATAATTATTTAGTTGGATGGGGTACTCTGAGCTAGACAATATTTGTATGTGGCAAACATTATCGTTGCACTCATTTGCTTTATATATAAGTAGTAAGTGTGTATTTATTAAGGTTAGACAACTAAGTTATAACTTGTGTCTTAAAACTAGATTAAACTAATTCAATAATTACTGATTCAGCGCCGTCACCACGACGAGGGCCTACTTTAAGAATACGAGTGTAACCACCTTGACGTTCACTATAACGTTCAGCGATTTCACCAAATAATTTTTGAAGAGCAGTTTGTGTAGAGTCATCTTCATTTAAAATTTCAACATTACGTAAAGTTTTAGCAGCATTACGACGAGATGCTAAATCACCTTTTTTACCAAGTGTGATCAATTTCTCTACTAAACTACGAACTTCTTTAGCACGAGCTTCAGTTGTCTCGATGCGTTCACTAACGATTAATGAAGTTGCTAAGTCACGTAACATTGCTTTACGTTGATCAGAAGTACGACCTAATTTTCTGTAACCCATGAGTTAACCTCCTTTATCAATCTTCTTTTCTTAATCCTAATCCTAAATCTTCTAATTTATATTTTACTTCTTCTAGAGATTTACGACCTAAATTACGCACTTTCATCATGTCAGCTTCAGATTTATCAGCTAACTCTTGTACAGAATTGATTCCTGCGCGTTTTAAGCAGTTATAAGAACGTACGGATAAGTCTAATTCTTCAATAGACATTTCAAGTACTTTTTCTTTTTGATCTTCTTCTTTTTCAATCATGATTTCAGCGTTTTGAGCCTCATCAGTTAGACTTACAAAGATATTCAAGTGTTCAGTCATTATTTTAGCTGCTAATGATACTGACTCTTGTGGTGTGATTGAACCATTTGTCCAAACATCTAAAGTTAATTTATCAAAATCACTACTTTGACCTACACGTGTATTTTCAACTGTATAGTTTACACGTTCAACAGGTGAATATAGTGAATCAACAGGAATTACACCAATTGGTAAATCACTAGTATTATTTTGTTCAGCTAATGCGTAACCTCTACCCTTATTAGCAACAAGACGCACTTTAAGATGTCCACCTTTAGACACTGTTGCGATTTTAAGTTCTGGATTTAAAATCTCAACATCACTGTCGTGAGTAATGTCACTTGCAGTTACTTCGCCTTCATCTTTTACATCAATTTCTAAAGTTTTATCTTCTTCAGAGTAAATTTTTAATGCAAGTTTTTTAATGTTCATAATGATTGTTGAAACATCTTCTACTACATTATCTACTGCTGAAAATTCGTGTAAAACTCCTTCAATCTCGATGTACTTAACGGCTGCACCTGGTAATGAAGATAGTAGGATACGACGTAAGGAGTTTCCTAGTGTAGTACCATAGCCACGTTCAAGTGGTTCAACAACGAATTTACCGAATTTAGCATCTTCACTAACTTCAATTGTCTCAATTCTAGGTTTTTCAATTTCTATCATTTACAAATATCCTCCTTAAATACGTCGACTAGATTTAAACTGTTTGCTCAGTGACTTGTAACAATACATTTAAAAATTATACGCGACGACGTTTTGGTGGACGACAACCGTTGTGTGGTACTGGAGTAACGTCTCTGATTGCAGTTACTTCTAAACCTGCAGATTGTAGTGCACGGATAGCAGATTCACGGCCTGGACCAGGTCCTTTTACTGTTACTTCTACTGTTTTCAAGCCATGTTCCATAGCTGTTTTAGAAGCAGTTTCTGAAGCCATTTGAGCTGCAAATGGAGTTGATTTTTTTGATCCTTTGAATCCTAATGCACCAGCTGATGACCAAGATAATGCATTACCGAATTCATCAGTGATAGTTACGATAGTATTATTGAATGTTGAACGGATGTGAGCTACACCATTTTCAATATTCTTTTTCACTCTACGTTTACGAGATACTTGTTTACGTGCCATTAAATTTTGCCTCCTTTACCTATTATTTTTTCTTATTAGCTACTGTTTTAACTGGACCTTTACGTGTACGAGCATTGTTTTTAGTTTTTTGTCCACGAACTGGTAAGCCACGACGATGACGAATTCCACGGTATGATGAAATTTCCATTAAACGTTTAATGTTTAAGTTTTGTTCACGGCGTAAGTCACCTTCTACTTTGTAACCATCTACAACTTCACGGATACGACCTAATTCATCGTCAGTTAAATCTTTAACGCGAGTATCTGCTGATACGTTAGCTTCTTCTACAATTTTATTAGCAGTTGAAGTACCAATACCATATACGTATGTTAATGAGATAACAATGCGTTTTTCACGTGGAATATCCACTCCTGCAATACGTGCCATATTAATTTACACCTCTCTTTTATTAACCTTGTCTTTGTTTGTGTTTTGGATTATCACAAATTACCATTACTTTACCTTTACGTTTAATGACTTTGCATTTTTCGCATATTGGTTTTACTGATGGTCTTACTTTCATTTTTATACCTCCCTATATTATGGAGTGACGATTATTTATAACGATAAGTAATTCTACCGCGCGATAAATCATACGGAGACATCTCAACAGTTACTTTGTCGCCAGGTAGAATACGAATGTAATTCATTCTGATTTTACCACTTACGTGAGCTAAAATCTCATGACCATTTTCTAATTCTACTTTAAACATTGCGTTTGGTAAAGTATCTAGTACTGTACCTTCTAATTCAATTACATCTTGTTTAGCCATTGATTAACTTCCCCCTTTTTGCAATAGTAAGGTAATCGTCAATAGACAACTTAACGATACGAATCTATTCGTGATGGTTTAATATAAGTTCAACAAAAATACGGGAATTAAATATCGTTATTTGTCACTCATTCTATTAAATTTAACTCTAATACTCACTGAAACATAGATCGTATAGTGTTGATCTATTATAAATGATCTAAAATATCAATGACATCTTTGGTTACTTCGTCAATATCTTTTGAACCATCAATGTTTTTCAAGACACCTTTGTTGTTGTAATATTCTAAAATAGGCTTAGATTGTTTAACATTAACGCTCAAACGATTAGATACTGTTTCTGGGTTGTCATCTTCGCGTTGATATAACTTTCCACCATCGATATCACATATACCATCAACCTTTGGAGGATTAAATACAAGATGATATGTTGTACCACATTTCTCACAGATACGACGACCTGTAAGACGATTCATTAATTCTTCCTCAGGAACTTCGATATTAATGACAGCATCAATTTCTCTATCAAGCTCAGACATAATTTGACTTAATGACTCAGCTTGATCTATAGTTCTTGGGAATCCATCTAACAAGAATCCTTTTTTTGCATCGTCTTCAGAAATTCTTTCTTTAACGATACCTACAGTAACTTCATCAGGAACTAATTCTCCACGATCCATATATGATTTAGCTTCTTTTCCTAAATCTGTTTCATCTTTAATCGCTTTTCTGAACATGTCACCAGTAGAAATATGTGGTATTGGGAATTTCTTAACAATTTCACTCGCCTGAGTCCCTTTACCTGCACCAGGTAAGCCCATTAAAATGATATTCATAAATGCCCTCCTACAAATTATCTACCACCAAAGCCTTTATATTCTTTTTGAGTGACTTGTGCTTCTAAAGTTTTCATAGTTTCAATAGCTACACCAATTACGATCAAAAGACTCGTACCACCAATTTGAATTGATTGTGGTAAGCCCATAAATTTAGTCGCAATTATAGGTAAAATAGCTATAGCCGCTAAGAAAATTGAACCAACAAAAGTCAATCTATAAAGTACTTTAGTAATATATTTTTTTGTTTGTTCACCAGGTCTAATTCCTGGGACATAACTACCTTGTTTTTTAAGGTTATCTGCCATTTTCTCTGGATTAACTTGTACAAAAGCATAAAAATATGCAAATGCAATAATTAAAACCACATAAATAATCATTCCAATATTACTTGACGGGTTGGCAGTATCAGCAATATTCTGTGCCCATTCTGCTTTCGGGAAGAATAAAGTCAATGTTCTTGGTAACAAGAAAAATGCCATCGCAAAGATTACTGGAATAACACCGGCAGAGTTAACTTTCAAAGGTAGATAAGTTGCTTGTGAACCTAATCGTTGAGCAGATTGTTTCTTTGCATATTGAATAGGTATTTTACGTTTAGCTTCAAGAACAAATATTGCGCCTACTGTTAGTAGAATCAACGCTACTATCAATCCTAGTATTTTCAGCCAAGCGAGTGAAGTATCGTCTTGCCCAACAAACACTGATTGTGCAAATTGTTCTAGACTTGAAGGTAAAGTTGATAATATACCTGCAAAGATGATAAGAGAAATACCGTTACCAACACCAAACTGTGTGATTTGGTCACCAAGCCAAATTAAGAAAGCTGTTCCCGCTGTTAATACAACTGCAATTAATAAATAACCCATAACGGACTGTTCTATAATAAGTTGTCCTTTGAGATAGTTATTAAATTGGAAAGCCATACCTATAGATTGGATAAAAGCTAAAATTATAGCAAAATAACGAGTTACGTTATTAATTTTTCTTCTACCCATTTCACCTTGTTTTGCCCACTCTGTAAATTTAGGAACAATATCCATTTGCAGTAATTGCATGACGATGGACGCAGTGATATAAGGCATGATTCCCATCGCAAATATTGAGAAACGTTTCAAGGCACCGCCACCAAAAGTATTTAATAACTCAGTGGCACCTTGAGATCCCTGTGGATGATTAAAGGCTTCAGGATTAACTCCTGGAGCAGGAATATACGTTCCTATTTTAAAAATAACTAACATTGCTAGAGTGAAGAAAATCTTGTTTCGTACTTCTTTAGTTGTAAAGAAACGTACAAACGTTTGAAACATTAGATCACCTCGTGTGCTCCACCTTTTGCATCAATAGCTTCTGCTGCTGAAGCTGAGAATTTATGAGCTTTCACTGTTAATTTCTTGTCTAGTGAACCGTTACCTAGTACTTTGATACCAGATTTTTCATTCTTAACAACACCAGATTCTACTAATAAAGCTGGAGTAACTTCAGTACCATCTTCAAATTTATTGAGTTGGTCTAAATTAACAATAGCATATTCTTTACGGTTAATGTTAGTGAAACCACGTTTAGGTAAACGACGGAATAAAGGTAATTGTCCACCTTCAAATCCTGGTCTTACTTTACCACCTGAACGTGCTTTTTGACCTTTTTGACCACGGCCACTTGTTTTACCGTTACCAGTTGCAGCACCACGACCTACACGGTTACGTACACGACGTGATCCTTCAGCTGCTTTTAACTCATGTAATTTCATTTCGGCACCTCCTTAATTATTTTTCTTCAATTGTTAATAAATGCTTAACTTTGTTGATTTGCCCACGAATTGCAGGGTTATCTTCAACAACTACTGAACTATTAGTCTTTTTAAGACCTAAAGCTTCAACAGTTTTACGTTGTGTTTCAGGACGACCAATAACACTACGAGTGAGGGTAATTTGTAATTTAGCCATAACTTATTTTCCCTCCTTAATTGTATAATTCTTCTACAGATTTGCCACGTAATTTAGCAACATCTTCTGCATTTTTTAAGTTTTGTAAACCGTTGATAGTCGCACGAACCATATTAATAGGAGTATTTGATCCTAAAGATTTACTTAAGATATCAGTAATTCCTGCTAACTCTAATACAGCACGAACTGGTCCACCAGCGATAACTCCTGTACCAGGTGCTGCTGGTTTCATAAATACGCTTCCTGAGCCATATTGACCAGTGATAGTATGAGGAGTCGTACCTTCTACACGTGGAACAACTACTAAATCTTTTTTAGCTGCTTCAACAGCTTTTTTAATAGCTTCTGGTACCTCTTGCGCTTTACCAGTACCGAAACCTACACGACCATTTTTATCTCCAACAACCACTAATGCAGTGAAACGGAAACGACGACCACCTTTTACTACTTTAGCAACACGGTTAATCGTAACAACGCGTTCTTCAAATTCTTTAGTTTCTTCTTCTCTACGAGCCATGAATGTGTCCCTCCTTTAAATTAAAATTCTAATCCATTTTCTCTTGCAGCATCAGCTAAAGCTTTAACACGTCCGTGGTATAAATATCCTCCGCGATCGAACACGATTTCTTTAATACCTTTATCGTTAGCTTTTTTAGCAATTTCTTGACCTACAGTAGTTGCTAAGTCAACTTTTGAAGCTGATGTGTTTGCAATATCTTTATCTTGTGATGATGCTTGAGCAAGTGTTACGCCTTTAACGTCATCAATAATTTGTGCATAGATGTGTTTGTTTGAACGATACACATTTAAACGTGGCTTTTCAGCTGTACCTGATAATTTAGTACGAACACGAGCATGTCTTTTCAAACGTACTTTGTTTTTATCAATTTTACTGATCATTTCAATACTCCTTTCTTTAGAGTGTTATCTATTATTTACCAGTTTTACCTTCTTTACGGCGTACATATTCACCTTGGTAGCGAATACCTTTACCTTTATAAGGTTCTGGAGGTCTTACAGAACGTATGTTAGAAGCAATCGCACCAACTTGTTCTTTAGAAACACCAGATACTTTAACAGTTGTATTTTTCTCAACAGCGAAAGTAATGCCTTCTTCTGCTTTAATTTCAACTGGGTGAGAGTATCCAACATTAAGTACTAAATCTTTACCTTGCATTTGTGCACGGTAACCTACACCAACAAGCTCAAGTGTTTTTTCGTAACCTTGAGAAACACCTAGTACCATATTATTTAATAAAGCACGAGTTGTACCATGATCTGTTCTATCTTCTTTAGAATCAGATGGTCTTACAACTTCAACAGTGTTTTCTTCTTGTTTAAATGTCATTCTTTCATTTAAAGTTCTTTCTAATTCACCTTTTGGACCTTTTACAGTCACATGACTTCCGTCAAAAGTTACTGTTACGTCACTAGGAATGTCAATAATTTTCTTACCAACACGACTCATGTTATGGCACCTCCTTATTATTTATTACCAAACGTATGCGATAATTTCTCCACCAACATTACGTTTTCTTGCTTCTTTATCAGTGATTACACCTTCAGAAGTTGAAACTAATGCAATACCTAAGCCATTTAATACTTTTGGCACTTCATTTGCTTTAGCGTAAACACGTAAACCTGGTTTAGAAATACGTTTTAAACCTGTGATAACACGTTCATTGTTTTGACCATATTTCAAGAACAAACGAATAACACCTTGTTTATCGTCTTCTACATATTCAACATTTTTAATGAAACCTTCACTCTTTAAGATTTCAGCAATTTCTTTTTTAATATTAGACGCAGGTAATTCTAATTTCTCGTGGCGAACCATATTAGCGTTTCTTACACGAGTAAGCATATCTGCGATTGGATCTGTCATTGTCATTGATTGTTGCCTCCTTTCAGACTCTTATTATTACCAGCTAGCTTTACGTACGCCAGGAATCTGACCTTTGTAAGCTAATTCACGGAAACAAATACGGCATAGTTTAAATTTACGATACACAGAATGTGGACGACCACAGCGTTCACAACGAGTATATTCACGTACAGCGAATTTTTGTTTTTTTTGTTGCTTAGCAACCATTGAAGTTTTAGCCACTTTATTAGCCTCCTTTTAGAGATTATTTACGAAATGGCATACCGAAGTTTGTTAACAATTCACGAGCTTCCTCGTCAGTGTTAGCAGTTGTTACGATAACAATATCCATTCCTCTAACTTTTGTTACTTTATCATAGTCAATTTCTGGGAAAATTAATTGTTCTTTAACACCAAGTGTGTAATTTCCACGACCATCAAAAGCTGTTTTAGAAACACCTTGGAAGTCACGTACACGTGGTAATGAAACTGCAATGAGTTTGTCTAAGAATTCATACATTCTTTCTCCGCGAAGAGTGACTTTCGCACCGATTGGCATACCTTCACGTAAACGGAATGTTGCAACTGATTTTTTAGCTTTTGTTACTAATGGTTTTTGACCAGTGATCAATTCTAACTCTTCAACAGCATTGTCTAATACTTTAGAATTTTGAACTGCGTCACCTACACCCATATTTACAACTATTTTTTCAATTTTTGGTACTTCCATTACTGAACTATAATTGAATTTTTTTACTAAGTTTTCAGTAACTTCTGTATTAAATTTTTCTTTTAAACGGTTCAAAGTGGATCCTCCTTTCAACTAGTTATTAATTATTAGCTTTAATTTCTTCGCCTGATTTTTTAGCGATACGAACTTTTTTACCATCAACTGTTTTATATCCTACACGTGTAGGTTCATTTGTTTTAGGATCTAATAATTGTACGTTAGAAACATGGATTGCTGCCTCTGTTTCTAGAATTCCACCTTCAGGGTTTAATTGAGTTGGTTTTTGGTGTTTTTTTATAACGTTAACACCTTCCACAACGACACGGTCTTTTTTAGGTTCAGTAGCTACTACTTTACCTTCTTTACCTTTGTCTTTACCTGCGATAACTTTTACGTTGTCACCTTTTTTGATATGCATGTAGGCACCTCCTTAAATTATGTTAATTTATTTGATTGGTATTATAGTACTTCTGGAGCTAGTGATACAATTTTCATGAAGTTTCCTTCACGTAATTCACGAGCAACAGGACCAAAGATACGAGTACCACGTGGGCCTTTGTCATCACGGATGATAACACATGCATTTTCGTCAAATTTAATATATGAACCGTCTTCACGACGAACACCTGATTTTGTACGAACTACAACAGCTTTTACAACGTCACCTTTTTTGACAACGCCACCTGGTGTTGCATTTTTAACAGTACATACAATGATATCACCAATGTTCGCTGTTTTGCGACCAGATCCACCTAATACTTTAATTGTAAGAACTTCACGAGCACCAGAGTTGTCTGCTACTTTTAAGCGTGTTTCTTGTTGGATCATTCGTTAAACCTCCCTTATCTCTAATCTTGATTAAATAATTACTGACTCTTCAACAATTTCTACTAAACGAAAACGTTTTGTTGCTGATAAAGGACGAGTTTCTTGAATTTTAACAATGTCTCCTAATTTAGCTGAATTGTTTTCATCATGAGTTTTATATTTTTTAGAGTATTTTACTCGTTTGCCGTATAATTTGTGTGTTTTGTAAGTTTCCACTAAAACAGTGATTGTTTTGTCCATTTTATCTGAAACAACTCTACCTACATAAACTTTACGATCGTTTCTTTCGCTCACTTTTGTAACCTCCTCTTTCAATTATTATTGATTAGCCTTGCTTTGTTCAATTTCTCTTTCACGAGCAACAGTTTTTAGACGTGCAATCGTTTTTCTTACTGTGCGAATACGTGCCGTTTCCTCTAATTGACCTGTAGCTAACTGAAAGCGTAGGTTAAAAAGCTCTTCTTTTGAAGATTTGATTTGTTCTTCGATTTCTGAAGTGGTTAAGTCTCTAATTTCCTTAGCTTTCATTTGTTTCACCACCCAATTCTTCACGTTTTACAAACTTAGATTTTACTGGAAGTTTGTGACTTGCTAAACGTAATGCTTCACGAGCAACTTCTTCAGGTACACCAGCTACTTCGAATAAAATTCTACCAGGTTTAACAACTGCTATCCAGCCTTCAACCGCACCTTTACCAGCACCCATACGTACTTCTAAAGGTTTTTTAGTATATGGTGTATGAGGGAAGATTTTAATCCAAACTTTCCCGCCACGTTTCATGTAACGTGTCATTGCAATACGAGCTGATTCGATTTGACGAGATGTGATCCAAGACGTAGTTGTAGCTTGTAATCCATACTCACCAAATGTTACGTAGTTACCGCCTTTAGAACGACCAGTTGTTTTTGGACGATGCTGACGACGATATTTTACACGTTTTGGTAGTAACATTATTATTTTCCTCCTTCACTAGTGTTCTTAGTAGGAAGAACTTCTCCACGGTATATCCATACTTTAACGCCTAATTTACCATATGTTGTATCGGCTTCAGCGTGTGCATAATCAATGTCAGCACGTAATGTATGAAGTGGAACAGTTCCTTCTGAGTATTGTTCAGCACGAGCGATGTCAGCTCCGCCTAAACGACCTGATACTTGAGTTTTGATACCTTTAGCACCATTTTTCATAGCTCTTGTAATAGCTTGCTTTTGTACACGACGGAATGAAGCACGATTTTCTAATTGACGTGCAATATTTTCTGCAACTAAACGTGCATCAATATCAATTTTCTTAATTTCAATTACGTTAATGTGTACTTTTTTATCAGTTAAGGTATTTAATTTGTTACGAAGTTTTTCAATTTCTGAACCGCCTTTACCAATAACCATTCCTGGCTTACCAGTATGGATTGCAATATTGATGCGATTTGCTGCACGTTCAATATCTACGTGAGAAACTGACGCTTCTTTTAATTCATTATCAATAAATTTACGGATTTTTAAGTCTTCATGTAAAAGTGAAGCAAAGTCTTTTTCAGCATACCATTTTGCTTCCCAATCACGGATAACACCGACACGAAGTCCGATTGGATTAATTTTTTGACCCACAGTATTCCCTCCTTAGAAAGTTATTAAGCTTCTTTAGCTTCTTCTTTACCGTCACTTACGACGATTGTAATGTGGCTTGTACGTTTATTAATTGCACTTGCACGTCCTTGTGCACGTGGGCGGAAACGTTTTAAAGTTGGTCCTTCATTAGCATATGCTTCTTTTACAACTAATTCATCTGTATTCATATCATAGTTGTGCTCAGCATTTGCTAAAGCGGACATTAATACTTTTTCAATTACTGGTGATGAAGCTTTATTAGTTAATTTTAAAATAGCAATAGCTTCTCCAGCATTTTTACCTCTGATTAAATCAAGAACAAGTCTTACTTTACGAGGTGCGATTCTTATTGTTCTAGCAACCGCTTTTGCTTCCATCAGGATTTCCTCCTCTACTTATTAAAATTATCTTCTTGTTTTCTTGTCGTCTGCTGCATGTCCTTTAAAAGTACGTGTAGGAGCAAATTCACCTAATTTGTGACCTACCATATCTTCAGTGACATATACAGGTACATGTTTACGTCCATCGTATACTGCAAAAGTATGACCAATGAAATTTGGGAAAATTGTAGAACGACGAGACCATGTTTTAATCACTTGTTTCTTTTCACTTCCGTCTTGAGCTTCTACTTTTTTCATTAAGTGATCATCGACGAAAGGTCCTTTTTTAATACTACGAGCCATTTGGGCGCCTCCCTTCTTATTGTGTGCGTGCAGCTTTACGCCGCACACCCAAATAAGTTTTTAATATTATTTTTTCTTACGTCCACGAACGATAAGTTTGTCAGAAGATTTTTTACCACGACGAGTTTTCTTACCAAGCGTAGGTTTACCCCATGGTGACATTGGAGATGGTCTACCGATTGGAGCACGACCTTCACCACCACCGTGTGGGTGATCATTAGGGTTCATTACAGAACCACGTACAGTTGGGCGAACGCCTTTCCATCTAGAACGTCCTGCTTTACCAACATTTACTAATTCATGTTGTAAATTACCCACTTGACCAATTGTTGCACGACATGTAGATAAAATCATACGTACTTCACCAGATCTTAATCTGATTAATACATATTTACCTTCTTTACCTAATACTTGAGAGCTAGCACCAGCAGAACGAGCAAGTTGTCCACCTTTACCAGGTTTTAGCTCGATGTTATGAATTACTGTCCCAACTGGAATATTTTGTAATGGTAAGGCATTACCAACTTTGATATCTGCCTCAGCACCACTTTCGACAGTTTGACCTACTTGTAATCCTTTCGGTGCGATGATATATCGTTTTTCACCATCAGCATAAACTAATAATGCAATGTTTGCTGAACGGTTTGGATCATATTGAATTGAATCAACTTTAGCAGTGATTCCATCTTTGTTACGTTTAAAATCGATAACACGGTATTGACGTTTGTGCCCACCACCATGATGGCGAACAGTCAATTTACCTTGGTTATTGCGTCCCGCTCTTTTCGGTAGCGGTTGTAATAATGACTTTTCAGGTGTTGTTTTTGTGATTTCAGCGAAATCTAAAGTAGTCATATTACGACGACCATTCGTAATTGGCTTATATTTTTTAAGAGCCATTGTCGCTTACCTCCTTATTGGTAATTTTTTAGTTAAATAAATCGATTGAACCCTCTTTTAGTTTAACAATCGCTTTTCTTCTTTTGTTTGTATAGCCTTGGTAACGGCCCATACGTTTTTTCTTAGGTTTATAGTTGATAATATTTACACTGTCAACTTTAACGTCGAAGATTTCTTCAACAGCAATTTTAACTTGTGTTTTATTTGCACGAGTATCAACATCGAAAGTGTATTTATCTTCTGCCATAGCTTCAGAAGATTTTTCAGTGATTACGGGGCGCTTAAGAACATCTCTTGCTTCCATTATGCGAGCACCTCCTCAACTTTTTTCGCAGCTGCTTCTGTAATGATTACACTGTCAGCGCTTGTTAGATCAAGTACATTTAATCCTTGAGCAGTTGTAACTTGAACACCAGGGATGTTACGTGCTGATAATTCAACATTTACATCTTCGTTTTCTGTTACAACTAATACTTTCTTAGGTTGTTCAAGTGTAGTTAATACATTTTTGAATTCTTTTGTTTTTGGTGCTTCAAAACCAAAAGTATCTACAATTGTAAAGCTGTTTTCTTGAACTTTAAAAGATAATGCAGAACGTAATGCTAAACGACGCATTTTCTTTGGCATTTTATATGCATAGCTTCTTGGTGTTGGTCCGAATACTACACCACCACCACGCCATTGTGGCGCACGGATTGTACCTTGACGTGCACGACCTGTACCTTTTTGTCTCCATGGTTTACGTCCACCACCACGTACTGCTGAACGATTCTTAACAGCGTGAGTACCTTGGCGTAATGACGCACGTTGTAAGTTGATAGCTTCAAATAGAACGCTATTATTAGGTTCGATAGCAAATACTGCATCGTTTAATTCAACTGAACCTGATTTTGATCCGTCTACTTTTAAAACATCATAATTAGCCATTATGCAATTTCCTCCTTTCGCTTCTTAATTATTTATTACCTTTTTTAATTGAAGTTGTGATTTCTACTAAACCTTTTTTAGGTCCAGGTACATTACCTTTTACTAAAATCACACTATTTTCAGTGTCAATTTGAACGACTTCTAAGTTTTGAACAGTAACAGTGTTTCCACCCATGCGTCCTGGCATTTTTTGTCCTTTAAACACTTTTGAAGCGTCTGACGCCATACCTACTGAACCTGGTGCTCTATGGAAATGAGAACCGTGAGCCATTGGTCCACGACCTTGTCCATGACGTTTAATAGCACCTTGGAAACCTTTACCTTTTGAAACGCCTGTAACATCAATGATGTCACCAGTTTCGAATGTATCAACTGAGACTTCTTGACCTACTTCGTATTCGTCAACGTTAACGTTACGGAATTCACGAATGAAGCGCTTAGGTGCTGTGTCAGCTTTTTTAGCATGACCTTCAGCTGGTTTATTAGCATATTTATTAGATTTAGAACCTTTCTTATATGCTTGTTTATCTTCAAAACCTACTTGGATAGCATTATAACCATCAACTTCTTCAGTTTTCTTTTGTAATACAACGTTTTGACTAGCTTCTACAACTGTTACAGGGATTAATTCACCATTTTCACCGAAAACTTGTGTCATCCCAATTTTTCTTCCTAAGATTCCTTTGGTCATCGAAAGTCCACCTCCTATATTGTTCTATTATAATTTAATTTCGATGTCTACACCTGATGGTAAGTTTAAGCCCATTAGAGCATCTACCGTTTTAGGTGTTGGGTTAACAATGTCGATTAAACGTTTATGAGTACGTTGTTCGAATTGTTCACGAGAATCTTTGTACTTATGCACAGCACGAATAATTGTATAAACTGATTTTTCTGTTGGTAACGGAATCGGTCCAGAAACATCTGCACCAGAACGTTTTGCAGTTTCAACAATTTTTTCTGCTGATTGATCAATCACACGATGATCATAAGCTTTTAATCTGATTCTGATTTTTTGTTTTGCCATAATTTTCCCTCCTTATTCGTCTACATTTAAGTGATAGACTTCTCCACGAAAACTATCTCACACAACGCCATGGCAAAGCGGCCGGGTGTGTCAGTAACCTTTCGCTTCATCGCTTTTCATAAAGTCCAACATTAGATATAATACATGAAAAACATTGATAATTCAAGGTTTTTCAGTAATCTTATATATAACTGTCTAACACATACTTGATAATTGTACTTTAAATGATGATGTTGTTCAACCATTTTAGAGAATTTTTTTTACTTTTTATTTTCTTCCACTAAACATTCTAAATCAAATCAATATTATTATTCTCAATTATTATATATAATAGTAGTTGAATGGGAGTGATAATATGAAAAATGGAGTGAAAATGTCTTTGGCAATCATAGGAGTCTTTCTTATTGTTTGTGAATTTTTCTATGGTATTCCATTTCTAGGAGGCAGTGTAATTCTAAGTTTTGGATGGCAACCATTGTTGTTTAACGCTCTTCTATATCTTGTACTCATCATTATTTTACTAGTGGATTCACAGAACTCAATTAAACCTATGTTTGTCATTCCATTCTTAGGCTTAATAGGGTCTTTCATAGCGTTCTTACCAGTGATAGGTATGGTAATTCATTGGATTTTATTCTTCTTAATGATTTTCTTTGTATTTATTGTCTTGGTTGCACCCACTTATATCCCTAATAAAAATGCGAGGGTCGTTTATACTCAATATAAAGAACGGATTAAAGAAGATAATGATTAAAATTCATACTAATATACAAAAAGGAGCTGAAACTTTAACGTTTCAACTCCTTTTTATTATTTATGAACGAATATAAAATATAATATGAACAAAGCCATTAAAAAGTACATAATAGGATGAACTTCTTTATATTTTTTAGTAATAATCATTGTTATTGGATAAAAAATAAATCCACATGCAATACCAGTGGCAATAGAATAAGACAATGGCATCATAATGATTGTAATAAAAGCTGGTACCGCAACTTCAAATTGCTTCCAATTTATATCAGCAAAATTAGCCGCCATCAGTACACCTACTACGACTAAAGCAGGTGTAGTTACTGCACTTGTTACAACTTCAATTAACGGACTGAAGAATAATGCTAATAAGAAACAAATACCCGTAACTATACTTGCAAATCCTGTTCTAGCACCTACAGCTACACCAGAAGTAGACTCAATATATGATGTTGTGGTAGTTGTACCAAACACAGAACCTACAATAGTCGCTAAAGAGTCAGAGAATAACGCTCTTCCAGCTCTCGGTAATTTGTTATCTTTCATCAATCCTGCTTGCGTGGCAACAGCTACTAACGTACCAGCTGTATCAAAGAAATCAATGAATAAGAATGTTAAAATAACAATTAGGAATTGAATTGTAAACAGTTGACCAGGATCTTTAAATGATTCAAATGCCGCACCAAAGGTTGGCTTGATACTTGGCACTTCTCCAATTATTCCTGATGGTGGATGAATTTGACCAGTTAGCATACCCGCTACGGCAGTTACAATCATACCTATAAAAATTGAACCAGGAACCTTCATAGCATATAAAATGACCGTAACAATAATTCCGAAAATAGCTAAAAGTACTGGCGCTTCAGTCAAATGTCCTAGTTTTACTAAAGTTGAATCACTTTTAATTATTATCCCTGAACTTTGTAACCCCACAAATGTGATAAATAAACCAATCCCTGCCGAAACAGCTAGCTTCATTTGATGAGGGATAGCATTGATAATAACTTCTCTTAAACCAGTAACAGTTAGTAATGCAAAGAATATACCAGAGAATAGAACACCTGTTAATCCCACTTGCCAAGGAATTCCCATAGTTAATACTACTGTAAAAGCAAAAAATGCATTTAACCCCATACCAGGTGCTAAAGCTATTGGATATTTAGCAATTAATCCCATAAATAATGATCCAACAAACGCTGCTAAAGCTGTCGCTACAAAGATTGCTCCTTGGTCCATTTTCATATCACTTGTTGCACCTTTTACACCAGCTAAACTTAAAATTTGCGGGTTTACAGCTAGAATATATGCCATTGATAGGAAGGTCGTAATTCCACCTAAAATTTCATTTTTATAACTTGTCCCATGCTTATCAAACTGGAAGTACTTTTTCACAATGAATGCTCCTTTATTTGAAATACTTTAATAGTTTAATATCAAATTTCTTAAAAAACAATACCAAAAACGAACTTTTTAGTCTAAAGTCACAAAGAAGTTCGATATTTATCTACAATTTGAGATTTTTCAGAGCATCTTTAAATGGATTATTGTCGATTTCCTCTTTTTTATTTATATATTTTTTCATTTCCTTACGTGACACTTTACCATTCGTTTTATCTCTCATTCTTTTGTCCATTTGTGATTGAGTTTCTGTATGGCCACATACACATCTATAAACAGCTTCTTTTCCTTTACCAAATAAGGTCATTTTTTTCTTACAATTAGGGCAACGTGCATTGGTCTTTCGTTGAATATTTTTCTTAGTTTTACATTTTGGATCTTGACATACAAGCATCTGTCCATTTTTAGTTTTGACTTTAATCATAAACTTACCACATGTTGGACACTCAGTTGTTGTTAAATTATCATGTTTATATTTTTGCTCACTGCTTTTAATTTTATTTACCACTTTAAATGTAAAGTTTTTCATTTCTTGTATGAATTTCTGAGAATTATATTTCCCCTTTTCGATAAGCATTAATTTTTCTTCCCATTGGGCTGTTAGTATAGGTGAGGTTAATTCACTTGGAGACAATTCTAAAATTTGTTTTCCTTTTGATGTAACTTTAATTTTGCCATCTCGCGACTCTAAAGCATTCATGTTAAATAACTTTTCTATAATATCAGCCCTAGTTGCTACAGTTCCAATCCCCCCCGTATGTTTAAGTGTTTTTGCATACTTTTTATCATTCAAATCAATATGATTTTGTGGATTCTCCATGGCTTTAAGTAATGAACCTTCATTAAAATATTCCGGTGCCTTTGTTTCATGTTCATGAATCTCAATACGATGTACATTAAATAACTGACCTTCTTTAAAAGAATGCGTTAAAGTATTCGAGGAGGATTGATCTTTTAAAGCTTTATATCCTAATTGTTTAGGTATTTTCTCTTTTAAAACAAAATGGTAACCTTTCAGTTGTGCATGGATTGTTAAAACTTCATATAAATAAGGATTCATTAAATTTTCTAAAAATCTTTCTGCTATTAGCATATAAATTTTAAACTCTCGTTGACTCAATTGTTCAATTGAAGGTCTAACTTCCGTAGGAATAATCGCATGATGATCTGAAACTTTTTGATTATTAAAAATATGCATTTTAGAAGAAAAGGTCTCAGATATTAAATCTCGAACATGAGATTTATAATCTGTAGCTAGAATTGCTCTTAACCGTTCTTGAATTGTATCGACCATATCATGTGTTAAATAATTAGAATCTGTACGGGGATAGGTTACTAACTTATGTCTCTCATATAAATGTTGTAATGTATTTAGTGTCTCCTTTGGCCCCATCTTGTAACGTTTATATGCCTCTTGTTGTAAATCTGTTAAATTAAATAAAGGTTGCGCGTAAGATTTCTTATTTTTTCCTTTAACTTCTAATATTTTTCCTTCTTGATGTTTAATTTCATGTTCAATCAATTCTAATTCTTTTTTATCTTTATATCGCTTTTGTTGGTTAAAATTTAAATCGTAACCATCAACATTAATGGATAACGTGTAATATTTTTCAGATTTAAAATAGTTAATCTCATCTTGTCTTGATTTAACTAACTGTATTGTTGGAGTTTGTACGCGACCTAATGATAATTGCGCATCATATTTTGTCGTTAGTGCACGTGTTGCATTAATCCCTACTATCCAATCTGCTTCACTTCGTGCAAGTGCTGCTTTATATAAATTTTGATACGCGTTGCCATTTTTCAACTGTTTAAATCCTTCTTGTATGGCTTTTTTTGTAACTGAACTAATCCACAAACGCTTGATTGGTTTTTTATTACCTACTTTATCTAAAATAAGACGAGCTACAAGTTCACCTTCTCGTCCAGCATCTGTTGCTATAATAATTTCTTTAACATTTTTATCTAAAATTAAAGATTTTACAACTTTAAATTGTCTATTTGTTTTACTAATCACTACTGTTTTCATTTTCTTAGGAATGATAGGTAAATCTTCTAAATTCCATTCTTTATATGAAGGGTTATATTGTTCAGGCGTTGCATTTGTCACAAGATGCCCCAATGCCCAAGTCACAATATACTGTTTCCCTTCTATATAACCATTACTTTTTTGTTGAAGATTCAAAGCATTAGCGATATCTCTTCCAACCGATGGTTTTTCAGCTAAGATTAAAGATTTCATTTTAATTTTCCTTTCACATTTATAAAGTACATCATGTTATAGAATTACATACATTGTAACATGTATCTTTTTTTGTATATTACTATATATAAAATTAATTAAGATAGTTATATATATGTACATATCTTGTTCAATCATATTATTCAAAAACTCATTATCTCTTATTATGAATATTTTCCTTACTAAAAATTTCAGCACTTTTAAGGTGTTGTTTTTTACTTCTTTTTTTAATTACTATAGAATGACTTCGAGTGTAATTGGGACACTTAATTTTGTTCTTAGGAGAGTGAGTAATAAGTGCAAATTGTAGATTTTTTGATAGCACTTTTACCAGCCCTGTTTTGGGGTAGTGTAGTCATTATAAATGTTTTTGTAGGTGGTGGACCATATAATCAGATTCGAGGTACAACTTTAGGGACACTTTTTATCGGATTTTCTCTACTAGCTACTGGACACGCAGCGTTTGATAATCTAACAGTAATTATTGTCGGTTTAGTATCAGGAGCTCTATGGGCTTTTGGTCAAGGAAATCAATTAAAATCAGTGCATTTAATAGGTGTATCTAAAACGATGCCTATTTCAACGGGTATGCAACTTGTCGGTACCACTCTATTTAGTGCTATTTTCTTAGGTGAATGGAGCACGATTGTTCAAGTAGTGCTGGGACTTATAGCAATGATTTTATTGGTTGTAGGTATTTCTTTAACATCACTTAAAGCCAAAAGTGAAGGCAAATCCGATAACCCGGAATTTAAAAAAGCAATGGGAATATTACTTCTATCAACAATCGGTTACGTAGGTTATGTAGTTCTTGGAGATATTTTTGGAGTAAGCGGTACAGATGCTCTCTTCTTCCAATCAATTGGTATGGCAATTGGAGGATTAGTTCTTTCAATGAACCATAATACTTCAATTAAATCTACTGCTTTAAATCTTATACCAGGTGTTATCTGGGGTATCGGTAACTTATTTATGTTTTATTCACAACCTAAAGTTGGTGTTGCAACTAGTTTCTCATTATCACAACTCCTAGTTATTGTTTCAACTTTAGGGGGTATCTTTATTCTAGGGGAGAAAAAAGATCGTCGCCAAATGATTGGTATTTGGTCAGGTATTATTGTTATAGTTATAGCTTCAATCATTTTAGGCAACTTAAAATAGAATTTTAAACTTTAGGGAGGTAACATAATGTTTGAAGAATTAGAAAATAAAGTGGTTCTTGTTACCGGAGCTGCCACTGGAATTGGCAAATCTATTGCTGAAAACTTTGGTAAAGCTAAGGCCAAGGTTGTTATAAATTACCGTTCTGATCGACATCATGATGAAATTGAGGAAATTAAACAAACTGTTGCTAAATTTGGTGGTCAAACATTGGTGGTTCAAGGTGATGTTTCAATTGAAGAAGATATTAAACGAATGATCGAAACAACAATTAATCACTTTGGAACTTTAGACATTATAATTAATAATGCTGGATTCGAAAATTCAATCCTAACTCATGAAATGTCGATTGACGACTGGCAAAAAGTTATTGACATAAACTTAACTGGCGCCTTTGTAGGTTCAAGAGAAGCCATCAATCAATTTTTAAAGGAAAACAAAAAAGGTACTATTATTAATATTTCAAGTGTTCATGACACTATTCCATGGCCTAATTATGTACACTATGCCGCAAGTAAAGGTGGCTTAAAATTAATGATGGAAACAATGTCAATGGAATATGCTCAGTATGGTATTCGTATTAATAATATATCCCCTGGGGCAATTGTTACTGAACACACTGAAGAAAAATTTTCTGACCCAACGACGCGTGAAGAAACAATAAAAATGATACCCGCACGTGAAATTGGAAATGCTCAAGATATAGCTAATGCAGTACTATTCCTATCTTCAGATCTTGCAAGTTATATACACGGTACAACATTGTACGTTGATGGTGGCATGATGAACTATCCAGCATTTATGGGTGGTAAAGGCTAAGTTGCATTTTTTCAATTTTAACTAGAAATAAAGTGTCATCATTTGATAGTGAATAGTAGTCTTAAAAAGCATCAGTCATCGGCTGAATATAAGTTACAAACTATAATAAAAAAGCTATGAAGATATCTACAATGATATATTTCTTCATAGCTTTTTTTAGCTATATATAAATGAGCATATTAATTGTGCAATCAATTTTTATACAAATACAGCTTGATAAATATACAAAATGATAATGCTAATAATAATGGTTAAATTAGTTACCATTCCAACAAACGGTAATGTCTTATATTTGAATTGAATCGAATACGGTATAATTGCTACTCCTACTGGTAATAACCACGTTATAAGCAAGGTTGTTTTAATCATATCATCAGATACAGGTAATAAAAAGTGAACTAGTGTTCCAGCTAACACACCTAACCCGTAATGTAAACAAAGATATTTTATTGTTACAGGGAGGTATTCTCTCTCAATACTAAAATTAAGCATTACACCTAATAATATCATGGATAAAGGCATATTCGCCTTTGATAATACACTAAAGAAATCAATAGCTGGTTGCCATATATGAATATGAGACATATTCAATCCAAACATAATCATATAGGTTACTAATGGGACTGATTGAACTAATTTTTTCCCTAAAAATTTGAAGTTAAATTGGTCACTACCTTCGCTATAATAACTTCCTACAAAATAAGTAATACCAAACATGATAATGGCCCCGCCAATATCAACCATTCCGAAATATATCATACCTTTAGATGGCCATATCGCTTCAACCAACGGATATGCAAACAAACCAATATTCATAGATCCAGTCATCATACCAACAGAACCACGCATATGGTTATCATATTTTCTAAAAAACCAAATTACGATAATTTTAGCTACTATACCGTAAATAATCATCATTATAGGCAATATTGAAAAAGATACATCTAATTTCGCACTATTTAAGTTAACTATAACGAGTGAAGGTAATGTAACATTTAACACTAAAGTTGAAAGTACTTGACTATCAGTTGCTTTCAAGTAATTCATACGTTTAAGAAAATAACCAAGTGCTATTAATAATATAATTATGACAAATTGTTCAGTCACATTGATTCCTTCTTTCTAGTTTATACAAATGAGTACTTTGATATCGTGTCCCTCTTATTTAGAAGTATCGTATTTCGTGATATAATCTTTATTAAATGTAAAAATTACTACTATTAACCCTTTGAAGAGGAGAATGATACGATGGACTTGAATTCAAAGTTATCAGAACTTAAATATGATTATACACGATTACAAAACGATTTAGAAAAACGTGAGTCGCTTCATCAAGATATTGACCCTCTACTTAAACAACTTGAAAATATTGAACAAGAAATCGCCTATGTACGTTCAAAATTAAATCAACAATCCTAAAATTTAGCACGTTGATTGTTTAACCCATAAGTATAAATTTAAACTACAAAATTTATTAAAATTTTTTTGCCAATTTTAGATGACATTAGAATCTAAAAATCAATGTTTTAAACATTGTTACCATATTGACAATCAATAAGCGATTTAACAAACACGTATTTCTAGAATTTTTAAATTTTGGTTTACAAAGCAACGTATGAAGCTACGACAACCAATTAATACGACTCATCTCTACTCGCATTCTAGTCATATGATTTTTATCGTGCTAATATATTATTCGTAATAGAAAGGGTGGCTTTTTATGAAACTTTATCTTATTTTATTGCCTGTTTTATACTTAATTGTTTCGTACATTAGTATTTTTAAAATGCATTCTGTCATAACTCGAATCTTGAGAATTGTTATGGGCATATTGTTACTATTTGTAGTTGCTTTGACGACGTTACAGTTCCCTAAAGAAAATTGGTGGGTATTTGTCGTTTTATTACTTTTAGTTGGTAATGTTGAAGTGACTGGTTTTAAAGAATTAAAAGATGATAAAAAAGGTGTTAGCATCTTAAATATCTTATCACTTTTATTATTTGTTATATTTATTATTTTAATTTTTATATTATATTAAATAATATAAAAGACTTAGGTAAGTATAATCATCTTACCTAAGTCTTTTTTTACATATTAAACTTTTTAGTAAGTTTATTTTTCAAAGTGAATAAAATTTCGTACATAACCGGTACTACAAAGAGTGTGAGTAGCGTTGAAGAAATTAATCCACCTATTACTGTTGCAGCCATACCTTTGGAAATTAATATTGAACTGTCTTGACCAAATAACAACGGCACTAGTGCACCTATTGTTGCAATTGCTGTCATTAATATAGGTCTTATCCGTGTACCACCCGCTTCTATCAATGCCGGTTTCATCTGCATACCTTGTTTTTCATTGTTAATAACACGATCGATTAATACTATAGCATTCGTAACAACGATACCAATTAACATAAGCATACCTATTAAACTTGGAACTGAAATGGTTTCTCCAGTAATGATGAGTGCCAGTACTACACCGATAACCGTAAATGGTAATGAGAATAAGATTGTAAATGGTGCCAGACCACCTCTAAATGTAATAACTAAAATTAAATAAACTATGATAATTGCTGCTATCATCGCCATTGCAAGCTGAGAAATAGCCTTATCAATGTCATCAGTAGCACCGCCGACATTAATTTTAATATGACTAGGTTTCTCAAGATCTTTCACTTTAGCCATGACTTGTTGAGATTTACCACCCACATCTTTATCAGTCACTTTACCTGTAACAGTCGTAGCATAATCGCCATCTTCTTGAGTCAGTTTACTTGGTGTATATGATTTTTTGAGAGATGCTATTTCACTAAGTTTAATCGTACCGCCCGTAGGCTTATTTAGTTTAATGTTTTTAATTTTTTGAGAAGACCAATCTGTTTGCTTATTTTGTTTGACCTTTACATCGATAGATTTACCCTTTTCACTAACTGTAGAAATTGTTTTCTCAGGTAAGTTTTCATTAAGATTCATCGCAAGTTGTGCAGCAGAAATACCATTATCTGCAGCTTTATTTTGGTCAACTTTTATTTCATATTGGTCATACGTCTGTGATAAATCAGATTTAACATTCGTTATGCCTTTAATATCAGTCATCAATTTCTCTACACGGTTGACTGTATCTTTCATTGCACTTGTATTAGGTCCTTTGACAGTTACTTCAACAGAATTATTACCTGCTCCTGTTCCTAAATCTTGATTTTTCCATTCTCCAGGTTGTTTAAATGTCTCGATATGTTTAAGTACTTTATCAGGCTCTTCGTCAAAATTAGGCGTGTCAGATTGATATTTAATCATAATTGCCATGCTGTTAGTACTACCGGTAGGATCTTGTGGTGTAGGACCACCTATAGAATATTGAACAGTTTCTACTTTATCTTTTTTATCTAAATAATTTTGTACTTTTTCAGCATGTTGTGTTATAGATTTCTGTGTTTCTCCAGGTTTTGGAGTATATGTTAGAGCTAAAAATTTATTATCTCCTGTTGAAATATAACTCGTTCCTAGATTTCTTGCGCCTATGACCACACTTCCAACTAAAATAAAAATACTAACTATAAGCACAATCCATTTATGATTAAGTGACCAATTCAAAGCGCTTCGATAGGCTCTCCCAACTGCTCCTAGACCTCCCTTTTGTTCCCTATTTTTAACGCCATTTTTAAAAAATGTTGCACCTAAAGAAGGCACTAGGGTAATCGAAACAAGTAGTGAAGCTAATAAACTAAAAGTAATAGCTAGCGCAAATGGTCTAAACATTTCACCTACTGAACCTGACACAAACACTAGTGGTAAAAACACTACAATAGTAACAAGGGTCGATGACATAATAGGTTTAAATACTTCTCTAGTAGCGCTTATAATTAAATTTTCCCCTTTGAGCTTCTCATTCGGATCAGATAATCTTCTAAATATATTCTCAACGACAACTATAGAATCATCTATAACTCGCCCGATTGCAACCGTTAATGCACCTAAAGTAAGAATATTTAATGATACGTTGCTTAATTTTAATGCTATGAGCGCAATTAATATTGACATTGGTATAGATACAATTGAAATAGCTGTAGTTCTTATGTTTCTTAAAAACAGAAGAATAACAATAATAGCAACGATCGTACCGAGAGCGGCCTTTTCAACCATAGTATAAAGAGAATCTTCAATAGGTTTAGCAGTATCCATAGTTTTAATAGATTTCATTCCACTCTCATTACGTACAAATTCATCTACTTTTTTCTGAACTTCTCTCGCAACTTGCACAGTATTAGCATCTTGTGATTTCATAATTTGTAAGTTAACAGCATCTTTTCCATTTGTCTTGGATATAGAAGTACGTTCATCACCGACACTAATATCTGCTAAATCTTTAAGTGGTACAGATGGCATTTGGCCTTTTTGTGCCATATGAGTTGAACTATTAGTCGAGCGAGTATTATCACTTGGCATTAGACTATCACTGTCGGAATCGCTATCATTTTGTACAGATTGTCCAGAAATAGATAAAGGGATTTTAAGATTTTTAAAAGCGTCTACAGATTTAAATTGACCATCAACAATAATAGATTTATTACTCTTATTAAATTGGAAAAGTCCTAATGGCGTTTCACGTGTAGCCGTTTTTATATAGTTCTCAACATCATTTGCAGTTAAACCTTTTTCATCTAAATTTTTTTGTTTAAACTTTAACGATACTTCACGATTAGTTTGACCGTTTAATTGTGCATTTTGCACACCATCAATGATTTGCAATTTTGGTACGAGCTGTTGATTTAACTTTTTAGTAACGTCTTTTAACTTTTGATTATTACTCGTAAAAGAATATGCCACAATTGGAAAAGCATCCATAGAGTTCCTTGTTAATTCAGGTTCACCAACGCCGTCTTTAAACTTAATTTTATCGATTTCTTTTTTTAATTGTTCTTCAGCTTTATCCATATCTGTACCATTATCATATTCTACAGTTACTATAGAAGCATTTGGTATAGATTCGGTCTTCACACTATTTACGTAGGCCAACGAACGTACTTGATTATCAATCTTGCTACTTATTTCATCTTGTGTTGACTGGGGGGTTGCTCCAGACATTGTAGTTTGAACTGAAATAACTGGATTTTCAACATCTGGTAATAATTCAAGTTTTAATTTGGCGCTTGAATAAACACCACCTAATATAATTAAAACTACCATCAAAAAAATAGCGAATTTATTACCTAACGAAAATTGTAATAATTTTTTAATCATGCAATTTTTCCTTTCTTATAAAAAAATCTGAACGCTCTCAATTTATCATAGAAGCGTTCAGATCTGAATGTAGTAGTTATTTACCTTTAAGTTTACGTGATATTTTAATTTTGGCTTTCGTTAAACGAGGTTTCACTTTCTCAACTAAATGATATAACGGTTGATTTAATACATAATCAAATTCTCCAATTTTTTCACTTAAATATGTACCCCAAACTCGTTTAAATGCCCACAGCCCATAATGTTCTGAATCTTTATCAGGATCATTATCTGTACCACCAAAGTCATAGGTTGTTGCACCATGCTCTCGTGCATATTTCATCATTTCAAATTGCATGTGATGGTTTGGTAAGAAATCACGATAGTCATTCGATGAAGCACCATAGAGATAGTACGATTTGTTTCCTGCAAACATTAAGAGCGCACCTGACAAGTAAATACCTTCTGGCTCGCTTTTTTCAAGTTCTGTTAAATCAGATTTTAATTCATTTGTTTTTTTAATTTTATTTTCAATATCATTAAGTTTATTGAGTGTCTTTTTATCTTGCTTTTTTGATTGTAATTTCTCTTTCTCAGCTAATTGTGCTTCAAGGTCTTGATTAACCATATCTAATACTGGCTTGGGCTCTAATTTAACAAGGAAGAGTTCTGCATCACCGTCTTCATGAAGTGCATCATATATATTTTCAAAATAACTAATATCTCTAGTTAAAAAACCATCTCTCTCTCCAGTTATCTTCATTAAATTAGCAAAGACTTTAAGCCCCTCGCGATTTGATCGTTCTACTTTAGTTCCACGCTTAAGCGCAAGTCTTACTTTTGAACGATTTCGACGTTCGAAACTTTGAACTAATTCATCATCTGTTTTATCAATAGGCGTAATCATAGTCATTCTTGGTTGAATATAGTCTTTAGATAATCCTTCTTTAAAACCTTTATGTTTAAACCCAAGCTCACGTAAATTTTTAAGTGCTTCTGCACCTTTATCAACTTCGACATCGGGATCTATTTTGATAGCATACGACTTTTCATCTCTTGCTACTTCTTTAGCATAGCTAAGTAGAGCTTCTAACACTTCTTTATTATTATAATCAGCTACAAATCCCCTAGATACATAGCATAAAGTGTATGGGAGTTTAGGTATTTTTTTGAATAGTAGCTGGCCAACACCTTTAATTTGACCATTTTCACCGACAGCAATTCTTCTCGAATACCATCCTGTTAATTTTTTCGTATCTGCCCACTTAGATAATTGTAATAAATCACCATTGGGATGAGATTTCACAAATGCGTCATGTTGTTGATTAGTGATGTTCATCTTTTCCATGGTTTAAAATATCTCCTTTATTTTACAGTAATTTTAATTATACATCTTAATGAGAACGATGTCGACGATGTCACTTTCAAACCGTTTTAGTTCTTTCAATACTATTACCCTTGATATAATGGTTACTAACAACTAGTAAAGAGGTTTTTATATGAGAAAATTTATTTTGTTATTATTTATTATCCTAAATCTCGTAGCAATCATTATTACAATCAATCACCCACTAACAATTTCATATTTTAGTCTTCGTGTCATCTTCGTAGCATTTATATTTATTATATCCATATTTTTTATTTTTTTACGTACTACAAACTATGAATTGATTCTAAGTATTTTATCTACCGTTTTCGCTTTCATACACATCGGTTTAATTATTCACAGTGCATATCTATATTTATACTAGTTGGGTGGCTCAAAACGATATTTAGCACCACGTATAAATATTGAGTATGGAGCTGTGGCATTGATATCGGTCATTATTAATGTATGAAAACCGGAATCTTTGCCGTCTTCTATTTTATAAATAACTTTATCAGTTTCTAATTTGAGATCAGTAGATGTAGCTGTTTCATTTACTATTTTCATGTTATACCATTCTTTCCAAAGACTTACTGTTGTTTCACGTTGAGTACTAGTAATAATCACCTCTTTAATTTCAAATTCTGACAAGTTGAAATTATGTATTTGTGATAGGTTTTGCTTTCTGCTGTTATCCCATTCTATAAAGAAAGGTGGTTTGACTCTATAGTCAGGGTTAGCAATATATAGCAATCTCCAACGTAATTGATGCCCCTTCTTATTTTCTCTTTCCATGTCAATAGGACCAATTACATCAACGCCTCTATTTTCTAAAGTATCTCTAACTTGATCTATATCCTTTGTTCTAAAACAAATACCTTTAAAGCCTTGTTTAAAATGATCCTGCACTATTTTTGTAGCAAATGATACACGACCTTCTTCAGTTTTAGCTACATTGTTAAGTTTTGACTCATTTTCAACATCTAGCAATTCGATATAACTATTTTTAATCGGTGCTATTTGATTAAAGGTGCCCAAATGATGATGTCTTCCACCATTTTGCAATTCTAATATTTCTCCAGGAAACTTAAATGACTCTAATTGATGTAAATAGTGAATGATATGGTCTAATTTTAAGTTCAACTTTATCCCCTCCACATGTTATTGCTCATTTTAACAAAATCTAACTTTAATTACTTTAAATATTAAAAAGGAATCAAAGACCATTGCAAAATTCATATTTTAGTCATATAATTGTCTCTGTCTTTTAAATGGTTAGCTAGGCTAACTAATATAACAATGAGGTGTTAGATATTTTAACCAATGAATTTTTCAATAGTTTTATAGGTATATATAGACCCTATATTAAACTTACACAACCTATATTAGATCAGCATCAGATTCATACTGGCCAATGGCTTGTGCTAAGAGATATCGCCAATTATCAACCTACTACACTTGTAAAAATTTCTCATCGTCGTTCAATAGAAAAACCTACAACACGAAAGTTGATTAAAGTATTGTTAGACAATGGTTGGGTTATGACAAAAACAGGAGTTGATAAGAGAGAGAAATTATTAAGTTTAACTGACAAAGGTCAAAGCCTCTTTGAAACTATTAATAAAAAGGTCACTGTCATTCAACAAGATATTATAAAAAAAACTGGATTAACTGATGAGCAAGTATTTGATATTACAAATGCGATGTCTCAAATTCATGAAGCAATGATAAAGGAGGAGCAGTAATGAATCAGTCTACAATAACTAAAGACCCCATTTTTACGAAGAGTTTTAATATTAACTTTGCTATTAACTTTTTTGTTTATCTATGTATGTATTTATTAATTGTCGTTATCGCGAGCTACAGTAAATCAGAATACCATGCTTCTGATTCTGTTGCTGGGCTCGTAGTCGGACTTTTTATAGTAGGATCATTAATAGGTCGATTTGTAACAGGTAAATACGTCAATCGATTTGGTCCAAAAAAAATTCTCATTTTTGGTTTAATATGTTTAGTAGTAACACAGCTACTTTATTTTATACCTGGTTCTGTTTGGTTCTTAATGATGGTGCGTTTACTGAACGGCTTAGCAACAGCGGTTGCTACAACTGCTACAGGAACAATAGCAGCATATATTACACCACCTACACGCAAAAGTGAAGGTATCAGTTTATTCTCATTAAGTTTGGTGTTGGGAACCGCTATTGGCCCATTTTTTGGTATGTTATTGATGAATTCCTTTTCTATCAATATTTTATTTACTATTTGTGTAATTTTAGGTGTCATAAGTGGTCTATTATCACTGTTAATTAAAATTAATTTCACAACAGTTAAAGAAAACACAATTACACATAAACGGTTCAATTTGGCTCATTTTGTAGCCAAAGAAGCCATTCCGGTAGCATTCGTCATGTTATTAATCGGTGTTACTTACGCTGCTATTTTAACTTATTTACAGGCTTTTGCTATTGAAAGAGATCTAGTTACATCAGCAAGTTACTTTTTCATTTTTTACGCTATTGCGTCCCTCATAACAAGACCTATTGCTGGAAGATTGATGGATGATAAAAACGAAAATGTAGTTGTTTATCCAGCATTTATCTTCTTAGTATTATCTTTTCTTCTACTGATGCTTAGTTTTAACGGATGGGTATTACTTATTGCAGGTATCGCATTAGGAATTGGTTATGGTAACTTGTCATCTTCTATGCAAGCTATCGCAATAAAAGTATCTCCATCAAATAAATATGGCTTAGCTACATCAACTTACTTTATTGGTTTAGATATAGGAATTGGATTTGGACCATCCTTACTAGGTCTTTTCACACATACGATTTCTTATAGTCAATTATATGGAATCATGGGTATTTTAGGATTTGCAACTTTAGTCATCTATATTATTGTTCACGGACGTAAGGTTCACAGCACTGTATATTAACTGCTAGAATTTTAAAAAAACGTCTAAGTAAACTACCTAAATATGCCAAAATGACTTTTATGTAGATTTTACTCCAACATCGCTATATCACTCATATTAGGATATAAATAATAACAAAAATAGCAGTTACCTTAATATTCATAAGGTAGCTGCTATTTTATAATTTATTTAGTCACTTTTAGATTTAAAATTTACTGTCCTTAATTTGCAATACTAATTGTTTCAATTTCTCCAGTCATTTTGTCCAATAATTTCTTTTGCTTTGCATCGAAGAAATAGTAAACTTGTCTTTCATCGGTTTCTGAGCGTAATTTAGAAATGAGTTCTTTCTTATAGATTTTACGAATAATCACATCAATTTTACTAGTATCCCATAACATCTCGAAATGTAATGTGTCTCGTAACTCTTTACCACTAATTTTAGTGTCTGCATAAACCTTGTAAAGAACTACAAATTCTTCAATAGAAATACGATATGTTGTTTTAAGCCAATGCTTTAATTGACTTAATTCTCTCTCTGATTCAATAAAACGTTGTACTTTGTTACTCATAATAATATGCCTCCTAAGTTGATTCTTGGATGTTGTGTTTGTGTGATAAAACTCAATTGCTTATTTTTATTATATTACAGGTTTTGCATTTAATCTATAACAAATATTAAAATTGACTCTAAATATTGTTTTGAAATTAAACAATTTAAACAATCAGTTATATGTTGAAAGGCATTTAAAATATCTAAATAGGTTTTGTCGTAGCTATATTAACTAACTAAATGTATAAAATTATGGATTTAAAATGTTTAACATGAAGACTTAAGCATATGTTGTCTATAAATACTCAAAACTGTATTAATTGTTTCTTGCTCATTTAATATAATTTATTAGTATTATAAACTTTTGAAACTAAATTTAAATGCTTATAATATAATGTCCAAATCCCATAAGTAGTAAAATTCTAAACTACGCCTATCCACCTATATAATTCATATTAATTTTTTTCTTTCTATTATTCTCAATAGTTTGCATCGTACGCTTATCAGAGTACTGATTGTTTCTAATACTCCACAATCGTTTAAATTGTGCTTTTAAATCATCATCTGTAGCTCCATTACGTATTAAGGCTTTTACATCAAACCCTTCTGAGGAGGCAAATAAACAACCATAAAATTTACCATCTGAAGACAATCGAGCACGCGTACATGTGGAACAAAATGATTCAGATACACTCGTAATTAGACCAAATTGTGCATCACTATCTTTATGTCGAAAATATTTAGCAACTTCCCCATAATATTTAGGCGCTACAGGACTTATCTCAAAATGTTGTTCTATCATATTAAGCATTTCTTCTTTAGTTACAACTTTATTGAAATTCCATCCATTATCGTTACCTACATCCATAAATTCAATAAAACGTACTTCAATATTTTTATTTTTAAAATAATCAATCATCGGAATAATTTGATTATCATTAACCCCTTTTTGAATAACTACGTTTACTTTAACTTCAAAACCTATTGATACTGCATAATCAATTTGTTCTAAAATTGTAGACGCTTTAATATTTCTATTGTTAATTTCTTGAAAAACGTTATCCTCAATCGCATCTAAACTTACATTAATACGACGTAAACCAGCTTGATATAAATTTTTTCCATGTTTTTTTAATAACAAGCCATTAGTGGTCAATCCAATATCCTCTATACCATCTATGAGATTTAATTGCTCTACAAGTTTATAAAGATTGCGTCGTAAGAGAGGCTCTCCTCCTGTAATTCTTATCTTTTTAACTCCTAATTGAGCATAAATCTTTGAAATTCGTATTAATTCTTCAAAAGTAAGCAATTCATTCTTAGGTAAGAAAGTGTAATCATCTCCAAAGATTTCCTTTGGCATACAATAATCACATCTGAAATTACATCGATCAGTGACCGATATTCTTAAATCCCGTATTGGACGGCCTAATTTATCTTGTATTACCGCTTTCATAGTTGGACCTCCTTATTCATTTATCTGCATTTTTAAAGAGTCCAAATCATGCTGAAAATTAATATTCTTATACCAATAATGAGGCGAGTCAATTTCAGTAACGTCTAACCAATCTGTTGATAATTGTTTAAAGACATGCTTTAGACTTAAATGATTTGAATTTAAAGCTTTTTCAATAAAAGGAAACGTCGAAAGTGTATAAAAACCAATCGTCGGTATACATATTTGTCCTTCTTTAAATGCTACAATATCTAAACGTGATTCAATTAAGTTTGATACCATGAAATGATATAACCCATTCACTGCTTTACTAGTAATCATTGGTGTATCAACAGATACAATGAAAAACAATTCTTCATCCATGTATTGCTTCATCACTGAGTAAATTCCTGTTAGCGGCCCTTTATTTTGATGATGTTCGTCATCAATAATCACATATTCATATTCAAACTGAGAAGCTAATTGTGAATTAGTGCTAATGATAATGCGATTAAACATATTTGTAGATTTTAACGTTTCTATAATTTTTTGATAAAAATATTGATTATCAATTTTAGCAAAAGCTTTAGCTTTACCAAATCGGCTAGATTCTCCACCTGCTAAAATAATTGCTTTCATCTTGATCAACCCCCACTGACCGGTGGAATGAGCGCAATTGTATCTCCTGGTTGGACCATATCATCTTGTCTGACGAATTCTTCATTAACAGCAATTTGAAATTTTTTTGATTTAAGTTCTCTATGGCGTTTTAATAAATATGACTCGAATTCTTGAACAGTTAATGTCGTATCTAAATGTATTGTTTCAGTAGATCGATTGAGCAACTCTTTTAACTCTGCAAAATATAAAATTTTCATCTTGCTTACCCCTTTTTTGCTTCATTATATGTTCCCTTTTGATGGCCTTGCCATTCAGCACCATCATCCCAAATTTCCTTTTTCCAAATTGGAACAATTTCTTTTATGCGCTCTATGGCGTATTCATTTGCTTCATATGCCGCTTTTCTATGAGGAGAAGATACTGCAATTAAAACTGCTATATCTGATATTTGTAACGGCCCAATTCGATGTACAATTGTTGTTATTGTTCCAGGCCACTTTTCTTCAATTTCTTTTCCAATTTGAGCTAATTTTTTCTCAGCCATTGGTATATAAGCCTCATATTCTAAGTGTTGTGTACGAATACCTTTAGTCCACTCTCTTACGTGACCAGTAAATACGACTACGGCACCTTGACGTTCGTTAATCGTAAAATCCCTATATTGTTCGGTTTCAATAGGTTGAGTCACGATTTCAAATTGCTTCATTTAATTCATTCCCTTATCCTTAATTAATTTGTTGAGTAAGTGCTCAAGTTGATTATTTGCTCGTGGATGATTGGTTTCTATTTTCCCTATGACGTGAGAAAGTCTTTGTAGAGTTCTTAATTCATCATTATTTTTATAAACGATAATTTTATCATAATTTTCTTCTTTAAAGCCCTCAACTAAAATGATACTACAATCAATTGTAACAGAATTTTCAATTATTTCTCTAAGCGATTGTTTCTTATTACGTGTCACTGTTTGCTGTAAATGATGCCCCTGAACAATACTTTGATCTGCGCCCGCAGCAAAATGTTTCATGTGATCAACATCAGATGACTGTAATTCAATTTCTTCACCAATATGCCCGTGATGTTTAATTGTTGCTACTGAATAACCTCGTTCTTTTAAAAATGATATCGCATGGTTCATCAATGTAGTTTTCCCTGAATTTTTCATACCTACAATTTGTAAAATCATAGTATCAATTCCTCTTCAAAACTATTAGATTCGGTCAAAATCACATCAACAATGTTACCTGCTTTAAATCCACGTGTACCACCAGGAAGCATAATCATAGCATTAGCGTGCGCAATAGCTACAACTGCACCTGATTTATTAAATCCAGATGGTATTACTGTCATTCCAGCTTTTGTTAATGTTGCCTTAGCACGAATCAATCGTGTAAATGGGTTAGCTTTATTAAAATCTTCCATAAGTGTAGCTTTGATTATTTGCGGATAACAAGCTTTAGCTCCCATGAGCTTATTTACAGCGGGTTTAACATATAATTCAAATCCTGTATAGCAGGCTGAAGGATTTCCAGATAAGCCAAATAAATATTTACCATCTACAAATGCAACCGTAGTAACACTACCTGGTCTTTGAGCCACTTTGTTAAATAGTATCTGCGCTTGGATGGACTTGTATATTTCTGGTAAGTAATCAAAATCTCCTACCGACACACCTCCAGTAGTAATTACTAAATCATGCTCTGATAAAGCTTTTTTTACGACCTCAATACTCTTTTCTAGATTATCATGCTGAACTTTATACATTCCAACTTGTATTCCAAATTGTTTAGCTAATGCTTTAATCATCGGTCCGTTTGAATTTCGTATCTTTCCTGGTTCAAGCTCATCTTCTACTTCAAGCAATTCACTACCTGTAGCAATTACTGCAACAGTTGGTTTTCGAGCCACTCGCACTTTAGTATAACCGTATGTTGCTAAGACTGCTATCACACCAGAGTTAATACGCATACCTTTATGCAGTACGATATCACCAGCTTTTATTTCTTCACCTTGTAGTGAAATATTTTCTAAATGTTTAAAAGATTTTCTAATTGTAAAAGTTGTTTCAGATTCAATAGTTTGTTCAAACATTACTACTGCATCAGCTCCAGAAGGAATCTGAGCACCAGTCATTATTCGTATTGCTTGGTTTTTATCAATTGTTTTTTCTGAAACTGAACCTGCACCGATATGATCTATTACTTCAAATTCAATACGGTTTTCGCCACTTGCACCTTGTGAATCTTCACTTCTAATTGCAAATCCATCATAAGGTGATTTATTAAACCTTGGTATATCATAGGTCGCAACAATATCTTCAGCAAGAATATGTCCTAAACTTTCATCTAAATTAACATTGATATTCTTCACTTCTACATGTTGTTTCATAATACGATTAATTGCTTCTTTAACTGATATTGGCGTTCTTTTCTCTACAGACATACACTCATCTCCAAAAAATATTAATTTTCATGATATACTTACTCCTAATAGGAGGGAAAAAATGACTCATTTCACACATATTAATAAACAAGGTAATGCTAAAATGGTTGATGTTTCTAATAAGAAAATTACAAAACGTATAGCAGAAGCACACTCAAGTATAATAGTTAATGAAAAAATTTATAGACAAATTACTCAAAATACTAATAGTAAAGGAAATGTACTTAATACTGCGCAAATTGCTGGTATCATGGCAGCTAAAAACACTTCTACAATCATTCCTATGTGTCATCCATTACCACTTACAGGTATAGATGTATCCTTCAAATGGGATTCAAATAATGATGATTCATATCGTTTAAATATTACAGCGATCGTGTCTACAACAGGTAAAACTGGTGTTGAAATGGAAGCATTGACTGCTGCTTCAGTTACAGCACTTACAATCTACGATATGACAAAAGCCATAGACAAAGGCATGGTAATTGGAGAAACGTACTTAGAATCTAAATCTGGTGGTAAATCTGGCGACTTCCACAGAAAAAATATATAATTCTATTCATTATATAAATTAAAAATTCGTACATTATATCTAAAATCTTGAAATTACTTAATTTCTTATGTCTTTATTTAATTCAAACACTAAGTGACTCAATTCAGGTTTAATTAATTTTTCTATTGCAAGTTTAATTGCACCTGTTGAGCCAGGAAGTGCAAAAATCAAGGTATTATCACAGGTACCTGCAATAGCTCGAGTTAATAATGCTCTTGTACCAACATCTTCGGTATAACTTAAGTATCTAAATAATTCACCAAAACCTTCTAATTCTTTAGTTAATAATGGGCGAACAGCTTCTATTGTCACATCTCTTTGTGAGATACCTGTTCCTCCCGTTGTAATAATGACATCTAGTTGATTTGGTGAAGCTAACCAAAGCTTAAGTTGGTGTGTAATAGCTTCTATATCGTCTTTAACAATTCGATAATAATTAATATCAACATGATTTTCATGTTGATTTATCAAAGATTGAATCAGTTGACCACCTTTATCAGAATCATAATCTCTCGTATCCGATACAGTCAAAATTGCTACATGAATCGGTCTGTTTAAATGAATATTCTGATGTTGATGTTTGTGCATGTTTATCCACTCCCTTATATTTAACCAAATAGTTGATGCATTAATTGAATTGCTTTTTTAGGTTCTGTCGTTCCATGTATCAAAAATCTACCACCAGAAAATGCAACAATTCGATATTCTCTAAACCTAAACATTGTCATATATAAATTCGTACGATGTTGAATATGATTTCGCTCGAGAAATGATAGTAATATTTCCTGAGAAATATCAGGATTTTTATATTGAACAGTGTCTCTTCCACATAAGGTCGCGTAATCTTGTTGATGTTGATTAAGGTGTGGATATGTTGGAGCATGACCACATGTTTTACAATCTTCATTTTGCATACGACTAAAACCAAATGTATAATGATCCCCTTCCCAAATATCCCCGTAAGTGAAGTGTGTGTTAACCTTATTACCAGTCAATAACTTTAATGCATCACTGAGTTGTAAACTGGTTGTCATTGTTACAGCTGGTTGAATAACTCCAACCGTATCACATGTTAAATTAATAGATGGTAATTGAGGCATTAAGCAATTAAAACACGGTGTTTGCCCAGGAATAAACGTTGCCTGAACATATGTACTTTGAACAACACCACCATATATCCAAGGAATCTGATGTTTATAAGCAAAGTCATTAATTAACTGACGCGTATCAAAATTATCAGTTGCATCTAATATAATATCGACATCTATTCCATGTTGCTCTAAGAAATTGTAATTGACATGCTCAATATAAGCATCTATCTCTACATCTTTACGTATCTCTTTTAAAACCTTCTGTGCAGCGATTACTTTTGGTAGTACATCTTCTGCATCACGCTCTGTAAAGAGTGTTTGTCGTTGTAAGTTGCTAAATTCAATGTAGTCTCTATCAACAATAGTTAACTTATTTATTCCTGCTCTCACTAATCCCTCAGCTAAGTGTGTTCCTAACGCCCCCATACCTACTATAAGTACATGTTTTTTCTCAAGTTGACTTTGACCTTTTAAACCAATTTGCTTAAACAACACTTGTCTCGAGTATCTTTCTTGCATCAAATCCCTATACCTCTCTTTATATTTTGAATATACGAATAATTGTTAAAATTAACAGGTAAATAGCACTTCTTGCTATATTTTATTCAATCTTTAATTGTTATAATCTTATGTGCCATTTGCTGCGCTTCATAATTTGAATGCGTTACAAATATAATGGGAATTTTCCATGCTTCGAATATTTTTAAAATTAATTTGACACCTTCTTTTTTTGTCTTATCATCTAAACTTGAAAAAGGCTCATCAAGCAAAATTAAATCTGGTTTCGTACTTAGCGCCCTAGCTAAAGCGACGCGCTGAGCTTCACCTCCTGATAAGGTCACAGGATACTTTTCAAGTAAATGCTCTATTTTTAGAGTATGAATAAGTTGATTGATATGTTCAGAAGGCTTAGTCATAAACGTTATATTGTTATAAACATTCATATTAGGGAAAAGTTGATAATCTTGAAATAAATATCCTATACGACGTTGTTGAACCTTAACATTCAAATGATGTCGTGAATCAGTTAATACACGTTTACCAACCTTTATATATGAATAATTTATAGCTTTCAAACCGGCAATTATATTTAAAATTGTTGTCTTTCCAATTCCAGACGGTCCTTGTATCGCATATATCTTAGGGAGTTGATCATCTATGTTGATATTAATTTTCGTCTGATTAAGCACACCATTCAATTTAATTGTGAGCATTTAATCAACCTCCCTAAACGTATCACGATTAACTAGATTAATAGTCGCTATGACAGTTACCGCAAATGCAACTAATACAAGCACCCATAACCAAGCTTCATTTTCTTTCCCTTGCTCCACTAAAAAATAAATTTCTAAAGGCAATGTGTTTGTTTTGTCTGGAATATAGCCAGCAACCATCAAAGTAGCACCAAATTCACCTATTGCTCTTGCAAAGCTCATCATAATACCTGCAAGAATAGAACGTTTAGATAATGGTAACACCAATTTAAAAAATATTTTTGTTTCACTTGCTCCCATGGTTCTTGCAGTATTTAACATCTTTGAATCTATACTTCGAAACCCATTCACTGTATGTTGATACATAAGGGGAAAACTAACAATGACAGATGCAATCACTGCACCTGTCAAAGTAAATACAACTGGTAAGTGTAAGATATTAGTAAAGAATTCTCCTACAGGACTTCTTGTTGAAAATATAATTAATAATATAAAACCAAGAACAGTAGGTGGTAACACAATTGGTAAAATGATAAAACTTTCTAATAGATTTACCCAATATCTATTTTTATTGTATAGCCATTTAGAAATCAATATGCCAAAAATAGTAACTATCATTGTACTAATTAAAGCAACACGAAAAGAAATCCAAAAGGACGTTAAATCAGGCATAGCTCAGAACCCCTTATACAGAAAATTGATATTCTTTAAGAATTTGTTTAGCTTTATTAGATTTTAAGAAGTTTATCCATTCTTTAGCTAATTTTTTATCTGAAGTTGCACCTGCTTTATAAGTAATTGGTTTACTTAATTTAATTTCTTCGATGACTTTAACTTTATTTGCTTTTTTCTTTTGTTGATATAAGTCTGTTTTATAAACGAATCCTTCCTGTGCGTTTCCTTTTTCCACATAATTTAATACTTGTTTTACGTCTTTAGCAAAAATAATTTTATCTTTAACATCACCATATAAATGTTGATCATCTAAATATTGTTTTGCATATTTACCTGCAGGCACTGTTTTTATTTGTCCTAGTGCGAGTTTGTCGTTTTGATTTAAATCTTTTACAGAGGTATAACTTTTATTTTTATCACCAATTAATACAAGCTGATTCTTTGCATAATTATAAGTATCATGTGCTTTGTTTTTTTTCTTCAACAGATCTATATCTTTAGTGTTAGCTGACATCATGACATCTGCCGGAGCACCCGCTTCTATTTGCTGTCTTAACGCACCTGATCCGCCATAGTTAAATTTAATCTCTACATTTGGATGGTCCTTTTTAAATTCATTTCCTAATGATTTACTGACTTCAGTCAAACTTGCTGCAGCAGAAACTTGAAGTTCTTGTTTATCACCTTTTGGCGATTGTTTTTCATTCTGTTCTTTATTCAGACCTCTCTCATTAGTACAACCTGCTAATACTATACTTAATGTTAAAATAGTAATAAAAATATGTTTTATTTTCATGATAGCCTACCTCCATTTAACCTTTATTATACGCTTTAAATAATATTTGAAAAAGAAATAAAATGTGATAAATTATGTCATTATTTATACAACTAAATGTACTCGAATTGACTTTATAAAATCTTCTTAAAAGTCCTTTCCTAATAATAGGATATACAAAAGAGTGAGAAGTGAGTTACATTTAAGATAATAAGTAGTCATGATTAAAGGGGTAAAAAAATGAAAAAAGATGTGACGCAAAAACAAACTATAATCAAATTTGAGAATGGACACTTATATACAGCATCGGATTCATGTGTAACAGAGATGCCATTAACAATTAAAGTCAACGATATTGAGTTTGCAACTATTATTTGTAGTCCAAACCATTTAGAAGAATTGACTTTAGGTTTTCTTGCATCTGAAGGTATATTCTTAAAGAGGAATGACTTACAATCCATTCATATTGACGAAAGTAAAGGATTCGCTCATGTAAAACTAACTCAATCAGTAGGTCAACAATTCGAACATCCTACAAAACGTGTGCTGGCTTCCTGTTGTGGTAAAAGCAGAGCATTTTATTTTCAAAATGATGCTGCTATTGCCAAAACATCAATGACAAACATTCAACTTCAACCCAAACAAGTTATTAATTTGATGACGCAATTACAGGATGCAAGTATTATTTTCAAAAAAACGGGTGGTCTTCATAATGCTGCCATCAGTGATGGAAAAGACTTTTTTGAACATCGCCACGATATCGGACGTCATAACGCTCTTGATAAATTATACGGTTATTGTATTCAACGACATATATCGGTGAGAGATAAGGTTTTGATTTTTAGTGGCCGTATTTCATCAGAAATTTTAATCAAAGCGGCTAAAATCGGTGTAGGAATTATATTATCTAAATCTGCCCCTACTTCACTTGCAATACAACTTGCAAGAGATTTAAACATTACCGCAATTGGGTTTATTCGAGAAAATCATTTTAATATCTATAGTCATCCAGAAAGAATCATAAATTAATTTTAAACTTAAATGAATTTTAAGGTTAACACTACATGTCCGATTACCTTTGAACATATAAAAAATACCCTAAGATAGATTTAATAATCCATCTTAGGTTATCACTTCGATGTAAAATTTCAATTAACTTAAATATTTTCTTTTAAAATATGATACTTAAAACCTTGGTATACATATCCTTGTCTTAGATACATATCTTTAGCAGTATCTTCTCCATCTGCAACAAGAATAACAGGTCGCTCGTTAGCCATACGTCCAACGTAAGCTTGTATTTCAGAACCAATACCTTGATGTTGGAATTCTTTTAAAACCCCAAAACCATCTATTTCTATTGCTTTATCCGTCATTATAGTATCAACTATTCCTACTGGTTGTTGGTTAACATATGCAACTAAACGTTCAATGTCATCCAAGTTGTGTGAGCTATAAATATGTTGTTTAACCATGTTGGCATAGTTATCACCAAAAGGCCGTGCAAACGCATCATAGACATGAAGGTAATCATTGATATTACTACTTGTTACAAGTTGAATATCTACGTCTCTTTTGCGTGAAAGTTCCTTTAACGCTTTAGCTTCAATGACATAAAGCTCAAGTACTCCTATCTGAAAACCTAGGTCACGTATTTTTTCCAACAATACTTCATCTATATTTTCATTAGCTGGAAATGAAAATGAAAGATGATAGGATGATTGATTTAGATGCGTTTTCTTTTGTACCTCAATGTCTTTAAGCCATTGATTCATTGTTGGCATCGTTTTATAAATCCACGTGTTACTCGCATATTTTAAAGGTTGAGAAGGTAAGAGATAAATCACCTTTCTAGAATCTTCAGTTATTTTATTTCCATCAATATAAATATCTTTAAAAGTTATTTTCGACATAAATATCGCCTCATCAACTTCATTATTAATTTTTAGTTATTGAATAAGAGTCTTGAAACGTGAATGATTTAAAATTGCTGCACCTATTAAACTTGCAATAATAGCCTTAATAATATCACCTGGCATAAATGTAAATGATAATATAAATGCCTTAGAGATAGGTATATGTATAATGAAGCCCATAATGATTGTACCTAATATATCTAATCCTAATACACCGATAACTAGTGTAGCTATAAAAATCACTAAGAAATTCATTTTATGCAAATATGCATCACGAATAATACCTATAAAGTAAGCTACAACAGGATATAAGAATAAGAATCCTGCCGAAGGTCCTGCAAATACGCCAATTCCCCCACGGCCTCCAGAAAGCACTGGTAAACCTGTAGCTACTAATAATAAAAAGACAATAACACTTGTAGTACCAAGTTTTCGCCCTAAAATAATTCCTGCCAAAAAGATTCCTATATTCTGTAATACAATAGGTACTGGCATAAATGGCAGAGGTACACTTGGTACTAAACCTAAAATACAAATGATAGCAGTCATTAAAGCTGTATAAACTAAATGTTTTGTAGTCACTTGTTCATCCTCCTTACATAGATTTTATTATAGCACCCTTGTAAACTTTTATGAACAAAAAGTTTACAATAAGTTGAAGTAGATGCACCTTTTTATTAACAAATAAAACTTAGGACTCAATTTTCTTTGCTAAATCCGTTATGTATTTAAAAAATGCTTGTTTATTTACATCCGTAATGACTTGAACTTCACGTCCATTTTCAGATTGGAATGTTCTCCCTTGACTAGGTCCTTGACTGACTACATCAATTTTCAATTTCGTTGATTCAACTAAATTTGGAGAACCCACATAAGCAGTAGTTAATACATCCCATAAAAAGTATGTTGAATTGGTCACAAAATGTGTGAGTGGTGGTACTGCTGCGTAACTTGTGCCCAGAAAATCAACGCCTAAATATTGTCTTTTATCTGCCCACATTTGACGAACTTCCATTGTTAGAGGGACTTGATTTGTACTTTCTAAAGCAACAATATCGACAATCATATCACTATCTAATACAACTTTTACAGCCTCGGGATCCCAAAATGCATTCCATTCAGCTGTACCATCATGTTCTGGTTCTTCAACATTTCCTTTGTCTAAAAACGTTCCACCCATCCAAACTAATTTCTCTATATTTTTTAAAATTGAGTTGTCATAGTTTATAGCTTTAGCTAAATCTGTAAGCGGTCCAGTAAATAACAATGTAACTTTCTCATCACAACGCTTCACCTTACGAATAATATCTATATACGCCTCGTCCTCACTAGCCTTACATCTTTTGGGTATACAAGACTCATTTAGCACTGGTAGGGCATCCATAAAGAAAGCATGCATTCTCCATTCTTTTGGAAAAGGATTTTTCCCTCTTTCATATGATGGTGCTACATTAATTTCAACGTCTGAAAAACGATTTATAATCTTTAATGAAGCACTTAATGAAGGTTCTAAATAGCAGTCTGCACCAATCGTACTTACACCAACAAGTTCTATATTTTCCATTTGTAATAATAAAAATAGTGACACTAAATCATCAACGCCACCATCATGATTAAAATATACTTTGGTCATAGTTGATACTCCTAACGTTTTTTAATGAATAACTTAATTATATTTGAAATCTTTTATGACACCAAATAATTTCAAGTTGATCATTGAATACATGCCAATCTATAAATATTTAGCAGTTACACAGCGATTTCATTATGATTGCATTAGAAAAGCCTGTGACAAAAAGATTGTCACAGGCTTGCTTAACTTGAAGTCTATCAATGACTAAATTAAATTATTAATGTACATCGCGCTTTTTTTAAAATTTATATGCGTTGCAATGAAGAACATTAAATTCCATCTCATTCCTTTAAAGAATATCAATATAACATTAGAGTTTGTTTGTAATACTTTTAGCAATATTAGTGTAAGCCATATCTTCCATTGGTGGATTATGTAATCCAGCACGTATATCTCTATAGTACCGCTGAAGAGGTCTGTTCATTTCTAGGCTCTTAGCTCCAACTATTCTCATAGCTAAATCAACGATTTCTATACCTTGGTTCATTACCACCACTTTACTTGCTGAGGTTTCATTCCATATTTGTGCATCCTCTGTATATGATTGATATCCTCTAGCTGTACTCCATAGAAAATGTCTTGCAGAAAGTAATAAACTTTCCATTTTCCCTAAATTTTGTTGCACTGTAGGTAAACTATCAATCGTACCTGTAATACTGTTAGGACGATAATTTTTTGCAAAATCTACTGCATAGTCACGAGCTGCTTGTGCAATACCTAGATAACAGCTCGGTATATGAAGAAGCCAACCATTAGGTCTTGATTCACGTTTTGATTCTACAAAATTTTCATTAGGAACATGAACATTATTAAGAATTAAATCATGGCTCTCAGTCGCTCTCATACCAACCATATTCCAATTGTCAGCAATACTTACTCCTTTAGTTGACCGAGGAATTAAAAAGAATCCCATCGATTTAGTTTCTTCAACATAGGCGCCAACAATATAATGTGTCAATGCTTTACTCATAGATGTAAAGGTTTTAACACCGTTTATAACATAACCATTTTCAACTTTAACAGCATGTGTAGATGGGCGACCACCTCTAGTAGGACTACCAGTTTCCGCTTCACTGACTGCTCTATTGATCAGTGCACCGTGAACAACTTCTTTAGCAAAGGAATCTAACATTGATGGTGTCCACATATGTTGCTCGTACAATTGACCAATTACACTCAAATGCCACCCTATAGATAAAGCAGTCGCTCCATCAATAGCACCCAAATAACTTTGTAAAATCACCATATCTTCAATAGTAGCACCTTCACCTCCATACTCTACAGGCAAAGTTAGTTTAGTATATCCTTCCTTTATCAGCCATTCAATATTTTCATATGGGAATCTAGATTGAATATCATTTTCAGCTGCACGTGCTTTGAATTCACTTTCAATCTTTTTAAATTTACGAATCCATTTCTTTTGAATGTCAGTGTGAATTAAAAAAGACTCCATCACATTTACGCCCCCTATGACCCTTTTTATTTTAAAATTAATTATTCATAGTTTAACACTCGACTTTATTTTTTCAAAATTTACGAATGAATCTTCATACGCATTTTTCTCTGATATTGAAAAGTTACCAATAAATATATACATAACTTAACTATGAATATATCTAATTAGTCAATTTTATTTCTTTTATAAAATTTCAATATAAACTCATCGCCACTTTTATAATGAAGACAGATGCTTTTTAGTAGAATTTTGATTTTCAAATACATTTAAATTTTATAAAGTAATGCTAAAATTTCGGACATAAAACGTAGTGAATTAAATATCTGTTCTAAAACAGTTGTGATTATAAATTTAAAAATAATCATAGTGTATCAATTAAGGTTAACTCAATTTGCAAATTTTAATATTTTCACTTTAATTATGCATTATTTATACAGATTGATTGTTAATTCCTGCAAACAACATAATCCATGTAGCAAAAATAAATGGCCATGTTAAAGGTGGTAAACCTAGAGGTGCGAGCAATGTACTCAAACCTAAATGTATGAATGCAGTGAGCACTATTCCTAAAATCATTGCGAGATAACTATGGATTGCTGTCTCAAAAGTGACACCTAGCGCAATCGCAGATAAAACTACATTATAGCCAAAAATGCCGTCATTTATACTACTATAGTCTCCACCCAATAATATAATTATTAGGAACCCAATGATGTTTGCAATTATAGAAACAATTCCAGCTTTTTTAGAACCTATAAAAATCCCTATTAGAATTAATAAACCACCTATTATGCTGGGCATTAAAAATATTTGTCCAAATCCATCTAAAACTGATTGAAAAAAATGAACACGGATGTGGTCATTATTTAAAGATACCTTTTCTATATGCTCCGGAATAATATCAATCTGAGTATGTAACGTTTTAAGTTGATTAGGTATTAACAAAGTAATCCACGTCATAATAACAAACGGGCTAGTTAAAAATGCTATTTTATGTGGTTTCAATACTTCTCTTACCGCTGCTCCAATCGGTAACGTTAAAATAGTGGATACGAATGTGATTAATATACCGCTCCAATTGCTATCCAAAAATAAAGTAAGTGCAATTGCTGTTAATACAGGGTTAAACCCGGCTAATCCACTTTCGATTTCATCTTTTGTGTAATTCATATGTGGTGCCAATATCCAAGTCATTACACTTGCAATTATAGCACTGATTGCTACTTTCCAATTCACTGCAAACAATCCAATTAAAATAAATAATCCAGTGTATGGATTATTTATTAAAACCACTTGAGAGATACTACTTAAAATTACTTTTATCAATTTCAATTTTATAGCCTCCTTTTATTCACAACATTAATTATTTAATAAAGACAATTTTCAAATTACCACTAAATATTCATCATATCAATTACATTTTACTAAAATAATGTTTATGTACGCTGGATATTTTTCATATTTATTCAACTTTTATACACTTAATTTAAAAAAACATTGTTAATTCGATAAAATTATCAAAGTATTATACTTGTATAATTCATTAAATAGTTTTAATATAAAATTCGCAAGACAAATTATTTTGAAAGAAGGGATAGTTTTGCACTTTACACAACGTGAACAAGACAAATTAATGATAGTTGTAGCTGCTGAAGTTGCACGTCGTAGAAAAGCAAGAGGACTTAAACTTAATCATCCTGAAGCACTTGCTTTAATCAGTGATGAATTATTAGAAGGCGCGCGTGATGGTAAAACGGTGGCTGAACTCATGAGTTATGGAAAAACAATTTTAAATGAGGAAGATGTCATGGATGGCGTAGCTAACATGATTACAGAACTTGAAATTGAAGCAACTTTTCCAGATGGTACTAAGTTAATAACAGTCCATCACCCAATCGTTTAAGGAGGCTATATCAATGATTCCTGGTGAAATTATTGTTAAAAATACTGAAATAGAAATCAATAAGCATCACCCCGAAACGGTGATTGAAGTAAAAAATACAGGCGATAGACCTATACAAGTAGGTTCACATTTCCACTTTTTCGAAGCAAATAAGGCATTAGAATTTGATCGTGAGAAAGCATATGGTAAACATTTGGATATTCCTGCAGGCGCAGCTGTGAGATTTGAACCTGGTGATGAAAAAAAAGTACAACTTGTCGAATATTCTGGACGACGTAAAATTTATGGATTACGTGGTTTAGTCGATGGCGATATTGATGAAGAACGCGTATTTCGTCCAAATGATTCAAATCAAAACGCCGCTGTTAAAAACGATGCAGGCGAAGACAATGCGAATAAAAAAGGTGGTAAATAAGCATGAGTTTTAAAATGACACAATCTCAATACACTAGTCTTTATGGACCAACTGTAGGAGACTCTGTGAGATTAGGAGATACGAACTTATTTGCACAAGTTGAGAAAGACTATGCAAATTATGGCGATGAAGCTACTTTCGGTGGCGGTAAATCAATTCGTGATGGTATGGCTCAAAATCCTAATGTGACAAGAGATGATAAAAATGTAGCTGATTTAGTTTTAACTAACGCATTAATTATTGATTATGACAAAATTGTTAAAGCAGATATCGGAATTAAAAATGGTTATATTTTTAAGATCGGTAAAGCTGGAAACCCAGATATAATGGATAACGTTGACATCATCATTGGTGCAACAACTGATATTATTGCTGCTGAAGGTAAAATTGTTACTGCCGGCGGTATCGATACACACGTGCACTTCATCAATCCTGAACAAGCTGAAGTTGCACTTGAGAGTGGTATTACAACGCATATCGGTGGAGGAACTGGTGCTTCTGAAGGGGCTAAAGCGACTACTGTAACACCAGGACCTTGGCATATTCATCGTATGTTAGAAGCAGCAGAAGAGATGCCTATTAATGTAGGATTTACTGGTAAAGGTCAAGCTGTCAATCATACTGCACTTATTGAACAAATTCATGCAGGCGCTATAGGTCTTAAAGTACATGAAGATTGGGGAGCTACACCTTCAGCATTAAGTCATGCATTAGACGTTGCAGATGAGTTTGATGTTCAAGTCGCTTTACATGCAGATACATTAAATGAAGCTGGATTTATGGAAGATACTATGGCTGCTGTTAAAGATCGTGTATTGCATATGTATCATACTGAAGGAGCTGGTGGTGGTCATGCACCTGACTTAATCAAATCAGCTGCATATTCAAACATCTTACCTTCTTCAACAAACCCAACATTACCTTACACTCATAACACTGTAGATGAACATTTAGACATGGTTATGATCACACACCATCTTAATGCTTCAATACCAGAAGACATTGCATTTGCAGATTCTCGTATACGTAAGGAAACTATAGCAGCAGAAGACGTATTACAAGATATGGGCGTATTTAGTATGGTAAGTTCAGATTCACAAGCAATGGGACGTGTCGGTGAAGTTGTAACACGTACTTGGCAAGTTGCACACCGTATGAAAGAACAACGCGGACCATTAGATGGTGACTTTGAATATCACGATAATAATCGTATTAAACGTTACATTGCAAAATATACAATCAATCCTGCCATTACACATGGTATTTCTGACTATGTTGGATCTGTAGAAGCGGGTAAACTTGCCGATTTAGTAATGTGGGAACCTGAGTTCTTCGGTGCCAAACCCGATCTTGTTGTTAAAGGTGGCATGATTAACTCAGCAGCAAATGGTGATGCTAATGGCTCCATACCAACTTCAGAGCCTTTGAAATATCGCAAAATGTATGGTCAATTTGGCGGTAACATTACACATACTGCTATGACTTTTGTTTCTAATACTGCATACGAAAACGGTATTTATCGTCAACTTAATTTAAAACGTATGGTACGTCCTGTTAAAAATATTAGAAATTTAACTAAAGCAGATATGAAAAATAATAATGTTACACCTAAAATAGATGTGGATCCACAAACATATGAAGTATTTGTTGATGGTAATAAGATTACGAGTGAAGCAGCAACAGAATTACCTTTAACGCAAAGATACTTCTTATTCTAGGAGGACGTAAATCATGATTATAGAAGAAATACAAGGAAATATTGCTAATTTATCACAAGATGAAAAGCAAAAACATGTTGAAAAAGTTTATCTTGAAAACTCTGATTTGGTTAAACGTATACAACGTGTTAAAACAGATCACGGTAATGAAATAGGAATACGACTTAAACAACCCATTGATTTACAGTATGGTGATATCTTATATCAAGACGATACAAACATGATTATTGTCGATGTAAATAGTGAAGACTTACTAGTAATTAAGCCTAGAAGTTTAAAAGAAATGGGAGATATTGCCCATCAACTTGGTAATCGACATCTGCCTGCCCAATTTACAGAAACTGAAATGCTTATTCAATATGACTATCTTGTTGAAGATTTATTAAAAGAGTTGGGTATCCCCTACTCACATGAAGACAGAAAGGTCAATCAAGCATTTCGACATATAGGACATTCGCATGATTGATCATCAACATTTAAGACTATTTCAGTTCTGTGATTCTCAGTTTCCAACTGGTGCATTTAGTCATTCATTTGGACTTGAAACATATATTCAAAGAGAAGCTGTTCATGATACTGAGACATTTATTGAATGGTTAACATTGTTTATAAATGAACAATTAACTTATTCAGATGGGTTAGCTATGAGAATTGTGTACAACGCATTAATACGCAATGATAAAGATAAAATTTTAGATATTAACCAAAAACTATTCGTACAAAATTTACCTAAAGAAACACGTATTGGCGCTAAGCAAATGGGCACACGCATGGTAAAATTAGCTTTAGATCTTTATGAAAGTGAATGGATTCAATGGTACTATGACCAAATGAAAAGTCATAAAATACAGCTTCATCCAGCTGTGTGCTTTACTATGCTAGGACATGATTTAGGCGTCAATGTAGAGTCCATCATTGATTATTACTTATATCAAAATATCTCTAGCCTTACCCAAAATGCAGTTAGAGCGATTCCTTTAGGACAAACAGCTGGGCAGCAAGTCGTAACTGAAATGATATCCCATATCGAGAAGGTACGTAATCACATACTAGAATTAGTTGAGAGTGATTTTGGTATGACTGCTCCTGGCTTAGAACTTAATCAAATGGAACATGAAAATGTTCATGTTAGAATCTTTATTTCATAGGAGGCATATGAGATGTCAAATCCAATTAAAATTGGTATCGGGGGCCCTGTTGGTGCAGGTAAAACCCAATTAATAGAAAAAGTGGTTAAACGTCTTGCCAAAGAAATGAGCATTGGCGTTATAACAAATGATATCTATACTAAAGAAGATGAAAAAATATTAGTTAATACTGGTGTTTTACCAGAAGATAGAATCATTGGTGTAGAAACTGGAGGTTGTCCTCATACAGCGATTCGTGAAGACGCCTCAATGAACTTCGCAGCCATAGATGAGTTATTAGAACGTAATGATGATATTGAACTCATTTTTATTGAATCAGGTGGCGATAACTTAGCGGCTACGTTTAGTCCAGAACTTGTTGACTTTTCAATTTATATCATTGATGTTGCACAAGGCGAAAAGATACCACGTAAAGGTGGTCAAGGTATGATTAAATCTGATTTCTTCATTATTAATAAAACAGACCTTGCACCATATGTGGGCGCTTCATTAGATCAAATGGCTAAAGATACTGAAGTATTTCGTGGAAATCGTCCATTTGCTTTTACAAATTTAAAAACTGATGAAGGTTTAGAAAAAGTTATTGAGTGGATTGAGCAAGATGTCTTACTCAAAGGATTAGCTTAATGGGTAATCAGAGTTGGACTGGCCAATTGGATTTAACAGTTTTTAATAATGGCCAAAGCTCAAAAGCACGAAATATATATTTTGAAAAAGCGCTCAAAGTCCTACGCCCTATATACTTAGAACAATCTCCTGTACCAACTTTCTATATTGTGAATGTTGGTGGAGGTTATCTAGATGGAGATAGATACCGGGTCAACGTCAACTTAGAAGATAAAGCACAAGTAGTACTCACTTCTCAAGGTGCAACTAAAATATATAAGACGCCCAATGATCATGTAGAACAGTATCAAACATTTCATTTATCAAATCAGTCATATATGGAATTTGTGGCAGATCCTATTATTGCCTACGAAAATGCTAAATTTTACCAGCATAATACGTTCCATCTTAAAGAAGATAGTGCTATGTTTTACACTGATATATTAACACCAGGATATTCATCTAAAGGGCAAGATTTTACGTATAAATATATGCATCTTATTAATGAAATTTACATTGAAAATCAATTAGTTGTTTTTGATAATATGATGTTAAGTCCTGAGAAAAGTAAACTCGACGGTATTGGGTATATGGAAAACTATACACATCTAGGTTCTGCTTATTTTATCCATCCGGACGTAAATCAAAGTCTCATAGACGATATTTACGTGGCGGTTGCTGATTTTCAAAAACAATACGACTGTAGAATAGGTATCTCACAATTACCTACTCATGGATTGGCTGTTCGTATTTTGACTAAAAGAACTCAAATAATAGAAGAAATTTTGACTCGTGTTCAATCATATATCAATCAAACGATTTATCATCGACAAATTAACTCCTTAAGAAAATATTAATTTTTTCAAATAAAAAGACTAGGCACTCACTTTAAAGTGGGATACCTAGTCTTTTTTAGAAATCTTCATCTTAAAAACACACATGAAACGCCAGTGTCTTAGTATTATTTGATATAGTTTTCTAATTCTAAAATCAATTTTTTTATTTTTTCTCGTTGTTCATCGGATACAAATACAATTACTGTTCTTTCATCATGCACGCTTCTTTTTTTAGATAATAAATTTAAATCTTTTAATTTTTGTAATGCTTTAGTTAAATAATACGGTTTAAACTCTGAACATGTAGCAATTTCTTTTGAAGATATTTCGTTAGATTCACTTTTCAAAATGTGATTAAGAATATAAATTTCTTCATAATTTAAATTATATTGCTTTTTAGTATCTCTAAAAAATTTTTTAACTTGAAATGTCGCATTAACCAAATCATTGATGTCTTTAATTTTTCCCATTATAAAACCACTCCTCTGATGCACATCTTGTTGTAGCAAGGTTCACATGTATTTTATCTAACCGAAAATTTCTCCGCCCATGTTACAAGGTACATTTTAAACAAATAAGTATAAGAATTCAATATTTTTATAACTACAAAATGCATTTATACATTTATTTCTTAACCAAAACATTTATAATAGTGAAATTGATGTAATTAAAAATATTAATACTAATAATATATCACTAATTACGTCATCGTATTTTTTAAAATTTTAATATAACATATCTGTTTAATTGGAATTAATTCGTATACATCAAAAGAGCAGTCAAATTTTTTACATAAGGCATTTTAAAGGTATCAAATCTTTTACAATTCAAAATTTTAAGTTCATTGTAAATACCACATAATAAACTAGTATATTTATTGAATTTGTTGTTTTATATAATCAACAAAAGCTTGTACATCTTCAGTCTTAATTTCACGCATTGGAACTGTTCCAATATTGAACTCAAATATAATATCTGAACCATCAAAATGAATTTGATTAATTTCATCATAACGTATATTTCGATAATAAAATTGTCCATTCATATCAACATTCATAATTAACCGCTCATTTGTTGCTATGAAGGCACCTTCAAATTTAGTCTGGCCCTGTACGTTATACTCAATTACACCTAATACAGAGGGGCCTTTTTTCTCGGTAGGAAATAAATCATCTGGATTCACATTGTCTAAAATCATTCTTTCAACTCCTTTTAGTTAATACAAATTTTATTTTACACATGCTGTATTCCCTGTTCTAATTTATTGTAACATTCCTCGATTTCTGACTGAATCACATTAATTTTTTCTTTTCTAAGTGTTAATACAATATAGCGTTCATCATCTCTACTACGACTTTTAATGAGATAACCTTTTGACTGTAAGGTCTTAATAATAGGTCTCAATGAAATGATTCCCTTTAAAGAATGTACTTTTATGCTTTTAAATGTAGTCTTGTTATCACTAATGATAAGTAACCCAAGAAGGTATAATTCTTCTAATGTTAAATGTTGAGGGGTACAAGATTTTTCAATCACTCTAAATTGACTATGGCATTTTAAATAATACGATAATAAAGTTGAATGATTGATTTCGTTTATTAATGTAGATTTCACCTCTAAGAAGTGTTCTAGTTCTTCAATTAATTGAGTTATTTTACTACATTGATTTTGAGTTAACGTAATAACTAGTCTACGTTGGTCGTATGGATGTCGTTTTTTTGAAATCCAATTAAATACATATAGATGTGTAATACTTTTTAACAATTTGTTTTTTTGATAATTTTTGTAAAAGATGATCATATTTAAACTTAATTCTTCTTTATGATTTTCAGTGAAATGTAATATAAATATTAATAATTTAAGCTGTTCAATTGTCAGCTGGTAGCCATATTTCAAATATTCTATTGTGACGTGATCTAATACAAAATGGGCTAAGAATTGTTTAATCTTCTGTTGTTGCATTTGATGATAATCCTTTCTTAGTCAACAACCTTGCACGACTACGAACAAAGAAATGTTAAATGAGCAATACTCATTTTAGGAAGATCAACTATTGCTTGTTGGCTTTCTTTACTCTTCAACTTTGCTAACCAATATTGATGTGGGTATGGTATATGACTATCTAGCTCATCATTCTCATTCATTAAAAGTGGTATCATTTCTATATATTCATATTCTGCATGGTTGAGTGATTGAATATCTGAAAAAATTAATTGTTGATGGTTTACATTTTCCTTAATCGTATTTTTTAAAGAGATAGCAATGGCCTGATATTCATACTTATATTTAGTCATAATGATTGCATCATCTTTATAGACGATTGTTCCCCTTAATTGGTTAAACATTCTTATTACATATGACAAGATATGATACGGTTTTAAATTTGAATGATATGTTACAGTGGTAGAGTAATCAGAGGAAGGTTGTATTAAAACACCTCTCACTTCTCCACACATTTTAATTAATGTATGAATATGTTGAATCCATGGATATTCCACAATCTCACTTTTTAAATCGGTCAAATAGCTAGTTTCCAAAATGATTTTTTCAAATGATATCTCTTTAATATATAAATGTAATTGATTAATAGGAATGAAAATTTGAGTCACTTGTTTTTCTAAATTTTGATAATTAACATTTCCATTTTTCTCATTTTTAATACGATAATTTAACTTATAATATTCAAAATAAGAACTAATCATCTTTTTTAACTGCACTACTTGTTTTAACATCATGTCCTCTACAATAAATTCAATCTCAAGTTGATTAAATTCTCTTAGCATGATGAATAACATTTGAAATGTTAACTTCAGAGCCATTTTTTCCTTTGATGTAAAAGTATCATGTCGATCGGTAATGATTTTAAATGTTGGAATTAAATTCAAACCGGAACAAAAACGTAAAATTTTCAACATCTCATAACGACATAACTCTTTGTTTTCAATCATAGAAGTGTAGTTAAGCTCTATTACATAGCGCATTGATTTTTGGCTTAAACTTAAATTACGCTTTATATGAATTATCTGCTCCTGATCAAGAATAGTACTTCGGTTATCTTCAATATAAATATCATAAGAACGATATTTTTTTCCTTTATCTGATATCTCAATATATTTTTTACTTATTATTTTTGAATCTAAATCTTGTAATTCGTGAATGTTCATAAGAAAATGTCTATCTAAATCAATTTCTTCAGCAGTATTTTTGAAGATAGACGTCGCTATATAATCTCTTCTAATCAATTTAGGTGTGTAACCATATGTATTTTTGAATAATTGTATAAATCGAGAATAATGATGAAAACCATGATCTATAGCTATTTCTTCGATAGGTTTATGGGTTGTCAAAATATCTATAAGACAAAATTTTAATCTAAGTTGATTTAAATATTGATTAAATGTTTGAAATGGCGTTTGTTTAAACATAGATGTAAGTGCTTGATTTGATAGGTTAACAGCTTCAGCTAGTTCATGTTTGTTGATTTTACTGTCATGATGATCCACTAAATATTGATGTATATCTTCAGATAAATAAAAATCTTTATTGACATCAAGTTTTGGTTTCTTTAGATAACTCAATTCAATAAGTAAAAATTGTATCAATCTTTGTATATCGGACACATCATTATAAGATAAACAATGTAACTCTAATATTTTTAATATCCAGTATTTTATTCTATCTCTACTACGTTCATCAATCTTTGTACCACTTATTAAAAATTGAGTATCCTTCTGACTAATATATCGATGTATTGGTATATCGATAATACAACACATGGTATCCGTATTACTTAACAGTGAATACGTATCATTCATTACAACAAACGCTATATCATCTTTCTTTAATGTATGTTTCTGAACATTGATAGTGATTTCACATTTCCCTTTCAAACAATAAAATACCTTTACACTCAGTGCCTTTTCTGTATTAATGGCTAAATTATTAAAAACACGTATCGAATAATTTTCTCTCATATGTCTTCCTCACGATGTCCTAGTGTGTATTTTAAATTAAACTTCTCCCCGATTGCTAAACTAAATTTAACTAGACAACATCTATTTTTCAGTGTCTATTATACAACTCTCAAAAAATTAGTAGTAACAAATTAGATTTTAATTATATCAATTTTCTTTTCCATTTATATAGCTTTCTCAAAATATTGCTCAATCATATCATCAAATCAACGTAAAATATCAAAAATTCAAATACTGTTTATTCACACTGCTATGTTAATTATTATCTAAAAGAATTTTCAGTAATTTTACATTCATGTAACAATGTTTGTGTTACTCAAAATCAAATACTTTAAAAATGCTTAGCGTATCATTTCTATTCATATTACATAAATTAATTGGGTTAAATGAGATTGTGTAACAATATTAGCAAAAAATTACAAATCAATAACAATGCACACAAACATCAATTTTTCTGTTAGAGTATGGCTTGTCGTTAAACAAAAACGAATAAAAATTCTTTTGTAACTCATTGATCACATGATTATTAATTATAAAAAAAACTAGTTTAATTTTCAGGAGGATATTTAACAATGAAAAAAATCGCTACA
>NZ_KV822070.1:0-38757 GCF_001815825.1 Staphylococcus sp. HMSC068G11
TCTCTTTTTTTTATATGAAAAGAGTTCTAAAAAAATAGTTTTCTCGGCGAGGAGAAAGCATTTGGAACTCATGAATAAAGAAGCGAGACAATGAATTTAGATGATCTAAACGAGTCAATAAGTACCATATATAAAGTGAGAGGCTAGCGCTTGTCTTAAGTGAAGAAAACTTCTTAGCACCTGCTGTGATGGTAGTTGGACTAACGTTTCGATAGAATAAGACGTTGCCAGACAAAGTACGAGACCGAAAGGTCTCTTTTTTATATTAAATAATCACAACAATTAGGTTTGGGAAAATTTTCTTTTTAATAAAGAACTTTAAAATCTAACATCTAAGTAAGTTGAAATGACAATGATTAAAAAGTTAGTTAAGTATTAGAGAAAATTTGTATTTTCTAATACACTAGTAATGAATAACAAGAAATTAAGAAAGAGGGATGACTTTGATTATTAGGGCATTGGAGAAGACAGATTTATCATTTATACATCATTTGAATAATGAGTATTCCATTATGTCGTATTGGTTTGAAGAGCCTTATCAATCATTGAGCGAATTAGAAAATTTATATACAAAGCATATTTTAGATGAAACAGAGCGACGATTCATTGTTGAAGAGGGATCAACATCTGTAGGCGTGGTAGAGTTATTAGAGATTAACTTTATACATAGAACTTGTGAAGTGTTAATTATTATCGATCCACAGTATGCAAATAATGGGTACGCGAAAAAAGCTTTTAAAATGGCTATTGACTATGCTTTTTTAGTATTAAATATGAATAAGGTATACTTATATGTGGATATTAAGAATGAGAAAGCAGTACATATCTATCAAAGTAATAATTTCGAAATAGAAGGAACGTTAAAGGAACACTTCTATACAAGGGGAGAATACAGAGATTGCTATGTAATGGGCTTGTTAAAAAGGAATTGGGTTAATAAGAATGATGATGATTTGTCTCATATAAGATGAAAAATTAAATTTAGAGAGAGTTATTAATATGAAAAGACCAATAATTCAAAAATTAAATCGTTTGATAGAGAAAAACGCTATCTCTATGCATGTTCCTGGGCATAAAAACATGACAATCGGCTACTTAAATAGACTTGATTTAGCAATGGATATGACAGAAATTACTGGATTAGATGATATGCATTATCCTGAAGGAATTATTTTAGAAAGCATGGAGAATTTTAGGAAACATAAAAACTATGATGCTTTCTTACTAGTTAACGGAACGACTTCAGGTATATTATCGGTTATCCAAGCATTTTCGACAAGAAAAGGTAAATATTTAATTAGTAGAAATGTTCATAAATCAGTATTTCACGGTCTAGACATAACACAACAACAAGCGACAATAACTAAGACAGATATCAGTAAGAAAACGAATCAATATGTAAAGCCAAAGATAATTCAAGATAAAAATCAATATTATAAACTTGCCATCTGTACATACCCTAATTATTACGGTGAAACTTTTGAAATTTCTCAATATATCAAACAATTACATCAAAGAGGGGTACCGATATTAGTAGATGAAGCGCATGGTGCACATTTTGGTTTAGATGGATTTCCAGAATCCTCAATGAATTTTAATGCTGATTACGTTGTGCAGTCATATCATAAAACACTCCCTGCATTAACAATGGGATCAGTTTTATATATACATAAAGATGCACCATTAAGACAACAAGTCATAGATTATTTGACTTATTTCCAAACTTCAAGTCCTTCGTACCTTATTATGTCTAGTCTAGAATTAGCAAATAAATTTTATAAAGAATATGATTCCGCATTATTTTACCAACGAAGAAAGATGTTAATTGATTTATTAATAAATATAGGATTTACAGTTATAGAACCAGAGGATCCTTTAAAATTGGTTGTGAGTTTTGAAGGTGTTGCAGGTTATGATGTGCAAAAATGGTTTGAGGATAAAGAAATCTATGTAGAATTAGCTGATATGTATCAAGTGTTACTCGTTCTCCCTTTATGGCATGAAGGAGATAAATTTCCTTTTAAGTTGTTGATTGAAAAAATTAGAGAAATTAACGTGCCAAAAAAATGTACGCGCGACATAAAACCTTTTAATTTTATGACGGATTTTAGCGAATACAAAACTGTTCATTTTCAAAATACGAAAGAAGTATCTATTAAAATGGCAGAAGGTAAAGTTTTAGCGCAACATATCGTTCCTTACCCTCCAGGTATACCGGTGATGTTTAAAGGAGAAGTCGTGACGTCTCATATGATAGACTTGTTAAATAAATATGATAAGCAAAATATTAAAGTTGAAGGTTTAAATCATAAAAAAATATTAATTAAGGATGAATAAGAAATGTCTACATTTATAACGTTTGAAGGTCCAGAAGGAGCAGGAAAGACCTCAGTAATTAAAGAAGTAAGCGAAAGATTAGCTAAAGAATATGATATTGTTACAACACGTGAACCTGGCGGAGTATTAACTAGTGAAGAAATACGTCGTATTGTACTTGATGGAGAGAGTATAGATATTCGAACTGAAGCTATGCTGTTCGCTGCATCTAGACGTGAACACCTTGTTGAGAAGATTATCCCATCTTTACAAGCAGGTAAAATTGTCCTTTGTGATAGATACATTGATAGTTCATTGGCTTATCAAGGTTATGCAAGGGGTATAGGAATTAAAGAAGTAAAATTATTAAATGAATTTGCAATTAATGGTTTGTATCCAGACTTAACTATTTATTTAGATGTTGATGCGGAAATTGGTCGTCAAAGAATTCTAAAAAATAACAGAGAACAAAACAGATTAGATAAAGAGGATAAAGTTTTTCATGAAAAAGTGATAGAAGGATATCATAAAGTGATCAGTGATAACCCTCATCGGTTTATTAAAGTCAATGCTAACCATAGTTTGGATAAAGTTGTTGAAGAAACATACCAATCTATCATCAAATATTTAAAATAATTATGATATAATGACAAAAAGAGGTGTATAAAAATGAAGATGATTATAGCGATCGTTCAAGATCAAGATAGTCAAGAGCTTTCAGACCAACTCGTAAAAAACAATTTCAGAGCTACAAAGTTAGCAACTACTGGTGGATTTTTAAGAGCAGGCAATACAACTTTCTTATGTGGGGTTAAGGATGACCGTGTCGATGAGGTTCTATCTGTCATTGATAACACTTGTGGTAATAGAGACCAACTTGTTTCCCCAATAACACCAATGGGTGGTAGTGCAGATTCATATATTCCTTATCCAGTTGAAGTTGAAGTAGGTGGCGCTACAGTATTTGTAATGCCGATTGAAGCATTTCATCAATTCTAGTTGTTTATAAAAAGTCTACTTTTCATCTACATATTTATGTTAATGAAAAGTGTTTAAAATGTAATTATTATAGATGTATTTTTTATTTGGCTACTTTAAATGTAGTTTGAGATTGAAGGCATATTCATTCAAAATTTATACTTCATCCTTTGAGTTTTTAGCGTGAAAGTTAGTAATTATATGCGTTTAATTCAAGGAATGCAGTTGCTAAGTCGGAATTGTTTGAAGACGATGCTCAACAGTCTAGAACTATCATTTAAGTAGTCTTTTTACATAATGAATATCATAAAGGGAGTAAGTCGCTTATGGATGAACAACAACAGTTAGCTAACGCATATCATTCTAACAAATTGTCACATGCATATTTGTTTGAGGGTGATGATGCACAAACGATGAAACGTGTCGCAATCCATTTTACTAAATTAATTCTTTGTAATAATAGTAATCAATGCGAACTGAAAGTTGATACTTTTAATCATCCTGACTTTTCATATGTGTCTTCTGATGAAAATACAATTAAAAAAGAACAAATCGAACAACTTGTTCACCATATGAACCAACTACCTATTGAGGGTCAATATAAAGTATATATTATTGAGGATTTTGAAAAATTAACTGTTCAAGGGGAAAATAGTATACTAAAATTTTTAGAAGAGCCCCCTGATAATACAATTGCGATTCTTTTATCAACGAAACCAGAACAAATATTAGACACTATACATTCAAGATGCCAGCACGTATATTTTAAGCCTATTGATAAGCGACAGTTTATAGAGCGTTTAGTAGAGATGTCAATAGCAAGACCGGTAGCAGAAATGCTAAGTACCTATACAACTCAAATAGAAGCAGCATCGTCGTTAAATGAGGAATTTGATTTAGTTACTTTAAGAAAATCAATCATCAGATGGTGTCAATTAATATTATCTAATAAAGCTATGGCTCTTATAGGTGTCATTGAGTTATTAAAACAAGCTAAGAATCGTAGATTACAATTACTTACTTTATCAGCCGTCAATGGCTTTTTCGAAGATATAATGCATGCAAAGGTAGAAATGGATAATTATTATACATTTAGTGATTTAACTGTAGAAATTGAAAATTATGCAAACCAATTAACTTTTAATCAATTAATCCTCATGTATGATCAAATTACTGAAGCGCATAAAAAGTTAAATCAAAATGTTAATCCAACACTTGTTTTTGAACAAATAGTAATAAAAGGTGTGATTTAAAATGCCCAATGTTGTAGGTGTTCAGTTTCAAAAAGCAGGGAAATTAGAATACTACGCGCCGAATCAATTAGATGTAGAGGTTGGTGACTGGGTTGTTGTCCAATCTAAAAGAGGTATAGAAATTGGTCATGTAAAGTTTCCATTACGTGAAGTTGATGTAGAAGATGTCACATTACCGCTAAAAAATATCATTCGTAAAATGAATGAAGATGATCAAGAAACATATTATCGTAATGAACGTGATGCCAATGATGCGTTAGAATTATGTAAAAAAGTAGTTAAAGATCAGCAATTAGATATGCGATTAGTTAATTGTGAATATACATTAGACAAATCTAAAGTGATTTTTAATTTTACCGCAGATGATCGCATTGATTTTCGCAAACTTGTTAAAGTTTTAGCTCAAAATCTAAAGACTAGAATAGAATTACGTCAAATTGGGGTAAGAGATGAAGCGAAATTATTGGGTGGTATCGGTCCTTGTGGGCGTTCTTTGTGTTGTTCTACATTTTTAGGAGATTTCGAACCTGTATCCATTAAAATGGCGAAAGATCAGAACCTATCATTAAATCCAACTAAGATTTCAGGAGCTTGTGGTAGATTAATGTGTTGTCTTAAATATGAAAATGACTACTATGAAGAGGCTCGAACTCAATTGCCTGACGTCGGAGATATGATTCAAACACCAGATGGTCACGGGAAAGTGATAGGATTAAATATTTTAGATATTTCTATGCAAGTTAAAATAGAGGGTCTAGAACAACCTTTAGAATATAAAATGGAAGAGATAGAAGTATTGAATTAAGGAGGTTGAATAACCTTTGAATCGAAATGAATTATTCGAAAGACTTATGAAATTAGAACATCACGTTGAACAACTTACAACCGACATGTCAGAACTTAAAGATTTAACCGTCGAACTTGTTGAGGAGAATGTTGCTTTACAAGTTGAAAATGAAAATTTAAAACGATTGATGAACAAAACTGAAGAATCGGTTGAAACTCACTTAGATAAAGATAATTATAAGCATGTAAAAACACCATCTCCAAGTAAAGATAATTTAGCGATGTTATATCGTGAAGGTTTTCATATTTGTAAGGGTGAATTATTCGGGAAACATCGTCATGGTGAAGATTGCTTATTATGCCTTAATGTGTTGAGTGATTAATTCTTTCGATAAATAAATGTTTAAATATAAGGATGTATTATAAGTGTGTAATTTAAGTCATACTGTAATAACATCCTTTTTTTAGGAGTAAAGATATGTTAGAAGATAATGAACGCGTTGACCATTTAATAAAAGAAGGATATGAGATTATACAAAATGATGAAGTATTCTCTTTTTCTACTGATGCCCTATTGTTAGGGTATTTAACCGAAGTACGCAAAAATGATAAAGTTATGGATTTATGTTCCGGCAATGGTGTTATTCCATTATTATTAGCTGCTAAATCAACTCAACCTATTGAAGGGATAGAAATACAAGAGCAATTAGTGAGTATGGCACGTCGCAGTTTTAAATTGAATGATTTGAACGATAGACTAACTATGCACCGTATGGATTTAAAAGATGTATATCAAACATTTCAACCTGCTCAATATACACTAGTGACTTGTAATCCTCCTTATTTTAAAATGAATCAAAATCATCAACATCAAAAAGAAGCACATAAAATAGCACGTCACGAAATAATGTGTAATCTTAAAGATTGTATTGAAGCTGCAAGACATTTACTTAAAGAGGGTGGTCGTTTTATTATGGTCCATCGAGCGGAAAGGCTAATGGATGTCTTAACCGAATTAAGACACGGTAAAATTGAGCCTAAAACATTGACGTTGGTGTATAGTAAACATGATAAGCCTGCACAAACAATTGTTGTGGAAGGAAGAAAAGGTGGTAACCAAGGTTTAGATATACGTAATCCATTATATATATATAATGAGGATGGATCATATAGCGATGAGATGAAAGGTATTTATTATGGATAAACATTTTGTTTATATTGTTAAATGTAATGACGGAAGTTTATATACTGGCTATGCTAAAGATGTAAATGCACGCATAATAAAGCATAATAACGGTAAGGGTGCTAAATATACAAAAATAAGACGACCGGTAGAGTTAGTTTATCAAGAAACATATACAACGAAATCGGAAGCATTGAAACGTGAATATGAAATTAAAACATATACTAGACAACAAAAGTTAAAAATGATACAGGAGGGATAATATGACAACTTTATATTTAGTAGGAACACCAATTGGAAATCTTGGTGATATTACATTTCGAGCTATAGAAACATTAAGAAAAGTTGATGTGATTGCATGTGAAGATACACGAGTAACACGAAAATTGTGTAATCATTATGAAATACAAACGCCTCTAAAGTCGTATCATGAACATAATAAAGAACAACAAACTGACTATTTAATCAAGCAGTTACAAACTGGCTTAAATATAGCGTTAGTATCAGATGCCGGGTTGCCGTTAATTAGTGATCCAGGATATGAATTAGTTGTCGAAGCACGTAAAAATAATATAAATATAGAAACAGTACCAGGTCCTAATGCTGGGTTGACTGCACTTATGTCAAGTGGATTACCATCTTTCACATACACATTTTTAGGTTTTTTGCCAAGAAAAGAAAAAGAAAAAATTGAAGTGCTTGATGATAGAATGTTTCAAAATAGTACTTTGATACTTTATGAATCGCCTTATAGAGTTACTGATACTTTGAAAGCAATAGCTAAAATAGATTCGCAAAGACGGATTACTGTTGGTAGAGAGCTAACGAAGAAATTTGAACAAGTTCTTACACTTAAAGTTGATGATATGTTGGAATTGATTAATCAAGACAGATTACCTCTTAAAGGTGAGTTTGTGATACTGATTGAAGGTGCATTACCTAAGAGTGGGGAATCATGGTTTGAAAACTATACGGTTGAAGAACATGTTGATTATTATATTGAAACCAAACAGGTTAAAACTAAAAAAGCAATTAAACTTGTCGCAACAGATCGACATATGAAGACGGGTGACGTATATAATATTTATCATAATATTGATTAAAAAAATGTGTTAAACACTTTATTTTATAATGACTTAATTATTGTAAAAACCCCATAGCGTATTGATTTTATGGTATTGTAGTAAAGATGATGACAATTAATTTTCAATTGATGCGAATTTTTAAAACTGATACATAACGGTACGCGACTTCATTGAAAAGAAAAATAAATTTAGATATCATTTATTATGTAATTAATGAGGAGGACCAGTGATGGCTAAAGATACATTTTATATAACAACCCCAATATACTATCCGAGCGGGAACCTACACATCGGTCATGCATACTCTACAGTCGCAGGCGACGTGATAGCTCGCTATAAAAGAATGCAAGGCTATGATGTTCGTTATTTAACTGGCACTGATGAGCACGGTCAAAAAATCCAAGAAAAAGCTCAAAAAGCTGGCAAAACAGAACTAGAATACTTAGATGAAATGATTTCAGGTATTAAAAACTTATGGAGTAAACTTGAGATTTCTAATGATGATTTTATTCGAACTACAGAAGAGCGTCATAAGCAAGTCGTTGAGAAAGTGTTTGAGCGATTATTAAAACAAGGTGACATTTATTTAGGTGAATACGAAGGTTGGTATTCTGTTCCTGATGAAACATATTATACAGAGTCACAACTTGTTGATCCTGTTTATGAAAACGGCAAAATTGTAGGTGGTAAAAGTCCTGATTCTGGTCACGAAGTCGAACTTGTAAAAGAAGAAAGCTATTTCTTCAATATTAATAAATATACAGACCGTTTATTAGAATTTTACGATGAAAATCCAGACTTTATACAACCACCATCTAGAAAAAATGAGATGATTAATAACTTTATCAAACCAGGTTTAGAAGATTTAGCAGTATCGCGTACATCATTCGATTGGGGTGTACGTGTACCATCTAATCCTAAACATGTTGTATACGTGTGGATTGATGCACTTGTCAATTATATTTCTTCATTAGGTTATCTATCTGATGATGAAACGTTATTTAATAAATATTGGCCAGCAGATATACACTTGATGGCTAAAGAAATTGTACGTTTCCACTCTATTATATGGCCAATATTGTTAATGGCGTTGGATTTACCACTTCCTAAAAAAGTTTTTGCACACGGTTGGATTTTAATGAAAGATGGTAAAATGAGTAAATCTAAAGGTAATGTCGTAGATCCTAATGTATTAATTGATCGTTATGGTCTTGATGCGACACGTTATTACTTAATGCGTGAATTACCGTTTGGTTCTGATGGCGTATTTACACCGGAAGCCTTTGTTGAAAGAACAAATTATGATCTTGCAAATGATTTAGGTAATCTAGTGAATCGTACTATCTCTATGATAAACAAATATTTCCACGGCGAATTACCTGCATACCAAGGTCCAAAACATGAATTGGATGAAAAGATGGAAGCGATGGCGCTTGAAACTGTTAAATCATTCAATGATAATATGGAAAGTTTACAATTTTCTGTTGCTTTATCAACAGTATGGAAATTTATTAGTCGTACAAACAAATATATTGATGAAACACAACCTTGGGTTCTTGCAAAAGATGAAAATCAACGTGAGATGCTTGGTAATGTAATGGCACATCTTGTCGAGAACATTCGTTTCGCTACAATCTTATTACAACCATTCTTGACGCATGCACCTAGGGAGATATTTAAGCAACTCAATATTAACAATCCGGATTTACATCAATTAGATAGTCTGCAACAATATGGTATGTTGTCAGAGGCAATTACTGTAACTGAAAAGCCAACACCAATTTTCCCAAGATTAGACACTGAAGCAGAAATTGCTTATATCAAAGAATCAATGCAACCACCTAAGTCAATAAAACAGTCTGATGAACCCGGTAAAGAGCAAATTGATATCAAAGATTTTGATAAAGTTGAAATCAAAGCAGCAACTATTATTGATGCGGAAAATGTAAAAAAATCGGAGAAACTATTAAAAATAAAAGTTGATTTAGATAATGAACAACGTCAAATAGTATCTGGTATAGCTAAGTTTTATCGTCCGGAAGACATTATTGGTAAAAAAGTTGCAGTTGTTACTAATTTAAAACCAGCTAAATTAATGGGACAAAAATCCGAAGGTATGATTTTGTCAGCTGAAAAAGATGGCGTACTTACCTTGATAAGCTTGCCTAGTGCAATTCCAAATGGTGCAGTAATTAAATAGTATAATCTAAGGATAGGAGAGATAATGATGTTAATCGATACGCATGTACATTTAAATGATGAACAATACGATGAGGATTTAAATGAAGTGATATCTCGTGCAAGAGAAGCAGGCGTAGATAGAATGTTTGTAGTAGGTTTTGATACACCTACTATTGAACGTACTATGGAGCTAATAGATAAGTATGACTTTATCTATGGTATTATCGGTTGGCATCCTGTTGATGCAATAGATTGTACTGATGAAAGATTGGAATGGATAGAAAGTCTTTCTAAACATCCAAAAATTATTGGTATTGGTGAGATGGGGTTAGATTATCATTGGGATAAATCACCTTCTGATGTACAAAAAGAGGTATTTAAAAAGCAAATTGCATTAGCTAAACGTGTTCAATTACCTATTATTATTCATAATCGTGAAGCGACTCAAGATTGCATAGATATTTTGATTGAAGAACATGCAGAAGAAGTGGGTGGAATTATGCACAGTTTTAGTGCTTCACCCGAAATTGCTGATGTCGTGATTAATAAATTGAACTTCTATGTTTCGCTTGGGGGACCCGTCACTTTCAAAAATGCAAAGCAACCAAAAGAAGTTGCTAAACACGTACCAATGGATCGTTTGTTATGCGAGACAGATGCGCCGTATCTATCCCCGCACCCTTATAGAGGTAAACGCAATGAACCAGAACGCGTTACTTTAGTAGCACAACAAATTGCAGATTTGCGTGGTATGACTTATGAGGAGGTCTGTCGCCAAACAACCGAAAATGCTGAACGTTTATTCAATTTGAATTAACTCAATGAATTTTTAGTGGGAAAGGTGTCTAACTTTAAAAAGATGAGGAACATCACTTTTTTATAAGTTTAAGATATCTTTCTCATTTTTTAAATTTAAACTGAGGTTAGTGTAAGAAATTATGATTTGATAGTTAATATTTTAATATTGCCGAAAGATTCTATAAAATTAATGATTAAGTTATCAATATTATGAAAGGTTAATTTATGAAAATAAACGAATTTATTGTTGTTGAAGGTAAAGATGATACTGAGCGAGTAAAAAGTGCTGTAGACTGTGATACTATTGAAACAAACGGTAGTGCAATTGATACATATACTTTAGAAGTGATACAACACGCACAGCAAACTAGAGGTGTGATTGTACTGACAGATCCAGATTTCCCAGGTGATAAAATTAGAAATACTATACGGGAACATGTTTCTGGTGTTAAGCATGCATATGTAGATAGAGAAAAGGCCAAGAGTAAAAGAGGTAAAATAGGAATAGAACATGCAAATATTAAAGATATTCAAGAAGCATTAATGCATGTAAGTTCACCGCTTGAAGAAGCTAAAGAAACTATTGATAAAAGTGTACTCATTGATTTGGGACTAATAATCGGTAAAGATGCAAGACACCGTAGAAATATCTTAGGTCGAAAATTACACATCGGTCACTCTAATGGAAAGCAATTATTAAAGAAACTTAATGCTTTTGGCTATACTGAAGACGATGTCAGAAAAGCGCTATTTGAAGAAGAGGAGAATTAAATGGAATATAAAGATATAGCAACACCATCTCGAACACGTGCTTTGCTTGATCAATATGGGTTTAATTTTAAGAAAAGTTTAGGACAAAATTTTTTAATAGATGTAAATATCATTAATAAAATTATCGAAGCAAGTCATATTGATTGTGCAACAGGAGTAATTGAAGTTGGACCAGGTATGGGATCATTGACTGAACAACTTGCAAAGAATGCTAAGAAGGTGATGGCTTTTGAAATTGATCAAAGGTTAATACCTGTGCTTAAAGATACACTTTCGCCATACGATAATGTAACGATTATCAATGAAGATATACTTAAAGCTGATATTGCTAAAGCTGTAGCTACACATCTACAAGATTGTGACAAGATTATGGTTGTTGCTAATTTACCGTATTATATTACCACGCCTATTTTACTTAATTTGATGCAACAGGATGTACCTATTGATGGTTTTGTCGTAATGATGCAAAAAGAGGTAGGAGAACGTTTGAACGCTCACGTAGGTACCAAAGCATACGGCTCGTTATCGATTGTTGCTCAATACTATACGGAGACAAGTAAAGTTTTAACAGTTCCTAAAACTGTATTTATGCCTCCTCCAAACGTTGATTCTATCGTTGTAAAATTGATGCAACGCCAAGAACCACTTGTACAGGTTGATGATGAGGAAGCCTTTTTTAAGTTAGCAAAGGCCGCTTTTGCACAACGACGTAAAACAATTAATAATAACTACCAAAACTTCTTTAAAGATGGTAAGAAGAATAAAGAAACTATACGACAGTGGCTGGAAAGCGCTGGTATTGATCCTAAAAGACGTGGAGAAACACTCACGATTCAAGATTTTGCCACATTATATGAACAAAAGAAAAAATTCTCCGAATTAACAAATTAAAATGTTGACAAAGACCTTTTACATTGATAAAATTTAAATTTTATTTGACGAAAACGGCTCAAATATGGTAAAATGTAATGTGTAGTGAGGTGGGGCAATATGCCAAAATCAATTTTGGACATCAAAAATTCTATTGATTGTCATTTAGGAAATCGTATTGTACTTAAAGCCAATGGTGGACGTAAAAAGACAATTGAACGATCAGGGGTTTTAAAAGAAACATATCCATCTGTTTTTATTGTCGAATTAGATCAAGATAAACACAACTTTGAACGCGTATCTTATACATACACTGATGTGCTTACAGAAAATGTACAAGTTTCATTTGAAGAAGATAATCATCAAGAAGCAGTTGCACACTAACAAAAACATAATTTATGAGCGTCGTCGATAACTCTAAATTTAATATTTTTATTATTTAAGGTGAGTCTGGACATTGAAGATATGTTCAGGCTCTTTGTTATTGTAGTCTTTATTCATTGTCATTTTCATGAGATTATGCAACTTACGTTTATTATTAATACACAAATTATTTAAATTAAACGAATAATCATTTAAATAAGTCGCATTTTTGTAATATCCAAAAGTGATTCGCTTTAGTTGTTAAATATATTTTTAAAAATTGAAAATGCGTATGTTGAGTGTTGAAAAATTGCTCTTCATTAAGATTTTACGAGAAATTGCACATAATCTATCAAATATTTAAAGGCTTTATGTTAAAATCATTTTAATAACAATTCAAAGCGAGGGCGGAAAAATGATATATGAAACTGCGCCAGCTAAGATAAATTTTACGCTCGACACCCTTTTTAAAAGAGATGATGGTTATCATGAAATTGAAATGGTGATGACTACAGTTGATTTAAATGATCGATTATCTTTTGAAAAGCGAACTGATAAGAAGATTGTTGTCGATATTGAGCATAATTACGTTCCTAACGATAATAAAAACCTTGCGTATAAAGCAGCTGATTTAATGTTTGAGAGATTTAATATTAATGAAGGTGTGACAATTTCAATTGATAAAGATATACCAGTTTCAGCTGGTCTTGCAGGAGGTTCTGCGGATGCAGCCGCTACAATGAGAGGGTTGAATCGATTATTTGGTTTAGGTCAATCTTTAGACGATTTAGCTGCATTAGGCATACAAATAGGCACAGATATACCTTTTTGTATTTATAACCAAACTGCTGTGTGTACGGGGCGTGGAGAGCAAGTAACTTTCCTAAAAAGACCACCATCTGCATGGGTTGTTTTAGCTAAGCCTAACATCGGAATTTCATCGCCTGATGTATTTAAAGCACTAGATTTAACTGAAGAACATATAGTTCATAACGAAAAGTGTAAACAGGCTTTAGAGAATAATGATTATCATTTATTATGCAATAGTCTTTCTAACCGGTTAGAGCCTGTTTCTATGGCTATGCATCCTGACATTAAAAAGATTAAAGATAACATGCTACAATGTGGTGCTGATGGTGCTTTGATGAGTGGAAGCGGTCCTACTGTTTATGGGCTAGCTCAAAAAGAAAGACAAGCTAAAAATATTTATAATGCAGTGAATGGTTGTTGTAATGAAGTTTACTTAGTAAGATTATTAGGATAGAAGGGTTTGAAAAGATGAGATATAAAAGAAGCGAACGCATTGTATTTATGACACAATACCTCATGAACCATCCAAATAAGTTGATACCCCTCACTTATTTTGTAAAAAAATTTAAACAAGCAAAATCGTCAATTAGTGAAGACGTTCAAATCATCAAAAATACGTTTCAAAATGAAAAATTAGGAACTATTATTACTACAGCAGGTGCAAGTGGTGGAGTAACCTATAAACCCATGATGAGTAAATCAGAGGCCACAGAAGTTGTTAATGAGGTGATAGCGCAATTACAAGAGAAAGACCGTTTACTACCTGGAGGGTATTTATTTTTATCCGATTTAGTTGGCAATCCTTCTCTATTAAATAGAGTAGGCAAGTTAATTGCTAGTATATATATGAACGAAGAACTTGATGCTGTTGTTACCATAGCGACTAAAGGGATATCACTTGCGAATGCAGTCGCAAACGTATTAAATTTACCTGTAGTGGTTATAAGAAAGGACAATAAAGTTACAGAAGGTTCTACGGTTTCAATCAATTATGTTTCAGGATCATCTAGAAAAATAGAAACAATGGTGTTATCGAAACGAACTTTAGCTGAGAATTCTAATGTCCTCGTAGTAGACGATTTTATGAGGGCTGGTGGCTCAATCAATGGGGTAATGAATTTAATGAATGAGTTTAAAGCCCATGTAAAAGGGGTATCAGTACTTGTAGAATCAAAAGAAGTAAAACAAAGATTAATTGAAGATTATACTTCCTTAGTCAGATTGTCAGATGTCGACGAGTACAACCAAGAATTTAAAGTGGAACCAGGCAACAGTTTGTCTAAATTTTCTTAAAAAAGGAGTGTCAATTTCATCATGAAAATAATCAACTCAGATAAGGTACCCGAAGCATTAGGTCCATATTCGCATGCAACTGTTATAAACGGTTTTGTTTTTACATCAGGTCAAATTCCACTCACACTTGATGGAACAATTGTTAGCGATGATGTTCAAGAACAAACTAAGCAAGTTTTAGAAAATTTAAGTGTGGTATTAAAAGAAGCAGGTTCTGATTTGAATTCTGTTGTTAAAGCGACAATCTATATTTCTGATATGAATGATTTTCAACAAATTAATCAAATCTATGGAAACTATTTCGTCGAACACCAACCAGCTCGTAGTTGTGTTGAAGTGTCACGGTTGCCTAAAGACGTAAAGGTAGAAATTGAATTGATAGGTAAAGTGAAGGATTTATAATTTTCTTAAAAGTTGTCAAGCTTCTAATAATATAAAGATATACTAGGGGGGCTCACTACATGAAAGTGACAGATGTAAGACTTAGAAAAATACAAACAGACGGCAGAATGAAAGCACTCGTTTCTATTACGCTAGATGAAGCTTTTGTAATTCATGATTTACGTGTAATTGAAGGAAACTCAGGTCTTTTTGTCGCAATGCCAAGTAAACGTACACCAGATGGTGAATTCCGTGACATCGCGCATCCTATCAATTCTGATATGAGACAAGAAATCCAAGATGCAGTGATGAAAGTATATGATGAAACTGATGAAGTTATTCCAGACAAAAATGCTACTTCAGATAACGAAGAATCAGACGAAGCTTAATTAAAAAATGTATTCATTTATAAAATAAGCCTGAGACATTGATGATATATTGTCTCAGGTATTTTAATGTATTGTTAGTCAATGGCAAAATTAGTAATGATTGTGTAACGGATTACTTGAACTTTATACCATATTGTTGGGGAGGGACTACAACTTCTTATTGAAGTTGTAGTCCCTCCCCTTTATTTTTAATGTGTTCTGTATTTCCATAAACGAAAACGATATAAACATTTAACGATAAATAAAAATGATAGAAGTAAAATACTGATATGTTTCTCTGACAACAATCCATCTATAAAAATTTACTTATGATAGACGTAATTAATATGTCTGTATGATTATAATTTTATCATCATAAATTATGATTGATAATATAATGATTTGGACACTGGAATAAAATACTAATGATTAATAAAGAGGTTGAATATGTATTGTAACTATTGGGTTTAATGACCTCATTTGCCTTTTTAAAGCATAACAACTTATTTGAATTTCTAAAATTATCAAACCTTTAATGAATGATTAACAAAACCTTTTATAAGTTGAAACTCTCTTTGTTATTCAACTATAATAACTATGAAGTGTAAATTTTAATGGAGGGTTAGCATTCATGCAAAGACATGCGATTATTCTGGCAGCAGGTAAAGGCACAAGAATGAAATCAAAGAAATATAAAGTGCTCCATGAGGTTGCTGGCAAACCAATGGTTGAACATGTGCTTAATAACGTAAAACAAGCTGGCGTTGATCAAATTGTAACTATTATTGGTCATGGCGCTGAGAGTGTGAAAGATACATTGGGTAATCAATCATTATATAGTTTTCAGGATAAACAACTTGGAACAGCTCATGCTGTGAAAATGGCACATGAACATTTAGCAGATAAAGAAGGAACTACTTTAGTAGTATGTGGAGATACACCTCTTATTACATACCAAACTCTACAATCACTTATTGAACATCATGAAAGTACACAATCACAGGTTACTGTATTATCTGCTTCTACTATCAATCCTTATGGTTATGGACGAATTATAAGAAATCATAATGGAATATTAGAGCGTATTGTTGAAGAGAAAGACGCAAATGAATCAGAACGTGCGATTAAAGAAATTAGTTCAGGTATTTTTGCCTTTAATAATCGAGTTCTATTTGAGAAGTTAGAACAAGTTAAAAATGATAATGCTCAAGGAGAATATTATTTACCAGATGTTTTGTCTTTAATTTTAAAAGACGGAGGTAAAGCTGAAGTTTATTGTACCGAAGATTTTGATGAAATCATTGGTGTTAATGATCGTTTGATGTTAAGTGAAGCTGAAAAGACTTTGCAACAACGTATTAATCGCTATCATATGGAAAATGGTGTGACCATCATTGATCCAAGTTCAACATTTATTGGAACAGATGTGAAAATTGGAATAGATACAACTATTGAACCAGGCGTGCGAATCGGAGGTCATACAACGATTGAAGAGGATGTGTGGATAGGCCAATACTCTGAAATTAATAACAGTACAATTCATTCGAATGCTAACATAAAACAATCGGTTATCAATGACTCTATTGTTGGAGAGAACACAACAGTTGGACCTTTCGCTCAACTACGTCCAGGATCTAATTTAGGTTCTGAAGTTAAAGTAGGAAACTTTGTTGAAGTGAAGAAAGCAGATATTAAAGATGGTGCTAAAGTATCACACTTGAGTTACATTGGAGATGCTGAAATAGGTGAGCGTACAAATATCGGATGTGGTTCTATCACTGTAAACTATGATGGTGCTAACAAATTTAAAACAATAGTAGGTAAAGATGCCTTTATAGGATGTAATACGAACCTTATAGCACCTGTAACAGTAGGCAATCATACTCTTATTGCAGCTGGATCCACAATTACAGATAATATCCCTGAAGATAGTTTAGCATTAGCGCGTGCAAGACAAGTAAATAAAGAAGGCTACTTAAAAAAATAGTTCTTGCCCCTGAATTGCTATCGTATGTGCAGTTTTAAATGAATTTATAAAATTGTAATAATTTTGATTGTACATCTATCATAGTAAAAAAGCGCTATTTTCTATATAATATAAATGTCTAAGTAAATAATTGGAGGACTATAAATGTTAAATAATGAATATAAGAATTCATCAATGAAGATCTTTTCGCTCAAAGGAAATGAACCTTTGGCACAAGAAGTAGCAGATCATGTAGGGATTGAATTAGGTAAATGTTCTGTAAAACGTTTTAGTGATGGAGAAATTCAAATAAATATTGAAGAAAGCATTCGTGGTTGTGATGTTTTTATTGTTCAACCAACTTCATACCCAGTCAATCTTCATTTAATGGAGTTACTTATTATGATTGATGCGTGTAAACGCGCGTCAGCAGCAAATATTAACATCGTAGTACCATACTATGGTTACGCTCGACAAGATAGAAAAGCCCGTAGTCGTGAACCTATTACTGCTAAATTAGTAGCTAATTTAATCGAAACAGCAGGTGCCAATCGTATGATTGCATTAGACTTACATGCACCTCAAATCCAAGGATTTTTCGATATTCCTATTGATCATTTAATGGGTGTTCCTATCCTTGCACAACACTTTGAGAATGATCCTGATATTAATCCAGAAGAATGTGTAGTTGTGTCCCCTGATCATGGTGGGGTAACGCGAGCACGTAAATTAGCCGACATTTTAAAAACTCCAATTGCGATTATCGACAAAAGACGTCCGAAACCTAACGTGGCAGAAGTTATGAACATTGTAGGTGATATTGAAGGACGTACTGCAATTATTATAGATGACATTATTGATACTGCAGGAACAATTACTTTAGCTGCCCAAGCCTTAAAAGATAAAGGTGCTAAAGAAGTCTATGCTTGTTGTACACATCCAGTGCTTTCTGGGCCAGCAAAAGAACGGATTGAAAACTCTGCAATCAAGCAACTTATAGTAACAAACTCAATTCAATTAGAAGAGAATAGAAAACCTAATAATACAAAAGAACTTTCTGTTGCTGGTTTAATTGCTAAAGCAATTATTCGTGTATACGAAAGAGAATCAGTAAGTGTATTATTTGACTAAAATTTACAATTGAATTTGACGTATCCTATATCAACATGTATAATACTAACGTTCGTAGAATTGCGAACAAATAAACACTTACAAGCAACAGTAACGTTGATGGGTAAGTGAGGAGCAGGTTAGACGCATCTAATGTCTAAACCTCGAAATTCGAAAGGTGGAAATACGAATGGCTTCATTAAAGTCAATCATTCGTCAAGGTAAACAAACACGTTCTGACCTAAAACAATTAAGAAACTCAGGTAAAGTACCTGCAGTTGTGTATGGTTACGGTACAAAAAATACTTCAGTTAAAGTTGATGAAGTTGAATTTATCAAAGTAATCCGTGAAGTAGGACGTAATGGTGTTATCGATTTAGGCGTAGGTTCTAAAACAATTAAAGTAATGGTTTCAGATTATCAATTTGACCCATTAAAAAACCAAATCACTCATATCGACTTTTTAGCAATCAACATGAGTGAAGAACGTACTGTTGAAGTACAAGTTCAATTAGTTGGTGAAGCTGTAGGGGCTAAAGAAGGCGGCGTAGTTGAACAACCATTATTCAACTTAGAAGTTACAGCTACACCTGAAAATATTCCTGAAACTATCGAAGTAGATATCAGTGAATTACAAGTTAATGACAGCTTAGCAGTTTCTGATATTAAAATCTCTGGTGATTTCACAATCGAAAATGATCCAGAAGATTCTATCGTAACAGTAGTTCCTCCAACAGATGAACCTTCTGAAGAAGAAGTTGAAGCTATGGAAGGCGAATCAGCAACTGAAGAACCTGAAGTTGTTGGTGAAGACAAAGAAGACGATGAAGAAGAAAATAAAGAAGACTAATCTTCGTGTCTCTTAAGTAGGTATTCTCATTAGTTGAGATTACAGATTTAAAGGCGAGCACTGTGCTTATGTTAATAAGCATAGTGCTTTTTGTGTTATTATAGGGAATGATTAATTATTTAAGACGGTTTTAGAGGTGGTTGACATATATCAGTGGTCAATCATTTTTACGTCCTTTATTTTAAAATAAACACAGCAATAGCATTTGAAAATATGTGAAGATACATAATATTAATAGTGGAGGTAACAATAATGAAATGCATTGTCGGTCTTGGCAACATTGGTAAACGTTTTGAATTAACAAGACATAATATTGGTTTCGAAGTTGTCGATGATATTCTAGAACGCCACCAATTTACTTTAGACAAACAAAAATTTAAAGGTGCATACACTATTGAACGTTTAAACGGCGAAAAGGTATTATTTATTGAGCCAATGACTATGATGAACTTATCTGGTCAAGCTGTAGCTCCTTTAATGGATTATTATAATGTCGATGTTGAAGATTTAATCGTTTTATATGACGATTTAGATTTAGAACAAGGACAAGTGCGTCTGCGCCAAAAGGGGAGTGCAGGCGGTCATAATGGTATGAAATCGATAATTAAAATGCTTGGTACAGATCAATTTAAACGTATTCGAATTGGTGTTGGCCGTCCAACAAATGGGATGTCTGTTCCGGACTATGTTTTACAAAAATTTTCAAAAGAAGAAATGATCATTATGGAAAAGGTAATTGAACATTCTGCAAAAGCTGTAGAATCTTTTATTGAAAGTTCTCGTTTTGATCATGTTATGAATGAATTTAATGGTGAAGTCAAGTGAAATCAATGATTGCAAATTACATTAGCGAAGATAAACGTTTTCAAGAATTAGATGAAGTCTTCGGCCAAGAGAATATTTTAGTTACGGGATTATCCCCGTCAGCGAAGGCAACAATTATTGCTGAAAAATATTTAAAAGATCATAAACAAATGCTACTCGTAACTAATAATTTATACCAAGCAGATAAAATCGAAACTGACATTTTACAATATGTAGATGACTCAGAAGTTTATAAATATCCTGTTCAAGATATAATGACTGAAGAGTTTTCTACTCAAAGTCCACAATTGATGAGTGAGCGTGTTAGAACGTTGACTGCGTTAGCCCAAGGCGAAAAAGGGTTATTTATTGTGCCTTTAAACGGATTTAAAAAATGGTTAACACCGGTTGATTTATGGAAAGATCATCAAATGACGATTAAAGTAGGCCAGGATATTGATGTTGATACGTTCTTAAATAAATTAGTTAATATGGGTTATCGTCGAGAAAGTGTAGTGTCACATATTGGTGAGTTTTCATTGCGTGGTGGAATTATAGATATATATCCATTGGTAGGAACACCTGTGAGAATAGAGCTATTTGATACTGAAGTAGATTCCATCAGAGACTTTGATGTAGAAACACAACGTTCTAACGATAATATAAATCAAGTTGAAATCACAACAGCCAGTGATTACATTATTACTGATGAAGTGATACAACACTTACAAAATGAACTTAAAAAAGCATATGAATATACACGCCCTAAAATTGAGAAGTCCGTACGTAATGATTTAAAAGAGACATATGAAAGTTTCAAGTTATTTGAATCTACCTTTTTTGATCATCAATTGTTACGACGTCTTGTTGCATTTATGTATGAAAAACCATCAACCCTTATTGATTATTTCCAAAAAAACGCGATTGTTGTAGTTGATGAGTTTAATCGTATTAAGGAAACAGAAGAAACACTCACTACAGAAGTTGAAGATTTTATGAGTAACTTAATTGAGAGTGGAAATGGATTTATCGGACAAGGATTTATGAAGTATGAAAGTTTTGACGCATTACTAGAGAAACATGCCGTTGCATATTTCACATTATTTACATCTTCGATGCAAGTGCCATTACAACATATTATTAAGTTCTCTTGTAAACCAGTTCAACAATTTTATGGTCAATATGACATTATGCGCTCGGAATTTCAAAGATACGTGCATCAAGATTACACTGTCGTAGTTCTTGTTGAAACTGAAACAAAAGTTGAACGTATTCAATCAATGCTTAACGAAATGCATATTCCAACAGTATCAAATATTCATGAAGATATTGATGGTGGTCAAGTTGTAGTAACGGAAGGTAGTCTTTCTGAAGGCTTTGAATTACCTTATATGCAGTTGGTAGTCATCACAGAAAGAGAATTATTTAAAACGAGACAAAAGAAACAACGTAAACGTACAAAAACGATTTCTAATGCTGAAAAAATAAAATCATATCAAGACTTAAATGTGGGCGATTATATTGTGCATGTGCATCATGGTGTCGGACGATACTTAGGTGTTGAAACACTAGAAGTTGGAGATACACATCGCGACTATATTAAATTGCAATATAAAGGAACCGATCAATTATTTGTTCCAGTTGATCAAATGGATCAAGTTCAAAAGTATGTGGCTTCTGAAGATAAGTCGCCTAGATTAAATAAATTAGGCGGGACAGAATGGAAAAAAACAAAGGCCAAAGTTCAACAAAGTGTTGAAGATATAGCTGATGAATTAATTGATTTGTATAAAGAACGTGAAATGTCTGTAGGTTACCAATACGGCCAAGATACTGCAGAGCAATCAGCATTTGAGCATGATTTTCCATATGAATTAACACCCGATCAAAGTAAATCAATCGATGAAATTAAAGGTGACATGGAAAAAGCAAGACCTATGGACCGCCTTCTTTGTGGTGATGTGGGATATGGTAAAACTGAAGTGGCTGTCCGTGCAGCGTTTAAAGCTGTCATGGATGGTAAGCAAGTTGCGTTTTTAGTACCAACAACGATTCTTGCACAACAACACTACGAAACACTCCTTGAACGTATGCAAGATTTTCCGGTCGAAATTCAATTGGTAAGTCGATTCCGCACAGCTAAAGAAATAAGGGAAACTAAAGAAGGGCTCGAATCAGGATATGTTGACATTGTCGTAGGTACACATAAATTATTAGGTAAAGATATTCAATATAAAGATTTAGGATTGCTTATTGTTGATGAAGAACAACGTTTTGGAGTACGACATAAAGAACGCATTAAAACTTTGAAAAAAAACGTTGATGTACTGACGCTTACTGCAACACCAATACCAAGAACATTGCATATGAGTATGTTAGGTGTACGTGACTTATCAGTGATTGAAACACCACCTGAAAATCGTTTTCCTGTACAAACTTATGTCTTAGAGCAGAATACGAACTTTATTAAAGAGGCATTAGAGCGTGAATTATCTCGCGATGGACAAGTATTTTATTTGTATAACAAAGTGCAGTCCATTTATGAAAAAAGAGAACAACTTCAAATGTTAATGCCTGACGCTAACATTGCTGTAGCACATGGCCAAATGACTGAACGCGATTTAGAGGAAACGATGTTAAGCTTTATTAATCATGAGTACGATATTTTAGTAACGACAACAATTATTGAAACAGGTGTAGACGTACCAAATGCTAATACGTTAATCATAGAAGAGGCCGATCGTTTTGGATTAAGCCAGCTATACCAATTAAGAGGGCGTGTAGGACGTTCAAGTAGAATCGGTTATGCTTATTTCTTACATCCAGCTAACAAAGTGTTAAATGAGACTGCTGAAGAGCGATTGCAAGCTATTAAGGAGTTTACCGAACTAGGTTCAGGTTTTAAAATCGCTATGCGAGATTTAAATATTCGTGGAGCAGGTAATTTACTCGGTAAGCAACAACATGGCTTTATTGATTCGGTTGGTTTCGATTTATACTCTCAAATGTTAGAAGAAGCTGTAAACGAAAAACGTGGAATTAAAGAAGAATCGCCGGATGCACCAGATATTGAAGTTGAATTGCATTTAGATGCTTATTTACCAGCTGAATATATACAAAGTGAACAGGCTAAAATTGAGATATACAAAAAACTTCGAAAAGTAGAAACAGAAGAACAACTTTTCGATGTCAAAGATGAATTAATAGATCGTTTTAATGATTATCCAATTGAAGTCGAACGATTATTAGATATTGTTGAAATCAAAGTCCACGCTCTACATGCGGGTGTCGAATTGATAAAAGACAAAGGAAAATCTATACAAATCATTTTATCACCTAAAGCGACTGAAGATATTAATGGAGAAGAATTGTTTAAACAGACGCAACCTCTTGGTAGAGCAATGAAAGTTGGCGTGCAAAATAATGCAATGAATGTAACGCTAACAAAATCAAAACAATGGTTAGATAGTTTGAAATTCTTAGTTAGATGTATTGAAGAAAGTATGGCGATTAAAGATGAAGACTAAGAGTGAGACGGCGTTTAACGGCGTCGTTATACTTACCTTAGCATTAATTATTGTGAAGACACTAAGTGCCATTTATCGCATTCCGTATCAAAATGTTTTAGGTGATGACGGTTTGTATGCCTATCAACAAATATATCCTGTCGTAGCCCTAGGGGTTATTTTATCTATGAATGCCATTCCAAGTGCTGTGACTCAAGTGATAGGTGTTAATCGACCCGATGAAGTCTATACAAGGGTTATGTTTCGATTGCAATGCATAGGTTTTATCGTCTTTATTTTGCTTTATATGTTTGCGAATATGATTACCCGATGGATGGGCGATTCTAATTTAGCACCCATGTTAAAAATGGCCAGTTTTAGTTTTATTTTAATAGGTGTCTTAGGAGTGTTAAGAGGATTTTATCAATCAAAGCAAGTAATGACCATACCAGCAATTTCCCAGGTTATAGAACAGGTAGTTAGAGTTAGTTTAATCATTGTTGCAATTATTATGTTTTCAATGAAACATTGGTCTATTTATCAAGCAGGAGCATTAGCTATATTGGCATCTTCGATTGGTTTTTTAGGTTCAATGTTATATTTATTACTTAAAAAACCATTTAAACTTAAGTTAAGCTATCGCTTTAATACTACTTCCATTCAATGGAAACAGTTGTTTATTTCCATATCCATCTTTGCATTGAGTCAACTTATCGTTATTTTATGGCAAGTTGTGGATAGTTTTACAATAATACGTTTATTACAACATAGCGGTATTGCTTTTAAAGAAGCAATTACTCAAAAAGGTATTTATGATCGAGGTGCTTCATTTATACAAATGGGTTTGATTGTAACTACGACTTTTAGTTTTGTTCTTATCCCATTACTTACTCAAGCAATTCGTGAACATAATCAAATTCATATGAATCGTTATGCAAATGCATCAATTAAAATCACAGTAGTAATAAGCACAGCAGCTAGTATAGGATTAATTAATCTACTTCCACTCATGAATATTGTATTCTTTAAAAGTAATCATTTAACGTTAACCTTGAGTATTTATATGTTTACAGTGATATGTGTTTCATTAATAATGATGAACATCGCATTTTTACAAGTTCTAACCAGTATTCGTCCCATTATTATGGGCGTGATGATAGGAATACTGTCCAAGATTATTTTAAATGTTATATTAATACCTTTTTGGGGTATCGTGGGTGCAAGTGTGAGTACAGTCTTATCACTACTACTGTTTGTCATAATATTGCAAGTTGCAGTCTTAAAGTACTATCATTTTAATCGTATATCTTTATTTATCGTTAAACTTATTTTAGGTATGATAATTATGAGTATAGTTGTTCAAACTGTCATGCTTATCTTACCTTCGAAAGGTAGGATGTTAGGATTACTAGAACTTATAGTTAGCTCAATGATAGGCATAGTGATTATAATGTTGTATATTGTTATATTTAATGTACTAGGATACAAAGAAATAAAACACTTACCCTTTGGAGACAAATTATATCAAATGAAGAGAGGAAGACGGTCATGACCCATACAATTACAATAGTTGGTTTAGGTAATTATGGCATTGATGAGTTACCTTTAGGTATCTATCGTTTTTTAGAAAAAGAGACTAAAGTATATGCTAGAACTTTAAATCATCCTGTCATCAATACGCTGAAAAAAGAAATTGAATTCGAGAGTTTCGATAGTATTTATGAAGCACATGACCGTTTTGAAGATGTTTATGAAGCGATTGTTACATCATTAATAGAATTGGCACAATCTGAAGATATTGTTTATGCAGTTCCTGGTCATCCTAGAGTTGCTGAAACTACAACTGTAAAATTATTAGAGTATAGTCATTTTAATAAGGATATCTCTGTGAAGGTACTTGGAGGAAAAAGTTTTATTGATGACATTTTTGAAGCGGTTGATGTAGACCCCAATGATGGTTTTACACTGCTTGATGGTACGTCATTAAAAGAATCGGCCCTAAATGTTCGTACACACACAGTTATTACTCAAGTTTATAGCGTAATGATAGCTGCCGATTTAAAACTTACTTTAATGGAAAGATACCCTGATGATTTTAATGTGAAAATAATTACTGGTTCTCATAGTGATGGAGCTCACGTAATTGAATGTCCACTTTATGAAATTGATCGCTACGACGATTATTTTAATAATCTTACAAGTTTATTTATTCCAAAAATTAATGAGGATACATTACTTTATCAAGATTTTGATTACGCAGTTCAAACTATTGATTTACTCGTTGATAATGAAAAAGGCTGTCCGTGGGATAAAGTACAAACTCACGACTCATTAAAACGGTATCTTTTAGAAGAAACATTTGAATTATTTGAAGCCATTGATAATGAAGATGATTGGCATATGATAGAGGAATTAGGAGATATACTTTTACAAGTATTATTACATTCTAGTATAGGTAAAAAAGAAGGATATATTGATATCAAAGAAATTATAGAAAGTCTCAACGCCAAGATGATTCGTAGACATCCGCATATCTTTGGTAATGCACATGTAACTTCACAAGAGGATTTAAAAGACATTTGGTCACATGCTAAAGAAAAAGAAGGTAAAGTGCCTCGTGTTAAATTTGAGAAAGTATTTGCAGACCACTTCCTGAAATTGTATGATAAAACAAAAAATAGGCAATTTGACGAAGATGATCTCAAACAATTTTTACAACAAGGAGAGAAAAATTCATGAGATTAGATAAATATCTAAAAGTGTCACGATTAGTTAAACGACGTACATTAGCTAAAGAAATTAGTGACCAAGGTCGAGTGACTGTCAATGGAAATGTGGCAAAAGCAGGCACAGACATCAAAGAAAACGATGAACTTATTATTCGTTTTGGACAAAAATTAGTCACAGTTAAAGTAACAGGATTAAGCGACCATGCTACAAAAGAAAATGCAAAAGGTATGTATGATTTGATTAAAGAAGAACGTATTAATGAAGAGTGAAATGCTTAAGGAGGTGACAAGCAATGAATAAAAAAGTAGAACATATCGGTAACCAATATACGTCACAAGAAAATAAGAAAAAACAACGACAAAAAATGAAAATGCGTGTTGTACGTAGACGTATTGCTTTATTCGGAGGTATTCTTTTAGCGATTATCCTCATTCTACTTGTATTGCTTGTCATTCAAAGACATAGTAACGATCAAGATGCAGTTGAAAGAAAAGAGAAAGAAACTGAGTTTCAAAAACAACAAGATGAAGAAATTGCTTTAAAAGAGAAACTTAATAATTTAAATGATAAAGACTATATCGAGAAAATAGCGAGAGATGATTATTATTTAAGTAATAAAGGTGAAGTCATTTTTAGATTACCTGATGATAAAAAATCCTCTCAGTCAAAGACTTCAAACGAAAAAGGCAATTAGAATAAAATAATATGATTATATCATTGTGAAATTACGTGAACAGGAATATAATAAGGATAAAATCGAATCTAACCAGGAGGATTTATTTAGAAAATGTCAATCGAAGTAGGAAACAAGCTTAAAGGTAAAGTTACAGGTATCAAAAAGTTTGGTGCATTCGTAGAATTACCTGAAGGAAAAAGTGGTTTAGTTCATATCAGTGAAGTTGCCGACAATTATGTTGAAAATGTTGAAGACCACTTATCAGTAGGTGACGAAGTAGAAGTTAAAGTTTTATCAATCGCGGATGATGGTAAAATTAGTTTATCGATAAAAAAAGCTAAAGACCACCCTCGCAAGCCTCGTCACAATAAAGCTAATCACGGTAAACCAGTTCAAAAAACTGAAGACTTTGAAAAAAAATTAAGTAACTTCTTAAAAGATAGTGAAGATAAATTAACGTCAATTAAGCGTCAAACAGAATCACGCAGAGGCGGTAAAGGTTCTAGACGTTAATATGATATAGATTAAACGACCGTTAAAGTCAGAGTGATGATGTCTTTAGTACTTTGACAAATAGTGGGAAGACACTACGATGATGTTTAGTCCTTGATTAAACATATGCAACATCCACATGGGGTGGGAGGTAGAATTCAATTATATTACTTTGAATTCTCTCCTACTCCTATTTTTGTTGATGTTGAGTAAGCGATATTACGTTATGGAAGACGGATTTAATTGTATCACGTAGAATTCAATTTAGTGGCATCATTTAAAGTAACGAGGTGAATAAATGAATATCAAGACAGATGGTTGGTCTAAAAAAGCACATATTGTTGTGGCTGTCTCAACAGGCATTGATAGTATGAGTTTATTATATAGCTTATTAAACGACTATCAACATACATATCGTAAATTAACATGTGTTCATGTTAATCACGGATTGCGTGAACAGTCATATGAAGAAGAAGCGTTTTTGAGAGAGTATTGCCAACAACATCATATTGACATTTATATAAAGCGTTTAGACTTAAGTGATATTGTAGCAGACGGTAATAGTATTCAACAAGAAGCGCGTCAACGTCGTTATGAATGGTTTGGAGATATCATAGCTCAATTAAGAGCAGATGTATTGTTAACAGCTCATCATCTTGATGATCAACTTGAAACGATTATATATCGTTTGTTTACAGGGAGATCAACACGTAATTCATTAGGTATGACATATGAGTCATATTTTAATCAATACAAAGTTTATCGTCCTATGTTAAATTTAAAAAAAACTGAAATATTAGCGTATCAGCATGCGAACCAAATTCCATACTATGAGGACATGTCTAATCAAGATAGAAAATATGTTAGAAATGACATTAGACAACGCATCATACCTACAATTAACGAGAACCCGCATTTAAACGCGTATCAGTTACTCAAACTTAAGGATTGGCATGATATTGAATTGCAATCGTTAAAAGAACAAGCTGAAACGTTTATCAGTAACGAAGTTTCAAAGAGTAATTTAACCTATTCCTTTTCCAGAACTGCTTTTAATGAATTGAATGTGAATATCAAAAGCGTAGTTATGGATTTGTTATTCGAAAAATTAGACCGTCATTTAGCAATGCCACAACACGCTTATGACGAGTGGTTTGAACAGATTAGAAATGATAAATCTCAATTTAATATTCACGTAACAGATGAATGGATAATTCAAATTGCATATGATAAATTAATAATAATGGCTAAAAGTGAAATGGATGAATATATATTAAACCGTATATGTATTAGAAAGCCAGGTACATATGAATTTAATGATTATCAAATTGATATTCATCCTGACTTACCACAACATTTATATCCACTTACTGTGCGTGTCCGACAAAATGGTGATGTGTTTAAATTAAATGGTCAAAAAGGTCATAAAAAAGTGAGTCGTTTATTTATCGATAAAAAAGTGACTCTTGCTGAACGTCAGCGCATCCCACTCATTATTAATCAAGAAAATGCAGTGTTAGCTATTGGCGATTTATATGTTAAAGAAAATTTTAAAGAATTTATTTTGATTTCGAATAATGGAGATGAATTATAATGCATAAGGATTTAAAGAATGTTTTGTTATCGGAAGAAGACATTCAAAATATTTGTAAAGAGATGGGAGCTATCATTACTGAGGATTATAAAGATCGCCCACTCGTTTGTATTGGTATTTTGAAGGGATCAGTCATGTTTATGGCAGACTTAATTAAACGTATTGATACACATTTATCAATCGATTTTATGGATGTTTCAAGTTATCATGGTGGAACGGAATCGACTGGGGAAGTTCAAATATTGAAAGATTTAGGTGCTTCTATAGAAAATAAAGACGTACTTATAATTGAAGATATATTAGAAACTGGTACAACTTTAAAATCTATTACAGAGTTATTGCAATCACGTAAAGTTAACTCTTTAGAAATAGCTACATTGTTAGATAAACCTAACCGTCGCAAAGCTGATATCGAAGCAAAATATGTTGGCAAAAAGATTCCAGATGAATTTGTAGTTGGTTATGGTTTAGATTATCGTGAGTTATATAGAAATCTGCCATACATAGGCACACTAAAAGCAGAAGTTTATTCTAAATAGATTTTAAAATTGGATCTGTATTAATTAATAAGTATGTTAGTATAATGAACTATGCGTAGATTTAGTGTAGACTCAAAGTAACAATTCAAAAGTGTTATGTATTGATTAATACTATTAAGATAATTAATGTTAATAGATAGTAAACAAAGAATAATGCATTTTAAAATCGACAAAATTGTAGAAGCAATACTAAAGTTGAAATACTAGCCTGAATATAAAGTGTTGTGTTACAATTTTTGTTAGTTTTATTATTGGAAGTAGGAGGAAATGACGCATGCAGAAAGCTTTTCGCAATGTGCTAGTTATCGCAATTATTGGCGTTATTATATTTGGCCTCTTTTCATTTTTAAATGGAAATGGGAATATGCCAAAACAACTTACATATACTCAGTTTGTTAATAAGTTGAATAAAGGCGATTTAAAAACTTTAGAAATTCAACCAGAGCAAAACGTATATATGGTAAGTGGTAAAACTAAAAAAGATGAAGATTACTCATCGACAATTTTATATAACAATGAAAAAGATTTACAAAAAATCACAGATACAGCTAAGAAACAAGATAATCTTAAATTTACAGTTAAAGAAGAAGAAAAACAAAGTGTATTCGTTAGTATTCTAACGACACTGATTCCTGTATTAATCATTGCATTATTATTTATTTTCTTCCTTAGCCAAGCCCAAGGTGGTGGCGGCGGTGGTCGTATGATGAACTTTGGAAAATCCAAAGCTAAAATGTACGACAGTAATAAACGTCGAGTTCGTTTCTCAGATGTAGCAGGTGCTGACGAAGAGAAACAAGAATTGATAGAAATTGTAGATTTCTTAAAAGATAACAAGAAATTTAAACAAATGGGTTCAAGAATTCCGAAAGGTGTCTTACTCGTTGGGCCTCCAGGTACAGGTAAAACATTATTAGCACGTGCGGTTGCAGGTGAAGCTGGCGCACCATTCTTCTCAATCAGTGGATCTGATTTCGTTGAGATGTTTGTTGGTGTTGGTGCGAGTCGTGTTCGTGATTTATTCGAAAATGCTAAGAAAAATGCCCCATGTATCATTTTTATTGATGAAATTGATGCTGTTGGACGTCAACGTGGTGCAGGTGTAGGTGGCGGTCATGATGAGCGTGAACAAACACTAAACCAACTATTAGTTGAGATGGATGGCTTTGGAGAAAATGAAGGTATTATTATGATTGCGGCTACAAACCGCCCAGATATCTTAGATCCTGCATTGTTACGTCCTGGTCGCTTTGATAGACAAATTCAAGTTGGACGCCCAGATGTTAAAGGTCGTGAAGCAATTCTTCATGTGCATGCGAAAAATAAACCTCTTGATGAAACAGTAGATTTAAAAGCTATTTCTCAAAGAACGCCAGGTTTTTCTGGTGCAGACTTAGAGAACTTGCTAAATGAGGCTTCTTTAATTGCAGCACGTGAGGGTAAAAATAAAATTGATATGCGCGATATTGAAGAAGCAACTGACCGTGTTATTGCAGGTCCAGCTAAAAAATCTCGTGTAATTTCTGAAAAAGAACGTAATATTGTAGCGCATCACGAAGCAGGTCATACTATCATCGGTATGGTGCTTGATGAAGCTGAAATTGTACACAAGGTAACAATTGTCCCTCGTGGACAAGCAGGCGGTTATGCAATGATGTTACCAAAACAAGATCGCTTCTTAATGACAGAACCAGAATTACTCGACAAAATATGTGGTTTATTAGGTGGACGAGTATCTGAGGATATTAACTTTGGTGAAGTATCAACAGGTGCTTCGAATGACTTTGAACGAGCAACGCAAATTGCAAGATCTATGGTTACAGAATATGGTATGAGTAAAAAATTAGGACCATTACAATTCTCAAGCAATAGTGGTGGACAAGTATTCCTTGGTAAAGATATGCAAGGTGAGCCAAACTATTCTGGTCAAATTGCTTATGAAATTGACAAAGAAGTTCAACGAATTGTTAAAGAGCAATATGAACGTTGTAAACAAATCTTGTTAGAACATGAAGAACAACTTAAATTAATTGCTAAAACACTACTTACAGAAGAAACATTAGTTGCAGAACAAATTCAATCATTATTCTATGATGGTGTTTTACCAGAAGTAGATTATGACTCTGCAAAAGTTGTGAAAAATGAAAATAGTGATTATAGTGATGGAAAGTATGGGAAATCATACAACGACATTCGTAAAGAACAGTTAGAAGATGACGATAAAGAAGATGATGACAACCATGAAAAAGATGAAGTAAATCAAGACAACACAGACAGTGAAGCTGATAATACTTCACATACGAATGAACCAGGTCATCAACAATCTCCGAACATCGATAAACCATACAATCCTAACGACCCAAATCATAGACAATAGTACAAGTTTTAGTAAGTCTCTTTTTGCTCATGTATGAATTGAGTGAAAAGGGACTTTTTTATGTATAGTTTATACCAATACATTTTTAAACTTTTGGTAAAAATATTGTTATCACCTCTCATGGTGATGTTACTCAATAAACATGTATGAGCAATAGATTTCATATTAGTCAATAAGAGATGTATAATAATCAACCAGTATTAAAAAATAAAAAGTTTTAAATTATAGATTATTTTTAAAAAGGAGATTTAACAATGACACATGATTATATAGTGAGAGGTTTAGCATACGGTGGTGAAGTTAGAGCATATTCTGCAATCACAACAGAGTCAGTACAAGAAGCACAAACACGTCATTATACATGGCCTACTGCTTCTGCTGCTATGGGAAGAACTATGACAGCTACTGTTATGATGGGTGCAATGTTAAAAGGAAATCAAAAGCTAACAGTTACTGTTGATGGCAAAGGCCCAATTGGCAGAATTATAGCTGACGCAGATGCTCAAGGAAATGTTCGTGCATATGTAGACCATCCTCAAACGCATTTTCCACTCAACGATCAAGGTAAATTGGATGTACGACGAGCAGTCGGTACTGATGGTTCTATTCAGGTTGTTAAAGATGTTGGAATGAAAGACTACTTTTCTGGTGCGAGTCCAATAGTATCAGGTGAGCTAGGAGATGATTTCACATACTACTATGCCACAAGTGAACAAACACCATCATCAGTAGGGTTAGGTGTATTAGTTAATCCAGACAACTCAATCAAAGCAGCTGGAGGATTTATTATTCAAGTTATGCCAGGTGCTACTGATGAAACAGTGACTAAACTAGAAGAAGCCATTAGCCAAATGCAACCTGTATCAAAATTAATTGAGCAAGGACTTACACCTGAAGGAATATTAAATGAAATTTTAGGTGAAGGTAACGTTCAAATTTTAAATTCAACATCAGCGCAATTTGAATGTAATTGTAGTCATGAAAAATTTTTAAATGCTATTAAAGGTTTAGGAGAGGCAGAAATTCATAGCATGATTAAAGAGGATCATGGAGCTGAAGCTGTATGTCACTTCTGTGGTAATAAATATCAGTATAGTGAGAGTGAATTAGAAGATTTATTAGAAACAATGAAATAGCTCAAGAAATGATGAGTTAATATTATTTATAAAAAAACTAGATAATAAATTTTAAAAGTTGTGCGCTCAATTTTAATAGAAGATTGTCGTAGAGTAATGTAGAAGTCGTCGAAATAGAGGATTATTTGTTGTCCTCACTTTCGTTCGACTATCTTTTTTTACGTTTAACTTAGTCTTTTGTAGGAAATGTCTTATAGTAAAGACTAAAGTAGTATATAGTTTTATTTATAGTAAGACTATACGGTTTGTCTTTTTAGAAAATTCTGATAGAATAAGGTTATATCCGATAGAAAAACTAAGCATTGATAAATTGTAAAACTTAAAGGAGTGTTTTGGATGGCACAAAAACCTGTAGATTATGTTACACAAATTATTGGGAATACACCTGTAGTCAAATTAAGAAACGTTGTTGATGATGATGCAGCTGATATCTACGTTAAATTAGAATATCAAAACCCAGGTGGTTCAGTAAAAGATCGTATCGCTTTAGCGATGATTGAAAAAGCTGAACGTGAAGGGAAAATTAAACCTGGTGATACAATCGTTGAGCCTACGAGTGGTAACACTGGTATTGGTCTAGCGTTTGTATGTGCTGCCAAGGGATACAAAGCAGTTTTCACAATGCCTGAAACAATGAGTCAAGAGCGCCGTAATTTATTAAAAGCTTATGGTGCTGAGCTAGTATTAACACCAGGTTCAGAAGCTATGAAAGGTGCTATAAAAAAAGCTAAAGAATTAAAAGAAGAGCACGGCTATTTTGAACCACAACAATTCGAAAATCCAGCAAACCCTGAAATTCATGAACTTACAACTGGACCAGAACTAGTTGAACAATTTGAAGGTCGACAAATTGATGCATTTTTAGCTGGTGTAGGAACTGGTGGTACGTTATCTGGTGTTGGTAAAGTATTGAAGAAAGAATATCCAAATGTGGAAATTGTAGCTATTGAACCTGAAGCTTCTCCAGTATTAAGCGGTGGTGAACCAGGCCCTCATAAATTACAAGGATTGGGAGCAGGTTTCGTACCTGACACTTTAAATACAGAAGTTTATGATAGCATCATCAAAGTAGGTAATGATACTGCTATGGATATGGCACGTCGTGTGGCTAGAGAAGAAGGTATATTAGCAGGTATTTCATCTGGTGCTGCAATATATGCTGCTATTCAAAAAGCAAAAGAATTAGGTAAAGGTAAAACAGTTGTAACAGTATTACCAAGTAATGGAGAACGTTACTTATCAACACCATTATATTCATTTGATAATTAAAAACTAATCTAAAAATCATTTTGGACGAAGATTTGTTTCTAAAGTTTTAAAATAGCGTGTATTTCACGTTGATTTTTCAACTTTTTATAAAATAAATCTTCGTTTTTTTATTTAATCAGACTAATCAATATTGTAGCTTCTATATAAGATAAGCTACCTTTTTTAATATGACGATAATATATACTCAAAACTTATTGAAATGAATGATATCATGAAGTAGCAGATGTGTTTAGTAATGTAGTTATTATTGAAAATTAAAAAAGATTTAAGATTTTGTTATTGAAAAAGGTGAAATTATGATTAAAACAAAAATAATGGGGATATTAAATGTGACACCTGACTCATTTTCTGACGGAGGACAGTACAACTCAGTTGATCAAGCTGTGAAGCGTGCTAAAGAGATGATAGATGAGGGTGTAGACATTATAGACGTTGGAGGTATCTCAACACGACCAGGTCATAAAGAAGTATCGCTTAAAGAAGAGATGAATCGTGTATTACCTGTGGTTGAGTCTATCGTTAAATATGATGTGCAAATTTCGGTTGATACATTTCGAAGTGAAGTTGCAGAAGCTTGTCTTAAACTTGGTGTTTCAATGATTAATGATCAGTGGGCAGGCCTATTTGATTCGAATATGTTTAATGTGGTATCTAAGTACGGTGCTGAAATTGTACTTATGCATAATGGTGATGGTTATAGAGATGAACCTGTTGTTGAAGAGATGCTTGTATCATTACTTGCACAAGCGAATAAGGCTGAATTGGCCGGTATACCACATAATAAAATTTGGTTAGATCCTGGAATAGGTTTTGCTAAAACACGAGAAGAAGAAAATGAGGTAATGGCAAGATTAGATGAATTGGTAGCGACCGACTATCCAGTTTTACTTGCAACAAGTCGAAAAAGATACATTAAAGAAATGATGAATCAAGAATCTTCTCCTTCGGATAGAGACGAGGCAACTGCAGCTACAACGGCTTATGGTATAATGAAAGGCGTTCGTGGGGTTCGAGTTCATAATGTATTATTAAATACGCGACTAGCCCAAAGTATGGATTTTCTAAAGGAGAATGAATATGAACGACATCATCTTTCTTAATGGAATGCGTTTTTATGGTTATCATGGAGTTTTAGCTGCAGAAAACGATATTGGACAAATTTTTGTTGTTGATATCACTTTAAAGGTTGATCTTAGTTATGCAGGTCAATCAGATGATGTAAAAGATACTGTAAATTATGGAGAGGTTTATAAAGATGTAAAGTCTATTGTTGAAGGTCCACGTTCATGCTTAATTGAGCATCTGGCTGAACGTATTGCAAAACATATAAATTCACACTATAATCGTGTAATGGAAACGAAAGTTAGAATCACTAAAGAAAACCCACCTATTCCTGGTCATTACGATGGTGTTGGGATTGAAATAGTGAGGGAGAATGACTAAATGGTTAAAGCTTATTTAGGATTAGGGAGCAATATTGGAAATAGAGAACTACAACTCAATGAGGCTATTAAAATACTTCATGCTTATCAAGGTATTCAAGTAACGCAAGTTTCTCATATTTATGAGACTGAACCAGTGGGATATACTAATCAACCGAAATTCTTAAACTTGTGCATTGAGATAGAAACTGAATTGAATCCACAATCTTTGTTAAAATGTTGTTTAGCAACGGAACAACAACTTCATCGTAAAAGAGAAATACGTTGGGGGCCTAGAACTTTAGATGTAGATATACTGTTGTTTGGTGATCAAATTATTGAACAAGATAATTTATCGGTGCCGCACCCTAGAATGAAAGAACGTTCGTTTGTTCTTATCCCATTAAATGATATAGCTACTAATCAAATAGAACCGATCTCTAATAAAAGTATCGGGCAACTAGTAGTAACTGATAATAGCGTGAAAAAATATAAGGATTAATAAAGTATAGTAATATGGTTTTAAAACTTAAATGTAACTTTTAATGAAAGAAATTCATATATTGCTAATCAATAAGTTTATAAAGCTTGCAACTATTCGATGAAAATATAAATTACTTTATTACATTTTGATGGTCTTGTAGAATAATAAAATGAGCATATTTGCTTTGATTAGATGCAATATCAACCTTCATGGAATAACAATACATATGAAGATAAGAAGGAAATAATGAAAGGCTTAAATATAAATTAAAACTGATTGGGAAACAATATATAGCTCCTAAAGTTTTCAACAGAAAGACATGGAACAATAAATTGATAAATCAAAGTTCAAAGGAGAGAATTTTATGTCAGAAGAAATGAACGACCAAATGCAAGTTCGTCGTCAAAAATTACAAGAATTAATTGATTTAGGGATTGATCCTTTTGGTCATCGATTCGATCGCTCATCTACTTCAAGTGAGTTAAAAGAACAGTGGGACCAATTCTCTAAGGAAGAATTGCATGAAAAAGAAGACGAAAGCCACGTGTCAATTGCAGGTCGTCTTATGACTAAACGTGGTAAAGGTAAAGCGGGATTTGCACATATTCAAGATTTGAAAGGCCAAATTCAAATTTATGTAAGAAAAGATCAAGTTGGAGATGATCAATTTAACATTTGGAAAATGGCTGACTTAGGTGACATTATAGGTGTTGAAGGTGTCATGTTTAAAACTAATACGGGCGAGATTTCTGTCAAAGCTAAGTCGTTTACTTTACTATCCAAATCATTACGACCTTTACCTGATAAGTTCCATGGTTTACAAGACATAGAACAAAGATATCGACAACGTTATTTAGATTTAATTACAAATGAAGATAGTACGCAAACGTTTATTAATCGTAGTAAAATAATTCAAGAAATGAGAAACTATTTAAATAAACAAGGATTCTTGGAAGTAGAAACACCAATGATGCACCAAATTGCTGGAGGTGCTGCTGCACGACCATTTGTTACGCATCATAACGCTTTAGATGCTACTCTTTATATGCGTATAGCTATAGAACTACATTTGAAAAGATTAATTGTCGGAGGTCTTGAAAAAGTCTACGAGATAGGCAGAGTCTTTCGTAATGAAGGTGTGTCTACAAGACATAACCCTGAATTTACAATGATTGAATTGTATGAAGCTTATGCTGATTATCATGATATAATGGATTTAACTGAAAATATGGTCAGACATATTGCTCAAGAAGTTTTTGGGTCAGCTAAAGTACAATATAATGGTGAAGAAATTGACTTAGAATCTTCATGGAAACGACTTCACATTGTTGATGCTGTTAAAGAAGCTACCGGTGTAGATTTTTATAATGTTAATTCTGATGAAGAAGCGATTAGATTAGCAAAAGAACATGATATTGAAATTACTGAAAATATGAAATATGGCCATATATTAAATGAATTTTTTGAACAGAAAGTTGAAGAAACACTTATTCAACCAACGTTTATTTATGGACACCCTATTGAAATTTCACCGTTAGCAAAGAAAAATCCAAATGATGAAAGATTTACTGATCGTTTTGAATTATTTATTGTAGGAAGAGAGCATGCAAATGCCTTCACGGAATTAAACGACCCGATTGATCAACGTCAACGTTTTGAAGCACAACTTGTTGAAAAAGAACAAGGAAATGATGAAGCGCATGATATGGATGAAGATTACATCGAAGCATTAGAGTACGGAATGCCTCCAACTGGTGGTCTAGGTATCGGTATCGACAGATTAGTAATGCTATTAACTGATTCACCGTCAATTAGAGACGTATTACTATTCCCATACATGAGACAAAAATAGATTATATTAGTGATAATTGTTTAAAATTACAAACCATCATAATGTTTACAAATTTAATTGTATTGATTATGTTTTGGCGCTGCCTTCTTAATATTTAAAGGCAGCGCCTATTTTTCTAGCTTGAAATTATACCCGTGAAAAATTACGGATTAAACTCGATTAAGAATACATATAAGGAGAAAGATGTATAAAGTTATGAATAGAGGATTATATAACAAAATTGCTAAAATAGTCATATAGCAATCAAAACTAATATATGCTAGAATATTTGAAGTGAAAAGAGAGAATTTCTCTATTTGATACAAAAAATATCAAAATAGCATAAAAAGTGTTGACATATATTGATAAGTGAAGTAATATATAAAAGTCGTCAAAAACGAGAACGATATGTTATGCAATTGTAAAGAAAATTTTAACAAAGTGTAAAATTAACTGTTGCATTAGCTTTTAAAAGTGTGTATCATTAATTAAGTAAGTTAATTTTGTCTGGTGACAATGGCAAGGAGGTCACACCT